>JANOBH010000164.1:0-1710 GCA_031411535.1 Chthoniobacter sp. | reverse complement strand
GCCCGTGAGATCGACCGCCGCGATCAACTCCGCCCGGCACACCGCCAGCGCGCGCGCCACGTTTTCCTCCTCCGTCGTGAAAAGGTCCACCAGTTCCGCCGTCGTCCGCTCCTCCAGATCCACCGACCGCGGATTCCCCTGCTCCGTCGCCGCGCCCGCCAGCGACCCCGCATCGTCCGGCATGCTTTCCGTTTCGCCTTTCGGCCTTCGCCTTTCGCCCTTCCCCGCCTCGGCGAGCCACGCCGCCCCGAGCGCGCCGCTCTCGTCGCACACGCGCACCTCCGCATCCGGCAGCAGGATGCTCAGCCGGTATTTAAAAAGCGCCGCGTACTCCTCGTGATGCGTAAACAGACCGCCGACCAGCCGCACCGGCGCAGCGCGATATTCCAGCCGCTGCGCCACCGCACGCGTGAATTCCGCCAGCACGCTCGCGCCTTCCTGGAGCATCGTCAGCATCTCCGGTTCGCCGTGTTTCGCCGCGTGAAAAATCGCAGGCGCCAGCCGCGCCACGCTCATCTTGTCTGCCTGCATCGCCCAGCCGACGAGGTCCTGAAGCCGGTTCAGCGCCAGCAGCCGCAGGATTTCCTCCGCCAGCGGCGTGATCCGCTGGTTCAAATCATAATGTGTCAGCACCAGCCGCAGCCCTTGCACCGCCAGGCTGTAGCCGCCGCCGCGATCACCGAGCACATGTCCCCAGCCGCCCGCCTTTTCCACCCGCTCCCCGCGCCGCCCATGCACCGCCGCGCCCGTCCCCGCGATCACCGCGATCCCGTCCTTCGCGCCAAACGCCGTCGCCAGACCCGAGTCCCGGTCGCTCCCCACAGCCACCGCCGCGCGCGGCCACGCCCGCTCCGCCAGCCCGCGCAGCCGCGTGCGATCCTCCTCCGTCGCGCACCCCGCGAGGAAGACGCCGACGTGCGTGGCATCCCGCGGGAGCACGGAAAAGAGCTGCCCGAGCGCCTCGTCGGAGATCAGCCGGAGATTCGCCGCCGGCAGCACGCCCTGGCTCAGAATCCTGCTGGCATCAGCCTCCCCGGTCAGGAGCACCCACTCCGTCTTCGTGCCGCCGCCTTCGATTCCGAGGATGAGCTTTGGACTTTCCATCCCCGGACTATCATGAAAACTCCCCGCGCACTCAATCTTCCCGTGAACCGTCCCGTCCCCAAATGGCTCCGCATCATCGCCTGGTCGGGCGTGGCCATCTGGGCCGCCACGATCACCGTCCTCTCCTCGATGACGCCGCCGCAGATCAACGACATCGCCCCTTTCCAAATGTGGGACAAGGCCGCGCACTTCATCGCCTTTCTCGCCGGCTCCGTGAATCTCACACTCGCACTCCGCTGGGGCACCGCGTGGCCGTGGAAACGCGTGGCCGTCTTCACCATCGCCGCCATTTCCGTCTTCGGCGCGGTCGATGAAATCCACCAGCTTTTCACCCCGAACCGCTCCGGCGCCGATCCCTACGACTGGACCGCCGACACCCTCGGCGCCATCGCCGGCACGCTGCTCACCGCCACGCTTTATGCCCGATATTTCAGCACGCGCCGCCCGGCTCCGGCAGGAGCTTGAGGAGCACAACCGCCGCTACTACGACGAAGCCGCGCCCACGGTTTCCGACGCGGAGTACGACGCGCTCTTCCGCGAGCTGCGCGACATCGAGGACGCCCACCCGGAGCTGATCACACCCGACTCGCCGACCCGGCGCGTGGG
>JANOBH010000163.1:0-17473 GCA_031411535.1 Chthoniobacter sp. | reverse complement strand
CGAGCGGCCTGAATTTTCGCGGCAACGTCGAGGGACACGATCTTTTTGAAAACCCGGTCGAAGTCGTGGTCGCGGATGGTTTCACTGGCAACATCGTTTTGAAAACGAGCGAGGCCATCGCCCACGCGATCTTTCGCTGGGTGAAGCACGAGATCAAACAGGGCCTCATCACCAGCCTCGGTGGACTGCTCGCCAAGCCCGCGCTCAAGCGCATCCACACCAAAACCAATTCCGACGAATACGGCGGGATGCCGTTGCTCGGCGTGAACGGCGTCTGCATCATCGCCCACGGCGGCAGTTCGTCGTTCGCTATCCGCAACGCCATCCGCATGGCTTGCGAATCCATCCGCCATCAGGTGAATCCCCACATTGTCGAAGCCGTGCAACGTTATGAACCCTCCGCTGCCACCAGTCCGCAAAGTTAAGTCCAAGCGCACCGTCTCCATCATCGGCACGGGCAGCTACGTGCCGGAGCGCGTGCTGACGAATGGCGACCTCGAAAAGATGGTGGAGACCAATGACGAGTGGATCGTTTCCCGTACCGGCATCAAGGAACGGCGCATCGCGGCGGACGACGAAAGCACGAGCGACCTCGCCGCGAAAGCCGCGCTCGCCGCGATGGAAAACGCGGGCATCACTGCCGACGAAATCGACCTCATCCTCGTCGCTACGATCACGCCCGACATGTTTTTCCCGAGCACCGCGTGTTTCGTGCAGCACAAGATCGGCGCGAAAAACGCCGCGTGTTTCGACGTGAGCGCGGCGTGCGCGGGCTTCCTTTACGCCATCGAAATCGCGCAGCAGTTCATCACGTCGCACACCTACGATACCATCCTGGTCATCGGCGCGGAGAAGCTCTCCAGCATCGTCGATTGGACCGACCGGAACACCTGCGTCCTCTTCGGCGACGGCGCGGGCGCTGCCATCCTGCGGCACCGCGGCGGCGGGCACGGCGTCATCTCCACCTACATGGCGAGCGACGGCGGCCTCTCGGACATCCTCTACATCCCCGGCGGCGCGTCCCGCTCCCCCGTCACCAAAGACAACGCCGACCAGCGGCTCAATTGCATCAAGATGAACGGCAAGGAGACCTACAAACACGCCGTCACCTCCATGCTCGACGCCGCCACCCGCGCGCTCGCCGACGCCAATCTCAAACCCTCCGACCTCGCCTGCATCATCCCGCACCAGGCGAATCTCCGCATCATCGAAGCCATCGCCTCCCGCATGGACATCCCGATGGAGCGCTTCGTAATCAATCTCGACCGCTACGGCAACACCAGCGCCGCCGCAGTCGCGATCGCCCTCGACGAGGCGAACCGCACCGGGCGGATGGAAGTCGGCGACTACGTGCTCCTCGTCGTCTTCGGCGGCGGGCTGACGTGGGCGAGCTCCGTCATCCAGTGGTAGTGGAAAGGCGGACGCTCGAAATCGTAATCCTACTCGTAATCGTAATCGGCGGCCGGCAGCCGCAATCGAGCGACGTGGGAGATTACGAGTAAGATTAGGATTACGAACCAGACCCCCGGCGCCCGCATGCTCACCGACACCCACGCCCACCTCGACTTCCCCGACTTCGCGGGCGACCTCGAAGCCGTCCTCGACCGCGCCGCAGCGGCCGGCGTCACGCGGATCCTGAGCATCGGCACCTCCGTCGAGAGCAGCCGCCGCGCGGTAGCGCTCGCGGAGAAATACCCGCACGTCTTCGCCGTAGTCGGCGTACACCCGAATTCCGCCGACGAAGCCGCGCCCGGCTTTATCGACGAACTGCGCGTCCTCGCGCAAAGCCCGCGCGTCGTCGCCATCGGCGAGACCGGGATGGACTACCACCGCCTCCCCGGCGCGGGCGCACGCGCAGATCTGGAGGCGATCGGCGGCGCGGTCATCACCGGAGAGCCCGGCGACTTCTCGGTCGAAGTGCGCGCCAGCGCGCTGAAGAACACCCAGGCCATCGCCTTCGAGCAGCAGCTCGACCTCGCCGCCGAGCTGGGCCTGAACGTCGTCATCCACGAGCGCGACTCGTGGGACGACACCCTTTCCATCCTGAAAAAACACACCGGCAGACTGCGCGCCGTCTTCCACTGCTTTGGAAAACCGCCAGCGCAAGCCGGGGAGATCACAGCACTCGGGCACATCGTCTCCTTCACCGGCATCGTCACATTCAAAAGCGCGCACGCCGCGCAGGAGACCGCGCGCACCATCGCCGGCGACGCTTTCATGCTCGAAACGGACAGCCCCTTCCTCGCGCCCGTGCCATTCCGCGGAAAGCGCTGCGAGCCCGCCCACACACGCACCACCGCCGAATTCATCGCCAGGCTGCGCGATGAGCCGCTCGACCAGATCGCCGCGCGGACGAACGCGACTGCCGCGGGCTTTTTCCGGTTTCCGGAATCAAAGTGAAAGGCATCCGCCATCTCCGCACCGCCGCCAGCATGCGCCACCGATGAGCAAACCCGCGGACGATCCGCCGGCCGGCCGGTTCATTTTCCAGGACCCCCAGGGGAGGCGCTGGCCCCGCCTGCGCCGCTTGCTCGTGCTCTCGGGCCTCCTCCTCGCCCTCGCAGTCGTCTGGTTTTTTCGCGCACTCCTCGTCCACCCGGAGCTGCGCGTCGCCGCCTCCGCCCGCTCGCTCAAAGGCCAGCTCAAGACAGCGATCCGGACGGAAAAGAACGATCCGAACGCCCTGAGTTTCAAAAAGAAACTCGACCAGCTCAACGCGCAGCTCGCGGACGAGAACCCCGACGCCGCGACCCTCTCAAAACTCTACGGCACATCCAAGGCCGCGCAGGACCGCCTCTCGCGCATCCGCGCGCAGCTCCAGACATCGCGCAGCGAAATCCGGCTTGGGCTCTACGTCGATTGGGATCCAAACAGCTTCACCTCACTCCAAAAGCACGCCTCCTCGCTCACCCACCTCGCGCCCGAATGGTTCTCGCTGCAAGGCACCGACAGCCGGCTCGTCACCGACACCGAGCCGCGTCTCACCACCTTCGCCTCCGCGCACGGGCTCACGCTCATGCCCATCCTGCACAATCTGCAGGGCAGCACGTGGCAGCCCGAGGCCGTGGAAAACCTCGCCAACGGCTCGGCCGACAAGCGTGCCCGCTTCGTGAGCGCACTCGTGGCCGCATTGCGAAGCGTCCGGGCCGGCGGGCTCATCATCGACTGGCAGCAGCTCGATCCCGCATACAAGACCGGCTACACCGACCTCATCGCCCAAATCGCCGACGCCCTCGCTGACGCGAAGATGGAACTGTGGTTCATGGTCTCGCTCGGCGAAGACTTTGAAACCTTCGACATCCCGGCGCTGGTACTCACGGTCGATCGTTTCATCGCCGTCCTGCATGACGAGAACTCCGAGAGCGATGCACCCGGCCCGATCGCCGCGCAGACGTGGATGGAGGGGTGGATGGACGTCATCACCAAGGCCGACTCCCAAGGCCACTGGCTCTACGGCGAGCCGGCGCAGTGGATCGGCCTGCTCGGCGCGTATGCCTACGACTGGAACACAACGACCCAAAAAGCCGAGACCATCGGCTTCAAGGATGCGATGAGCCGCGCGAGCTACGCCGGGGCGGATCAGGATGCGGAAAAGGTCACCGTCGCCGCGCCGGACTACAACGGGCAGTACGAATACTCGGAGCCCGACGGCGAACACAGCGTCACCTTCCTCGACGCGATCTCGTTTCACAATCAGCTCCGCACCGTACGCGCAGCACGCTTCGGCGGCCTCGGCATCAGCCGGCTCGGCACCGAGGACCCGCAGATCTGGGAAGTCATGGAAATGCGCGGCCCGCCCGGCATCGGCGCGCTCCGGGCGCTCGGCCAGCTCAAGACCAATCTCAGCGTGACGAACGTCGGCCGGGGCGAGGTCGTCACCGTCGATCTCACGCACGACGACGGCACGCGCGCCGTGAAGCTCGGGCCCGACGGCTTGCTCAGCGCGGAGTACACCGACTTCCCCACCTACCCGATCCTCTTCCATCAGGGCGCCGGCGCGGAGCATCACGCGGCGATCACTTTCGACGATGGACCCGATCCTGAGTGGACGCCCAAGATCCTCGACATCCTCAAGGAGCACGGCGTAAAGGCGGCCTTTTTCCTCGTGGGACAAAACTGTGAAGACCACCCGGGACTCGTCCGGCGGATCCTCGCGGAGGGCCATGAAATCGGCAACCACACCTACTCCCACCGCAATCTCGCAGTGATGTCCGGCTGGCAGATGCAGCTCGAGCTCGATGCCACGCAGCGCCTGATCCAGAGCATCACCGGACGCTCCACCTCGCTCTTCCGCCCGCCCTACAACGCCGACTCCAACCCGACCGACCTTTCCGAGCTCGCCCCGCTCAAGCTCGCCGAAGACCTCGGCTACACCATCGTCCTCGAAAAGATCGACCCGCAGGACTGGGCGCAGCCCGGCGCCGCGGAGATCGTCCAGCGCGTGAAGGATCTCCGCGCCGAGGGAAACATCATCCTGCTCCACGACGCGGGCGGGGATCGCTCGCAGACGGTCGAGGCGCTGCCACAGATCATCGACTACCTGCATGCCCGCCGCGACAGCATCGTCTCGCTCGGCGAACTGCTGAATATCCCGCGCGACGACCTGATGCCGCCGCTCGACAGGACACACCAGCCGGTCGAGCGCATCGTCGCGAGCACCGGATTCCGTGCGTGGCACGCCGTGGTCGAGTTCTTCTGGGCCTTCATGATCGTGTCCACCGGGCTGGTCGTCGTCCGCACGCTCGTCGTCGCGTGGCTCGCGCACCTGCACCACCGCGATGCGCGCAAATCGGCCATGAGCCAGGAACCGTCGTCAATTTTCACTCCCCCGCTGAGCGTCGTGATCGCCGCATACAACGAGGGCAAGGTCATCGTGCAAACCCTGCAGTCGGTGTTGCAGACGGACTACGAGGGCGAGATCGAAATCGTGGTCGTGGACGACGGCTCGAAGGACAACACGGCCGAAGAGGTCGGGCGCATCGCGGCCACGGAGCCCCGGATTCGTCTGATCCGGCAGGCAAACGCCGGGAAGTCCGCCGCGCTGAGAAAAGGCGTGGCGCTGGCGCGGCACGGCATCGTGGCCTTTCTCGATGCGGACACGCAGTTTGAGCGCGGCACGCTCCGCGCCCTCGTGCAGCCGCTGGCCAATCCGCTCACCGGCGCGGTCAGTGGCAATGCGCGTGTCGGCAATCTGCGCACCTTCGTCGCGCGCTGCCAGAGCCTCGAGTACATCTGCGGCTTCAATCTCGACCGCCGCGCCTACACCGCGAGCAACTGCATCACCGTGGTCCCGGGCGCCATCAGCGCCCTGCGCAAAAGCGCGATCTCGGCGGCCGGCGGATTTTCGCACGACACGCTCGCCGAGGACACCGACCTCACCCTGACGCTTCACCGCCTCGGCTACCATATCGACTACGCCCCGCACGCCGTGGCGCACACGGAGGCCCCCGAGACTTTTTCCACGCTCGCAAAGCAGCGTTTTCGCTGGGCCTTTGGGACGATGCAGTGTCTGTGGAAACATCGCGATCTCGTCTTCAATCCACGCTATCCCGCGCTCGGCTGGTTCAGCCTGCCAAACATCTGGTTCATGCAGATCGGCCTCGTCGCGGTCACGCCGCTCGTCGATGCCATCCTGCTCTACTCCCTCATCCTCGGCCATGCCGCCGGCATCTGGTACTGGTTCGTCGCCGTGCTTGGCATGGACGTTTTCCTCGCACTCCTCGCGTGCTGGATGGAGCGAGAGCCGCTGCACCGCGCATTCCTCATCCTGCCGATGCGCTTCATCTATCGCCCGCTGCTCGCGTGGGTCATTTGGAAGTCCATTTTCCACGCGGTGAAGGGCGCCTTCGTTACCTGGGGAAAACTGGAGCGCACCGCCAGCGTGCCGAGCAGGGCGTAGCATTTTCGATTTTTGATTTTGGATTCCCGAATTCTTAGCCGCTCCATCCTTTCAATCGCACTGGCTCTCTGCGCCGCGTGCCACCGCGACCCCGGATCGAACCCGGCGGCCAATCGGGAATCGAAAATCGAGAACCGGAAATTAGTCATCCCCGCCCACGGCGCCTACACCGGCGCATACATGGACTGGGGCGAAAAGGAGGACGGCGTGACGCTGGAGGGCGTCGAGCAGTTCGACACGCTTGTCGGCAAACACCAGGCCATCGTCGCCAGCTCCAGCTACTGGGGCGAGCAGACCTTTCCCGAGGCGAATGTCCGTATCATCGCCGCGCACCATTCCGTGCCGCTCATCTTCTGGTCGCCGTGGGACCGCCCATACGCCGAGGGTCGCGGGCCGGACAAATACTCCATCACCAGCATCATCGACGGAGCGCACGACGCCTACATCGACATGTGGGCGGACAAGGCGCGCGACTTTGGCGAGCCGATGATCGTCTCCTTTGCCAATGAGATGAACGGCTCCTGGTTCCCCTGGAGCGGCCTGCACTACGGCGGCGACACAATGGTCGAAGGCACCAAGCCGCCGAACGAGCGCTACGTCGGCCCCGAGACATTCAAAAAGGCCTACCGACACGTAGTTGATCGCGTCCGCGCGCGCGGCGCGAAGAACGTCCAGTGGGTGCTGCACCTCATGAATTACTCGCTCCCGCAGGAGGAGTGGAACCTCGCTGCGGAGTACTACCCCGGCCCCGAGTACTGCGACTGGCTCGGCTTCAGCCTCTACGGCGCTCAGTTTGCCGACGATGAATGGGCGCCCTTCTTTCCCCTCTTCGACTGGCCATACGAGGAACTGCGCCGCATCGATGCCAGCAAACCCGTCATGGTCTGCGAGTGGGGCGTCGGCGAATTCCCCGGCAAAGGCAGCAAGGCCCAGTGGATTCGCGACGGCTTCCGGTGGATGAAAGACCCGCGCTATCCGAACCTCAAAGCCTGCGTCTTCTGGCACGAGCGCTGGCAGAACGAGGACGGCCGCTACAGCAACCTCCGCGTGAACTCCACGCCCGAATCGCTCGAAGCCTACCGCGAAGGCGTCGCCGATGCGTTTTACCTCGGCGAACCCATTTTCGAGCCGGTGAAATAGGCGGTCGAAATGGGGCAAGTTTACCAGTAGTAGGAGGGCAAAAGTCCGATCCGCGCCCAATCTGTCCAACATATGAAGCCACTCTCGCTGACCATCCGTGTTGTGATTTTCCTTAGTCCGCTATTCGCCGTGGCCGTTCCGTTCGGGCCGACCAAACCACTCAATTTGCATGGCACGATTGTCGAGTGGCTGTGGCGAGGAGAAATGGACTACGAGCAGGCGGGCTCAGTTGCCACGACATACAGTTCCGTTGTACCAGCCCACTACTTGATTGTCTTGGACGTGCCCGACGGCGATCCAAAACGATTGGAAGCGATCAGTTCTATGGTCCGCACGGCGAATATTCGCCATGAGATCATGGAGCGAAAACTCAACCCGACAGAGGTTCTTCTCCTTGTTCCCTCCAAACGGCTAAAGGAGATAAAGGAGGGTGCGACCTTGGATCTGATCAACTACTCCCTCAGCGGCGATGAGAGGGATACGTTTCCCTCGCATGACAAACTCATGATCGACGGGAAAAAGCCCACCTTAGCCGGGCCGCTATTTCCCCCGGAGCCAGCGCCGAAAAAGCGCGCCAAGAAGCCTGAGTAGGGTTTCTGGCCTTTTTGGGGCACTCCAGCTTGTGAAACATTTCACAAAATCCCCTTGCTGCGTTTCAGGGGGTTCCTAGAGTCCGCCCATGCCTGAAATCACCCCGGCCGCATACGACTCGAAGATCGAGGGAAACATCATTTTCACCCAGGTCGATGCCGCGATGAACTGGATGCGGAAGAATTCGCTGTGGCCGATGCCGATGGGTCTGGCGTGCTGCGCGATCGAGCTGATGGCGGCGGGCGCATCGCGTTTCGACATCGCACGGTTTGGTGCGGAGGTGATGCGTTTCTCCCCCCGGCAGAGCGACGTGATGATCGTGGCGGGGACGGTGACATACAAAATGGCGCTCGCCGTGAAGCGCATCTGGGACCAGATGCCGGAGCCAAAGTGGTGCATCGCCATGGGCGCATGCGCCTCAAGCGGCGGCATGTATCGCAGTTACGCGGTGCTCCAGGGGATCGACCAACTCATCCCGGTGGATGTGTATATCAGCGGCTGCCCGCCGCGGCCGGAAGCGCTGCTGGAGGGGCTGATGCGGCTGCAGCGGAAGATCGAAACCGAGCCCGCGCTCAAGGAGCAGAAACCCGCGCTTTATGCGGCGATGAATTCCTAATCCGTCATGGCTGCATCCATCAACGCCGCTGTCAGCGCCATTCAGGCGAAGTTCAAGGTCACCAGGAAGATCGAGTTCCGCGGGGAGACGACGCTGCTCGTCGAGCGGACTGAAATCAAAGAACTGTGCGCCTATTGCAAGGAGACGCTGGGCTTCAGTTTTCTGATCGATCTCAGCGGCGTCGATAATTTCGGCGAGGAGCCGCGCTTTGAGGTCGTGTATGAGCTTTACCATCTGGAGAAAGGCGACTCGCTGCGCCTGAAGATCACGGTCTCCGAGGATGCACTGGAGGTGCCGTCGGTCATCGACATCTGGCCGACCGCGGACTGGCATGAGCGCGAGGCTTTTGACATGTTCGGGATCAAATTCGCCGGACACCCCGACCTGCGCCGCATCCTGATGTGGGACGGGTATCCCTTTTACCCGCTGCGGAAGGATTTCCCGCTCGCGGGCCGCGCCAGCGACATGCCCGACGTGGCTTTCAGCAAGGCTGCGCCGCTCGCCGGCGGGCCGTTCGTGACGGTGCCCTCGACGGCGACGACGAAGGACCGCGAGCCGCGCTCGCGGGAGATCAGCTAGGGAGCCGCTGATTCAATCGCCATCCGCTGGAGAAAGGGAAAGGCAACGAAGGGGAGGTTTGGTAAAGTGGTGGGAATTAAGCAGCGACTGAGCTTCGCGCATTCCGAATATGCCGGGAAGAAGAGGGTGACGCGGCGGGAGAGGTTTCCTGGGGAAATGGAGCAGGCGGTGCCTTGGGCGCGGCTCTGCGCGGTGATCGGGCCGCATGATCCGCAGGGCCGGCGCGGGCGTCCGCCGATCGGCACCGAGCGGATGCTGCGCATTTTCAGTGCTCGTGTCGGTGGGCGGGCTCTCAGCCGAATCCATGCAGTTGGAGACGATGGATTTTAAACGCAGAGGCGCAAAGGCGCAGAGTTCGCGGAGGTTTCCCCCCGTCGAATCCGAGTCACCAAATGGTGGGCGCTTCCAATCACCCCTTTGCGCTCTCCGCGTCTCTGCGCCTCTGCATTTATCCAAAACCTAACTGCACCGATACGGCTCAGTCTTATTCCTAATCGGCAAGCGGAGTGCGCATCATCCGCGGAGTCCGGCGCCGCCTTGCCATTCCGCCCTCCGGGCGGGATTACGATTAAGCTCAGGATTAAGACCCCGAAATCCCGACCTACAAAATGCGGATCGTGAGCGGGTAGCGGAAGGCGACGCCGTCGTTGGCTTTGATGGCGGCGATGATCATGCAGACGATGTGGAAGATGGGGAGGACCACGAAGAGCGGGATGGCGATGATCGCGCCGATGACGGTGATGAAGAGGACGAAGGAGCCGATCATGTAGATGGTCCAGGAGATCTGAAAATTGAGCGCCTCCTTGCCCTGGTCGTCGATGAACGGGCTGCCGTCTCGTTTCGACAGCCAGATGATGAGCGGACCGACGATGTGGCCGATGACGGTGAAGTACATGGCGAACGCGCTGACGTGGGCGAGCATGCCCCACAGGCGCTCGTCTTTGCTGGGAGCGGTGAGAGTCGGGACCGAGGCGGGCTCGGGTGCGTATGGAGTTTCCATGGGTCGGAAAGTAGCGCGCGGGACGCGGGTGCCAATCCGAAACGCTGCGCGATTGCCACGCTGCGCGCGCCTGCCACGATGCGTGGAATGTCGCCGCTCCATCTTGCCCTCCTCGCCGCCGTGCTCGCGGTGCTGGCGTGGTCCGGCATCGCGCCACATGACCGGCTGACTTGGTGGCTGGAGGTGGCGCCGACGATCGCGGGCCTGGCGGCACTGGCGGCGGTGTGGCGGCGCTTTCGCTTCACCGATCTCGTGCTCACGCTGATCGCGCTGCACATGATCCTGCTCTGCGTGGGCGGGAAGTACACCTACGCGCTCGTGCCGGCGGGCGAGTGGGTAAAGGAGGCGCTGCATCTGGGCCGGAATCACTACGACCGCCTCGGGCATTTTGTGCAGGGCTTTGTGCCGGCGCTCATCGCGCGGGAGATCCTGCTGCGGCGTGGCGTACTGGCGAAGCCGACGTGGCTGCCGTTTCTCGTCGTGAGCATCTGCCTGGCCGTGAGCGCCACGTATGAACTCGCGGAGTGGGCGGCGGCGGTCGTGAGCAAGGAGGCCGCGGACTCTTTCCTCGGCACGCAGGGCGATGGGTTCGACACGCAGAAGGACATCGCGCTGGCATTCGTCGGGGCGCTTGCCGCGCTGCTCACGCTCTCGCGCTGGCACGATGCGCAGCTCGCGCGGGTGGACGGCAAAGGCGCGTAGCCGCACGCGCCGGCACTTTCCACTTCCCCTTTCGCTTTCCACTTTTACCCTGC
Source organism: Chthoniobacter sp. (assembly GCA_031411535.1). GTDB lineage: Bacteria > Verrucomicrobiota > Verrucomicrobiia > Chthoniobacterales > Chthoniobacteraceae > Chthoniobacter. The sequence goes on along the minus strand of JANOBH010000163.1, from coordinate 6,893 downwards.
CGCTTCCTTGGAAAACACCGCCGCTCCCACTCCCCAGCGCTCGCCGCTCGCGCTCATCTTTCTCACGCTGTTCATCGACATGGTGGGCTTCGGGATCGTGATCCCGGTGCTGCCGCTCTACGCGGAGGGCTCGCGGATCGGGGCGACGAATTCGGAGCTGATGTGGATCGTGGGAATCTACTCGCTCCTCCAGCTCATCTGCGCGCCGCTCTTTGGGAAGGTGTCCGACCGGATCGGGCGCAAGCCGGTGCTCGTCGTGAGCATCATCGGGACGGCGGTGGGCTTCGTGATCCTCGGCGCGGCGAATACCGTGTGGATGCTGCTGCTCGGGCGGATGATCGACGGCGCGAGCGGGGGAAACATCTCGACGGCGATGGCGTGCATCGCGGACGTGACAACGAAGGAAAACCGCTCGCGAAACATGGGGCTGGTGGGCGCGGCGTTCGGGCTGGGCTTCATGATCGGGCCAGCCATCGGCGGCGTGCTGAGCACTCAGATCCACGAAGCCCACGGATTTTTCAGTTTTCTCAATCCGTTGCTTCATTGGCTGAATCAATTTCTCTCCGTTCAGACGCCGTTCTATTTCGCCGCGGGCCTCGCGCTGCTCAATGCGCTGCTCGTGTGGCTGCGCCTGCCGGAGACGCTGACAGCGGAGTCGCGAGAGCGCGCCCGTCACCGCGCCACCGTCGGCGAGGTTTTCCACGGAGGCCGGGCCGGCATGATCTCGGCGATCCTCGCGAGCCAGCTCGCGTCAGTGACGGGCTTTTCGATCATGACCGCGCTCTTCGCGCTCTATTGCGAAAAGCGCTTCGACTACAACCCCGCGCAGGTCGGCTACCTGCTCGCCTACGTGGGCCTACTCGGCGTGGTTTTCCAAGGCGGCCTGCTCCGCCGGCTGCTCAAGCGCCCGATTGAAAAGCAGCTCGCCGTCGTCGGGGCGGTCGTGCTCGCGCTGAGCATGGCGGCGCTGCCTTTTACGCATTCGCTCGGCGTGCTTATGGTCGTGTGCTTCGGCATTTCACTGGGAAACAGTTTCGTCACGCCCACGCTCAACGGGCTCGCCTCGCGCACGACCGACGCGCACTGCCAGGGCCGCCTGCTCGGGCTGATGCAAAGCGCGGGCAGCCTCGGGCGCTTCCTCGGGCCGGTGATCGGATTCGCGCTCGTGTCGCGCGATGCCGATGCGGACTACGCGCGCACGTCATTCTTCGCGAGCGCGGCGATCCTCGCGCTGGCGACGGTGTGCATCCTCTTCGTCGCGCCCGCGCAGGCGCAGCATGTGGCCGAGGCAATCCCGGAGACGTGACGCGGGCGCGGCGCGCATTGGCGCTCGCGGGGCTTGACCGTCATGCGGTGAGGGGAAGAATGCCGCCATGAAGACGCGCTCCCTGCTCCTCCCCGTCATCGCGCTTTTCGGCGCGGCCACCCTATTCTCTCCCGCCGTATTCGGAAAGGAGAAGGAGAAGAAAAAGGAGGAGGTGAAGAAAGTGTCGCCACTGGAGCAGCTCTGGAATGCCTTCCAGGACAAGAATCCCGGCCTCGTCGCGCCGCGCCGCGAGGCGCCGCCGCGCGAGAATCCGAAGCGGCAGGTGCAGCTCTCGGTCACGAACAACACGGGCTCGCCCGTCAGCCTCGTATGGCAGCAGCCGTACGCCGGACAGGTGAACTACGGCGCGCTCCCGCCGGACGGCCAGCCGCGCATCATCGGCACCTTTCCCGGTCACATTTGGATTTTCAAAGTCGGCTACGATGTCGTGGGCCGCTACGAGGTCACCGGAGATGCGCAGCAGGAGATCGCGCTCGGCGGCGGTCGCCGCGGCAGGGTCGCGGAGCTGCCGCCGCCGCCCGTGAAGTATCCGCCGCGCGCAGTGCCGGTGCCCGTCGTCCGCGGCGCGGGTGGCGCGGCGGGACGCGCGGCCTTTCTCCAGGTCCACAATGAAGCGCGCGCCGCAAAGGGCGTGGCCCCGCTGGAGTGGAGCGCGGACTGCGCGGCGATCGCGCAGGAGTGGGCGCAGCGGCTTGCCGACCGCGACGCCGGGCTCGTCCACAGCGGACGCCAGGACTTTGGCGAAAACGTGTGGCAGGCCAGCGGCGGCAATCCCTCCGCAGCGGACGCCGCCGACGACTGGCTGAGCGAGCGCACGGCCTACCGAGGCGAGCCGATCACGCAGGCGAATTTCGCGCGGGTCGGCCACTACACGCAGATGGTGTGGAGCGGCACGACCGCCGTCGGCTACGGCTACGCCCGCGCGGCGAGCGGGAATGTGTACATCGTCGCGAACTACTTCCCGCCGGGAAATTTCCTCGGCCAGAGACCGTACGGCCGCTGAGGCGCCGCCAGCTTTTCCACACACATGGCCCTCCCACTCGAAGACAATTTCTCCGACATCGTCGGCAAGGCGATGCGCGGATTGAAACTCACCGATGCCCAGCTCGCCGAAACCACGGGCGTCTCCGCGGCAGCCATCGCCAGCCTGCGCGGCGGCGCGTGGGACGAGACCACCGCCCGCGCAGTGGCTCCCGCACTGGGTTTGAAAGCCGACGCGCTCTCGGCGCTCGGCAACCGCGCCTACCTGCCCGCGCCCGTTTCGCTCGACGGACTCGCGCAATTCACCACGCCATTCGACGACATGACGGTGAACTCCTACCTCGCGTGGGACGCGGCCAGCGGCGAGGCCGTCGCCTTTGACACCGGCGCGGACTGCACGGAGATGCTCGCGCTCATCGCGGAGAAAAAACTGCGCGTGAAACTGATCCTCCTCACCCACACGCACGGCGACCACATCTTCGACCTCGACCGCCTGAAGGCGAAGACCGGCGCGCAGGTTTTTGTCGGCGGACGCGAGCCGCTCGACGGCGCTGAGTCCTTTGCCGCCGGGCGGACGTGGAGCGCCGGCGCGCTGCGCATCGGCTCGCGCCTCACATGGGGCCACTCGAAAGGCGGCATCACCTACGTCGTCTCCGGCCTTGCGAAACCCGTCGCCATCGTCGGCGACGCCGTCTTCGCCGGCTCGATGGGCGGCGGCAGCATCAGCTACGCCGACGCGCTGCGCACAAACCGCGAGGAAATCCTCACCCTTTCCCCCGACACGATCCTCTGCCCCGGCCACGGCCCGATGACCACGGTCGGCGAAGAGCGGGGGCACAATCCGTTTTTTTGAGATGTTTGATGGGAGAGGGCTGACCGGCCTGATCAAAACTCAAATCTCGGTGTCATCCTGAGCGGAGTTCCGTCGCGGGCGAAGGCGGGACGGAACGCAGTCGAAGGACCCCGGCATTCACGAGCGATGTCGCACGGAAGCGCCGGGGTCGTTGCCTCCCCGCCTCCGCCCACTCGGCTGCCTCGCGGATTCGGCTCGACTGCGCTGCGCCCGCCTTTCCTCCTGCGCTCCGCTCAGGATGACACAGCTTTTTCGACGGGTTTTGCCACGCGCGGCACGCATGCGGAGCGATGCGCCTGCCGCCAACAGTCGGCGATTCGATGGACGCTCCGCCGCCTCAAATTGATCGCCCCCGGAAACCGCTTGCCTGCGCGCTAAGTTTCGATGCTCTTGCGTGAAGCCAGCGACGTCACCGCACGCCGGCATTCGCTCGTCCGGAGAATTAGCCAAACCCAAAAAATCAAACCTCAAACATGAACATCGCTGTCGTCGGAGTCGGCCGCATGGGCGCAAACATGGCCCGCAGGCTGAAGGAATCAGGTTTCACGGTCACCGCGGTCTTTGACGCGCACCCGGAGCATGCCGCGGAGCTGGCCGCCGAGCTGGGCTGCGCGGCACCCGCCACGCTGCCGGAGGTCACCGCCGCCGCGGAGGTGATCATCACCGTCGTCACCGATGACGAGGCGATGGACGACATCTTTGGCTCTGTCGGCAGCGGCAGCGACTCGCTGCTCGGCAGCGCCAGCGGCGTGGCCGTGGCGGAAAGCCGGCTCTTCATCAATTGCGCCACGGTTTCCCCCGGCACCCACGAGCTCGTCGAGAGCCGGTGCGCGGAGGCGGGAGCGCAATCGCTGGAGGCATGCATGGCGTCCAGCATCACGCAGGCACGCGAGGGCACGCTGTACCTCATGTGCGGCGGGAAAACCGAGGCGTTTGAGCGCGCGATGCCGGTGCTGGAAAAGCTGGCGAGTTCGGTCCGCTACATCGGCGGCGCGGGCCAGGCTGCAAAGGTAAAGGCGCTGGTCAACATGGTGATGAACATCAACACCGCCGGCCTCGCGGAAGGGCTCGGCCTCGGCGAAGCGCTCGGGCTCGACCTCGCCATGCTGCGCGAGGTTTTCTCCCAGACCGGCGCAGCGTCGCGCGTGCTCGTGACGGATGGCGAGGACATGCAGAACCGCGAGCACGCCTGCTTTTTCTCCGCCGCCCACGCGGCCAAGGACAGCGGCATCGCGCTCCAGCTCGCCCGCACCGCCGGGCTGGAACTCCCGCTCGCCGAGGCCACGAAGGCGCAGTACGACAAGATGGTTTTCGAGGGGCTTGGCGATCTCGACAAATCCGGCGTCGCGGAGCTGACCTTCAAGGGACGGCACGAGTGAGGAATTCTTTGCGTTTCGAGGAGCGCGGGAGTTAGGTCACCGAAGAACCCCGCCATGACACGCGCCCCCAAAACGCTCCTGGTCCTGCTCCTCTCGCTGCTCGCGTGCGGAACCCAGCCCGTCCGCGCGGTGCCGAAGAACAACAGCCAGGCGCAGATCGCGCAGCGGACGGCGGCCACCACCCAGCAGAATCAGCAGCGACAGGCTGCCGCGGCAGCCGCGCACAATTCGCAGCAGATCGCGCAGGCCGCCCGCACGGCTGCCCTGGCCAGCGCCAGCAATCAGCAGGCAGCGGCCGCCCAGCAGAAGCAGCTCCAGCAGCATTACATCAATTCCCAGCAGCAGCTCCTCATCAAACAGACCGAGAAGTTCTTCCAGCTCCACCTCATCGAGCAGAACCGCCGCCTCGAGCGCTTCCCCGAGGGCGGCGATGATCGCAGAGATCGTCACGGTGGCGATTAGGAGCGGGAGACTTTGATCAGGCGGGATTCAGATCTCTAGAAAGCTCCAGCGTCGCCGGCCCGGTTGGACCGGTCGAAAATGCAAATCCGCCGGGAGTCGGCGCGTCTGCCACCCGGAGGGACGCGCTCCCGCGCCTCCCTATCTCCCGCCCGCCGCCTCCGCCCGCCAGGTTTGGGGAACGCGCTGGAGCGCGTCCCTCCGGGGGTTTTGGGCGCTCCGCGCTTGCGAGCCCCCGGTGCGGAACCTACCTTCCCCACCCTTTCCCTATGCCTGACGAACGCCCAACCCTCGAACAGCGCCATGCGATGACCGACATCGAGCGCCTCCGCCACTCCGCCGCGCATGTGCTCGCCACGGCCATCCTCCGCATCTGGCCGGAGGCGCAGTTTGCCGCCGGGCCGCCGGTGGAGAATGGCTTTTACTACGACCTCGAAATGCCGCACCGCATCTCGCCGGAGGATTTCGCGAAGATCGAGGAGGAGATGAAAAAGGAGATCAAGGCCAACCACGTTTTTGAAAAGACCATCGTCTCGCGGGAGGAAGCCATCGCGCTCGCGGAAAGCGGGCGGCTCGGCGGGCTCGGCGAGCGTCCGGGCAATGTCTCGAAGTTTAAAATCGGCAACTTGCAGGACATCCCCGAGGGCGAAGCCATCTCGCTCTTTCGCAATGGCGACTTCCTCGATCTCTGCGCCGGGCCGCACGTCATGCGCACGGGGAATATCGGCGCCTTCCGGCTGACCCATGTCGCCAGCGCCTATTACAAGGGCGACGAAAAGAACCCGCAGCTCCAGCGCATCTACGGCACGGCCTTCAAGAACAAGACCGAGATGGAGGCTTACTTCACCATGCTGGAGGAGGCGAAAAAGCGCGACCACCGCAAGCTCGGGCGCGAGCTGGAGCTGTTCTGCTTCGACGACGACGTCGGCCCCGGCCTCCCGCTCTGGCTCCCGCGCGGCACAGTCTTGATCGAGGAGATTGAAAAGCTGGCGAAGGAAACAGAGTTCGCCGCGGGTTATGATCGGGTAAGAACGCCGCACTTAGCTCGGGAGAACATGTATCTCACTAGCGGGCACCTGCCTTACTATGAAGATTCGATGTTTCCGCCGATGGAACTACGAGCTGAAGGGTCCATGAATCTGACTCTGAGGAACATCAAATCTAACACTCGGACGCGAGTTGAGGCGTTGCGAGCGAAGCTGCCGGAAGATTTACTAAAGCACCAAGAGACATTAAAAAACCTCCCGGCTGCTTCGGAGGAAGTGAGCAAATTCCTTGACGCGCTTGCGAAGGCGAATCCTGACGATTGGACCGAGTTGATGGGCTCAGCAGCGGCTGATGCATTCTTAGAAGCATTTACTCCTGCGCCCGACCGTTACTACCTCAAAGCCATGAACTGCCCGCACCACCACAAGCTCTTCGGAGCGGTGCCGCGGAGTTATCGCGACTTACCCCTGAGACTCGCGGAGTATGGGACGTGTTACCGCTACGAGCAGAGCGGCGAACTCTTCGGCCTCATGCGCGTGCGCGCCATGCAGATGAACGACGCCCACATCTACTGCACCGAGGAGCAGTTCGCCTCCGAGTTTCAGGCCGTGAACGAGATGTATCTGAAGTATTTCGGCATCTTCGGCATCGACCGCTACCAGTTCCGCTTCAGCACCCACGACCCGCGGGAACTCGGGAAGAAGTTCGTCGATCAATCCGACCTCTGGCTCAAGACCGAGAAGATGGTGCGCGACGTCCTCATCGCCTCCGGCGCGCCCTTTGTCGAAGTGCCGAACGAAGGCGCCTTCTACGGGCCGAAGATCGACATCCAGATTTGGAACGTCATCGGCAAAGAGTTCACCCTCGCCACCAACCAGGTCGATTTCGCCGTCCCCGCGCGCTTCGG
>JANOBH010000162.1:0-15470 GCA_031411535.1 Chthoniobacter sp. | reverse complement strand
CGCAGCTCCCTCTCGGAGCCAAGCGCTCCTGCGCGCCCACGTGGCGCTCCCGCGCCCGGACTCCCGATCTATTTCACAGTCTCTGAGGCAATCGAATGCTGCGTCGCCGCACTCCAAAAAATGCCGCGCGTTCCCGTCCTCTACGCCTCCCGGTAGGCAGCAAGCACCTCGGTGCGTGTCCAGCGTTGGAAAAGGCCGCGGCTGTCGGCCGGGTGAAAGGGCAGGACATCCGAGTAGCCGGGGATGATCACCTGAGCGACGGGGAAACCGATCTCCGGGTCGGTGAGATCGACGGCGATGTAGTCTTTCCCGAGCGTCTCGCAGATTTCGCGCGCGTGGGCGATGTCGTCGAGGCAGTCGGTGTATTGCGGGCCTTTGTCGAAGGGCACGATTTCACCTTCGCGGAGGAAGTCGGCGTTCCGATACGGGACGAAGCCGAACATGAATGTGGAGAGGAAATTGTCGCAGTCGTCGGGCTGGCTGCGGAGGCTGCGAAAGTCGTGCGCGAGCAGGCGGGCGAGTTCGCCCTCGCGGTCCCCGGTCTCCGCGGTGATGAACTCGTGCTGGCGGCGGCCCTGCGCGTATTCGGTGAAGGTCCGCAGCAGCGCCTCCTCGCGGTCGAATGACGCGCCCACTTTGAAGAAATGCCGGAACTGGTATTCCTCGGGAATATTTCGATCGACGAAGTAAGCGGCGAGGCACGGCAGCACGCCGCCAAAGGACAGGTCCTTCAGGATGATCTCGATCCCGCGGCTTTGGAAAAAGGCCATCTGCCCGCGGACGATCGGGTGCGTGACGGTCGCGGGGTCGATCGTCGGGAGGACCATGCGATTCCGCAGGGCGGTGATGTGCGCGCGGCGCTCGAAGATTTCGTGAGTCGCGTGGACAATGGCTTCCTCGATGTTGTTGCCCGTCGCCTTGCCGTTCGGGCCGCTGATGAGGTGCGCGTATTCGAGCGGGACTTTCCGCGTGCGCTCGTCGATCAGCGACCAGCCATCGACCCAGTGAAACGCCTCATCGAGCGCGCGAATGCGATCGAGCACGGGCGGCGTCGCGGTGGCGATGTGGCTGACGAGTGAGGCAATCGGCAGCGCATCCGGCACCTCGTGCTCGCGCGCTCCGAGGTAGCCGGGGAGCTTTCCCGTCTCCCGCGACGTGAGCCACTCCGCGCCCTCCGCGAGCGCACCGGCTGTGCTCGAGGCCACGTCCACGCCTTTGCCCATCGAGCGAAAGTCGATGCCGTCGATGAACATCGCCGTCCAGTGCAGATGCTCCGCGACCGTCTCCTCGTGCAACCAGTAGTCGTGATGCGGACGGATCAGCGCCTCGAGCCGCGCGATGGTCTCCGCCGGCGGGACGCAGCGGCCGTGCGCGAGCTTGCGTCGGGATTGGAGCTTCATGGGAAAATCTCGCGATGAATCGCCTCGGCGGCGGCAAGCCCCTCCGCCACGCAATGGCTGACGGACGCGCCGCCATTGGTCAGCGCGCCGGCGGTATGGACGCGCCCGCCTTCGCTGGCGAGCGCCGTGCGAATGTCATCCGAGACCTGCAAGCCCATCGCCTCGATGACGAGCCCGACGGGCAGCACGGTTTCCACGCCCAGTTCCGTGTGGCGCAGTTGCACGCCGCACACGCGGCCCTCGGCATCGCTCACGTAGCCGAGCGGCTGCCAGTGCATCATCGCCTGCACGCCGGGCGTCGCGAACCAACCCTCCGGCAGATGCCAGTGCAGCGCGGAGCGCGGCCCGCCGAAGACGATGAAAATCTCCCGCGCCCCACGGCTCTGCACCGCGCGGGCGGCGTCCATCGCGGCATCGCCGCCGGCCAGCACGGCGACCCGCTCGGGCACCGGACTGGCGGAAGATTCGAGAAAAGGGAGCGCACCGACGACTCCGGTCGCAGCGCCGAGCGACTGCTCCTTCCACAGCCCGGTGGCGACGAGGACGGCATCGTGGCCTGCGCGCAATTCCTCCAGCCGGAGGTCCTTTCCGAGCGCGACTCCGAAGCGGATTCGGAGCCGCCCGGCCTTGATCGCTGGCTGAAGGACTGCGTCGATTTCCTCCCGCGGGCTCCACTGCCGGTGCGCGGAAAGCACGCGTTCGGGAACGCCGCCCAGCCAGTCCGCCTGCTCGTAGAGATCGAGCGTGTGCCCGAGTTCCAGGAGGCGAATCGCGGCCGCAATTCCTGTCGGTCCGCCGCCGACGATGGCAACGTTTCTGCCCGTCGCATCCGCGGGGACACGCACGCCCGTTTCGCCGCGTTCCCGCGCGCGCCATGCGATCGTGTATTGCAGATCGAGGATTGGCACCGGCGTTCCAGTCAGCGTCGTCTCGATGCACGCGCCCTCGCTTTCCATCCATCCGGGCGAAAGCCGCGCGGTCAGCTCGGGCAGCGGATCGCGCGAGCGGATGATCTCGTAGGCGCGGCGCTCGTCACCGTTCCGGAAGGCTTCGATAAAGGCGCGGATGTCCGTCCGCGTCGGCGACGCGGCCACGCACGGAGCGGCTTCGCAGAGGTGGCAGCGCGCGGCGCCGGCCATGAGCTGATCGGCGTCGAAGCGGCGCATCTGCCGATAGACCGGGCCATACACCGCGGGGTCGCGGAGCACGCAGCCGACGGTCTCGCCCTCCGCGCGAAGCTGCGAGCAGGCGTGGCAGACCATGCACGCGGAGCCTGCCTCCATCCGGCCTTGCGAGAAGATTTCCGCCGGTGCGGACGGATGCGCGAGCGCGGCGCGGCCCAGCCCGGCGAAGTCGATCATCCCGTCGCGAAGCGCGCCCGCCGCGACCTCGGGCACGAATTGGCGCAGCCAACTGAAACCGCTCCCGACCACCGGCAGCCCCGGCAGCGCTTCGCGCACGGTGCGCGCGATGTGAAGCTGGCGGGCGAGAGTCATCAGCGGATGCTCGTCCGGGATTTCGGAATCGCGCCGCGCCTGCACGCCGCGCTCCGGCCCGCTCAGGCGCGGGCTCGCCGCGGTGAGATTGAGCAGCGCGAGGCCGCATTCGCGCAGCGTTTGGACGAGGCGAATCGGCTCCGCAAGATCGAGATTGCGGAAGTCGGAAGGCGAGACTCCGAATCCGCCGCGCACGGCATCGTAGGCGCAGAGGCGCGTCGCGAGCACGAGGGCGGGCGCGCGATCCCGCACGCCCGCAAGCGCCTCCGGAAGCACCTCGCGCGGGCATTGCAGATCCACGCCATCGAAGCCGGCCTCCGCCGCGAGCGCCGCGGCGTGGATGAGCGCGAGCGGCTGCCCGGACTTGAGCTGGATGATGATCGCGGGATCGCTCTCGGCGGACGCGCGCATCTCTTTCACCATGTCGCGGAAGGCCGCGAGGGTGTTTTCGTTCAGGCAGAGCCGACGTTTCTCCGCCGTCGAATCAGCCGCCGTGACTTCCACCCAGATCAGCCCGAAGCCGCCTTCCGCATACCGCCGGTAGCGCCTGCGCGTCAGCTCGCCCGGCGCGCCATCGGGCTCCGCATCGCCGCCGGAAAGCGGCTGTGCGCACAGCCGGTTCGGAATCGTTTTCCGCCCGATGACGAGCGGCTGCGCGAGCCGCGCGCGGTCGTCGTCCGCCGGAATCTCAAGGCCGAGCCGCGCAATCTCCGCGCGCAGTTCCGCGGGCGATTGCAGGTAAAATGGCTGGTAGCCGGGAATCTCCATAGGTCACTCCGGCTTCGGTTTTCCCGCGCACGCCACGTAGATGGCGAACTCCTCCTGCCCGTCCACGCCGAGCAGTTCATCCACGCGCGGCTGGTGATAGGAGAGCACCGCGCACGCACCGGTGCCGCAGGATTGCGCGGCGAGATAGAGATTCTCGCACACATGCCCGGCCTCCATCGCGATCATGCGATGCGCGAGGTAGGTGTATTTCCACTCCGTCCGATACGGCACCGCCGACCAGATGAAAACGACGGCGGCACCGCCGACGGCTGGCGTGCCGTAGCATGCCGCCTGGAGCTTGCTGGAAATCTGCGCATCCTCGCGGACGAGCACGAGCTGATGATCCGCGGGCAGGTAGCGATAAATGCCCGGCGCGATTCCCGCCACGCGCTGGATCGCGAGATACGTCTCCAGCGGATAGCGCGCGCCGGCGGATGGAGCGGCGCGAAACCGCTGCACGATCGCGCCCGCGTCATCGCGCTGCACGGCGGTGACACCCTGCGTCGCCCAAAGCAGAAAGCTCAGTTCCTCCAGCGACAGCGTGGCGTCGGTGAAATCGCGCACGCTCCGCCGCGAGGCGATCGCGTCCCGCACCGGCATGTCCCCAAGACGAATCTCCGCGTGCGGGGTGAGCGCGATCCGTTTCGCATCGGCGGCGACAGCCTTCTCCGAGGGCGGCTCGGGTTGCGCGTGATTGCGGTCGCTGTCGGGCTGCCACTCGCCGGGGAAGCCTTTGATCAGGACGCGCAACTGCCCGATCGGGATCTCGTTCAGCTCTCGGATTTTCTCCGGCGCACGCTGGCGCCGCGCGTCGCAACCCATCAGACCGACCGCCAACACAAGCGCGGCGAGTCCTGCGTGCCATGTGCAATTGAAGATGCGCGCCCGCTCGCCCCATCCCGGAGGGATGATGGAAATTAGCCGGTGGTGGAGCGAGTCCGCGAGCGGGAACCACCGGGACACCATGGAACAGGCAGTTGCGCCCCGGAGGAGGCGCGGGAGTCGCGGGCTACGTTTCCAGCGCACCCTCCGGGGCGCGCGCGTGTCGGGCGCTGGTTCCGGTGGTTCCCGCTCGTTCCTCGCTCCACCACCGGCTAATTTCCGTGAACCCTCCGGGTTCGTGGATGGGCGCGGCGCTTGCAAACGCGGACTATAGCGCCCCATTGAGCGCCTTGTAATACTCGGCGACTTTGTCGCGGTATTTCGGCGGTGCCTGGTCCGGACCGCTCTCGATCACGTTGTCGAGCGCTCCCGTGGAGCCTTTCGCCTCCATCGCGCCGGAGGGGCCCGCGGAGAGTTTCGCCTCGGCGCGGGTGAGCGAGGTGATGGCCATTTTCCGAAACTCACGCACCTGGCCGATGTCGCCTTTCGCCACGGCGTCCTCCGCCTGGCGGAGCTGATGCGCCGCGTCTTTCAGCGAATCGACGCGCACGTTTTTCATCGAGGCTTTCGCATACATCGCGTCGGCCTGCCGGGCCATGAGCGCTGCCATGCCCTCGGATGAGCCGGCCTCCTTCGAGTCCATGCGCGCAGCGCCTCCGCCCATTCCCATCGCGTCCGCCTTACCCGTGCCCAGCTTGCCGCCGCCCGTGGCTTTCGTGTCGGCCTCGCCAGCGAGATCGACTTTGCCGCTCTGCGTCGGGTCTTCGGTCCGGCGCGCTTCGATGTTCTTGTCGCCCTCGCCGATGGTGCCGGAGCCGGATGCGGTCTCGCCGGTGGCCATGCCCTGCCGGCCGACATTCGAGCGGCCGTCCTGCTCCTTGTGGTCGGGCGTCTGGTTGCCGGATTTCCCCTGCGCACCGAAGGACGCGATGTCGCCCTCCATCACGTCCCAGCCGGACGGGAAGTCGGGCATCGCGTGATTGGTCGCGCTGTCGTCGGCTTCTTTCTCCGCCTTTTTCTCCGCCTCCATCAGGTCGCCGATGAGGTCCTGCGCCGCGGCTGCCAGCTCTGCCAGCGCGATGCCGGACTCCGGCATCTCGGCCTTGTCATGCGCCTCGGTCGTCACTTTCAAATCGTCGGGCTTCTCCACGAGCCACATCTCCGTGGCGTCGAGCCGCTCCTTGGCCTCGCCCATGATCGCGAGCAGTTCATCCTCTTTCGCGTAGCCGAGCTCGGTCACCTTTGCGGGCGTCTCGGGGTCGGCGGCGGCGGCCTTTTTCTCGATCTCCTGAAAGACGGAGAACACATCCTCGACGAGGTCGTTGGCGACGTTCAGGTCGGTGAAAATGTGGAGGTCGGTCGGCACTTGGAGTAGCGCTTCCACGGCGTTTTTCTTCATCTCCACGAAGGCCTCCTCCATCTCGTCCACGGCCATGTCGTCCTTGTTTTTCTGCCCCTTCACCTGCTCCATCGCCTCCTTCATTTTCTGCGTGAGCGCCTCCAGTTTCGCGACCTTCTCCTTTGCCTGCTTCACGGCGTCGAGCATGGCGGCGCGGTTTTCGGCCTCCTCCTTGAGCTTGATCGTGTCGAGCATCGCCTGGAGCGATTTCAGGCCGGTCACGGCGCGCTCCTCGATCGGCACGGCTTCCGTGGCGAGGTTCTGATCGAGGCGCTCGGCTGCCACCACCATGTCGGTGCGGATCTTCAGTTCGCCGGCGCGCGCCATCATCCTGGTGATCGTCTCGCCGAGCGCGGGGTCGGTCTGCCCGGCCGCCGCGGCTTCGTTTTTGCACGCAGCCAGGAAGGCGGCCATGTCGCTGCCGAGCCGGTCCTGCGCATCCACGAGCGGGCGTCCGACCTTGGCTTTGCTTTCCACAAAGGTGCGCGTCTGCGCGAGCGCGCTGGTTTGGTCGCGCAGCAGCGACTCGATCATCGCGCTGAGTCCCGCGACGCTGCGGTCGATCTTCGCCTCGCCCGCCGCCGCCATCGCGAAGCTGAGCTGCTTCAAAATCTTCGTCTGGAGCGCCACCGCCTCGGCCGCGAGCGTCGCCTTTCGCGCAGCATCCGCGGCGGGGATCGAGCCGAGCGAATCCACGGCCAGCACCATTTCATTCACGTAGAGCTGCTGAGCCGCCGCGGTGAGGCCGCCGAGCGGCTTGAGCGGGTTCGCGAGGAGGTCGCGCATCAGTGCGCGGATTTCCTTCTGCTTCTCCGCCGCGCCCGTCCACTGCGCGTCGGTCGCCGCCTTCATCGCGTCGCGCAGGCTGCCGGTGTCAGCCAGGTTGCCCTTCTGCATCTCGATGATCTTCTGCAAATTCGCCAGCGCCGCCTTTTCCAGCTCCCCGCGCCGCTTCGCCACATCGGCGAGCGACGGTGTTTTGAAAACCACGTTGCCAGACACGGATTCGTTCGCCTGCTCCGGGCGGTTGTCGCGCGCCACGACGCGGTAGGCGATGTCGTTTCCGCTGCGCGCGGGCGAGGTCTCGCTCCGCCAGACGCGGCGGAATTCCCGCCGGCCGTCCGCCTTCCAAGTCTGCACCACGGTCCCCTTGTCCTCGCGCGTGGCGTTTGGCGCGACCTCCTCGATCACGATCTCCGAGACGCCGTAGTCATCCGCCACCTGAAACTCGATCTGAGGGCGCTCGCCCGGCGGCAGGATCGCTTCGCCGTTTGGCGAAAGAATCTCGATGCCCGGCGTCTTGTCGGGATCGAGCGCGATGGGAAGCTCCTCCTCGACGCTGCTGCCAAACGTGTCATCGCCTTTGAAAACGAGCGAAGTGCCCGAGGAAAGCGTCGCGATTCCCTTCCACACGGTCGGCTTTCCCGCCGGGGTGAACTCGATCGTTTCGCGCCCCGCGCCGCGCAGCCGGAAGTGCGCGAGCGGCGTGTTCGCGGTCACGAGAATCCGCAGCTCGGAGCCTGCGGGGATCGTCAGCCGTCCGTCGCGCCCGTTCACCTCGCGCGGCGGGAGTTTCGTGTAAGCCGGGGGGACGACGACCATCGCGATGGCTGTGAACGCGGGCGGCGGGCGCGTGGCGATCGTGAACCACGCGGAGTTCGGCGCGTCGCCGGCGCGGAAGCGGTAGCGGAGGCCGGTCGTGAGCTTCGGCACGCGGTAGCTGAATTCCTGCTGCTCGCCCCCCTTGATGCGCCCGAGCGAGTAGGTGCTTTTCTTCGCGTCGGCGGGCTCGATTTCCACCTGGATCTCGTGGCCGTCAAAGCCCTTCACCGTGCAGCTCAGCACCAGCGGCTCCCCCTGCAGCGCCGTGGACTGGCCCGGCTGCACCTGGAGGATTTTCGTGAGGCTCGGCGGCTCCACGGTGGAAAAGGGATTCACCGTGCGCCAGACCGCTACGGCCCATGCCTGGCCAAAAAAAAGTGCGGGCAGCAGCAGCAGCGCGGCCGCCACGGACAGCATGATCCGGCTGCGGCGATGCGCCTTCTCATCGCGCATCTTGCGGAAATCGAGGTTCTGCCACTCGGGCGCTCCCGCCCTCACATAGGCGGCCTTGAAGGGATCGCCGTCGGGATTCCGCGCGAACTGAAGGATGTTGATGAGATGGTTGTCGAGCTGCGGAAAGGTCTTCTCGACCGAGGCTGCGACGGCCTCCGGGGTGAAGCGCAGCCGAAGCGCCCGGCGCACCAGCCAGAGCGTGCCGCCGACCAGCGCCAGCAGCACGCACCACGTCACCACGCGCTCCGTGCGCTCCAGTCGCAGCCAGAGATCCACGAGCCCGAGCGCCCAGATCCAAGCGGCGATGACGGAGAGCCCCAGCGTGAGCTTCAGCTCGGCCCTCCAGCGAATCAGGCTCTTTCCGATCTGATCGAGCTTGGCGAGATATTGGGGAGGCATGGTGGTGCGGTGGGTTGTCAGAACTTCATTGCCGGATCGGCGACTTTCGTCAGCGTCACATTATCGACGGCGCCGGGCTTCAGCATCCAGATATAGACCGTGAGATAGCGGACTTTCTTAAGGTGTTCGATCGCCTGCGGCGAAAGCGCGACGCCCGGCAGCTCGATCGTCTCCTTTTTCCATGCGTCGCTTTTCCCCACCGCCGCCTTGCTCTGGTAAATCATCCGCAGCTCGCCCAGCTCCGGGTTTTCGTGCGGACGCACACCCGGCGTCCACTGGTAGCCCGCGAAATACACCCGGTACGCCCCGCTCTTGATGTCGAGATTGCACACGTATTTGAACCCCGGCTCGATGACGAAAGGCCGGCACTCCATCTTCACGCCGCCGTCCCCGGCATCGGCGAAATTCGCCACATTCTTCCGCGTGCCATCCGTCCCGATGGTGACGCGCTCCTTGTTCCCGACGTAGAAGCTGTTCTTCGTGAAAGCGTAGTCCGTCACCCACCCCTTGAGCGGGTCGCCGGGATTCTCAAAGTCCCCGTTTTCCAGCAGCGACTGCCCGTGCGCCGCCGGCAGGGCGAAAAGCGCGGCGGCGATTACAACGAGCGCGGAGGGGATCAAACGCATAAGGAATTGCAGGGCCGGCTGAGGCCCAGCGGGCGGGAGAATACTCAGGAAATCGTCCTGTGTCATCGCCGGATTTCCGAGAGTGTCCCCCCTGAAAATCGCGCATGCCGCGGGTGATGAACGAGACGCAGCGCTTCGCCGAGCGACGCCTGCCCGCGATCACCGCGACGGCGGAGCTCAGTCAAACGGCGCTCCGCGACGGATTGCGGGTCCCAGGCGACCCGGCCCTTGAAAGCGCCGGCTACCCGCGGGCCATCGCTCCGCGATGAAGCGGACGCATCGAACGGGCGCACGGCGATCCCAATTCGACTACGCCAGCGCCGCCGCCGTCTCCGCATATTCCTGCTCATTCCGCGCGCGCGCCTGACGGCATTCCCGCGCGATCTTCCCGGCCTCTTCCTCGCCCTGCCGCACGAGCGATTCCAGATCCTTCCGCCGCTAGCCGATGACCAGCCACAGCCCATCGCGCCGCTGGAAATGCCCTCCGAACCGGGCAAACAGCCGCGCCTTCATCGCCTCCACCTTCGCCTTCTCTATCGTGAAGCCCGCTTCCAGTTCCGCCAGCCGCGCCCGCGCCGCGTCCACCCAATCGCGGAGCGATGCCCCGCCGGTAGCCGGGGCTTTCAAGCCCCGGTCCGCTCCCCAAACCGCCCGCGTCGCGGAGCGACGCCTGCCCTCAGTCCCACAGATACCTCTCCTCGTAGTCGATCCCGTGCCGCAGCAGCAGCGCCACAAACTCCTCCTTGAACGTCTTCTTCCGATGATGCTCCCGCTGACCTTCGATATACGCCGTCAGCGCCGGCAGGTTGGACTTGCTCACCGCAAACGCCCCATAACCATCCTGCCACGCAAAGCCGCGCATCGTCGGAAAAGACTCCTTCATCCATTTCGACGACCCTCCCTTGATTTGCTGAAACGCCTTGCTCACGGCCAGCGTTGGCGGCAACCCCACCGCCATGTGGACGTGGTCGGGCATGCCGCCAATGCGGATGGGTTTCATTCCATTCTCACGGGCGATTCCGCCGAGGAAACTCCAGACCCGCTCCTCAATCCCGTGGCTGATCCAAGGCTCACGATGCTTCGTGCTGAAAACAAAATGGCAATGCAGTGACGTGAACGTGTTGCCCATGCGAGCTCGGTAACAGACCGCCCGGATGGTGGCAAACGTCGCCCGGCCATCGCGGAGCGATGCTCCGCCGGTAGCCGGGGCTTTCAAGCCCCGGTCCATTCCCACAAACCACGCGCGTCGCGGGGCGACGCCTGCCCTCGATCACGTCGCGTCGCATCCGTCGCAAACGTCGCTCCGCGACGATCCCCGTGCCGCGAGGCATCCGGGGCTTGAAAGCCCCGGCTACCGGCAGCACATCGCTCCGCGATGGACTCACCCTTGTGTTTCCCGAAGGCGATGCGCGACGGAACCCATTCCCCGGCGGCATAGGCTGCAAGCTGCTCTCACGTCGCCAGCCCGCGCTGCACCGCGATCGGGTGGGAGCGAAATTCTAGCTCTGACCCTGTGCTCCCCCGCTACCAGCGACTTGCGCGCGTTACGGATCAACTCCCGTCCGTTGCCAGCCTCCCTCCACACCTCGTGAGTTACCTTGCTAGACCAATCCTAGTCTGACCGCTCTCTGGAAGGCATCCAATTCGCCCAAAAACTGTCGCGCACTTTTGGCGATGTGGCCTTGAGGACCAACTTGGCCGGTTGGCCGGACGCGAATCCAGTTAGGACAAGCCGCCTGCAGGGGCGAAAGCAACGCATTACCGATGTTCTGTTCTCGTTCGCCATACCCAACGACGACCACATGGCTGATATGACCCTTATGCGCCTGCTCGATAACATGGTCGCATACGTTCTTAAGAGGGTGGCCGTTGTCCTGTGGCCAAACCCAGTCCGCATCAGGTGCGTTTACGTCGCCGTGCATCTTCCAAAGACCCGGCCCTTCGACGGCTTGGTTGGGTGAATTCACCACGTCATAACCAAGGCCGGAGCATTCGATGTGGTTGTCCCAGTTGAACGACACTACGCCGACAACGGTCTTGGCACGCAAGGCTTCGCTCAGCACACGATGTTGAGTCGCTGGCTGACGCGCTTGTGAGAATCCAATGAAGCGGTCCTTGAAAGTTTTCGGATCGTCGGAGATATGCTGCCATGCGGCTTCCCAGTGATCCGCGAGCAACTGCGTCGGATTCGGAATGCCTTTACCTGCCAGCAGGCCGGTCACGAGAGCTTCGAGTTCCTGGGTCAAAGGCATCGAATCGTAGGAGAAGCCGGCCCCAATGATGAACAGGGGTCTCGGTGAATTGGGCGTCATTGCTCGGGCCACGCCGAGAGATCCGTGGTCAGGTGCGGCGCTCGCAAGGTCAAGTTCCCTAGCGACGTCTCGCATTGCGTCGTCTGCGTTGTCCGTCAGTATCTGGAAGAGAAGCGCATCCCGCCACTCATGACGCATTTGGCCATGCAATTCTGGCGTCTTTTCCACCAACCCTCGTGCCACGATCGTCGTGGACTCCCATGCATCCCCACCGTGCTCGATCATGGACTGCATATACGCGACAATTGGAACACAGGCATAAGGAGCATGGCTGAGCAGCTGCCTGATACCTTGGAACTCCATATTGACCTGCAACACATTCATTCGCGGGAGCATTCCTACGAACTTGCTGATGCGCTCGGCGGCTATTTGCTGAGTGTCCATCGTATATTGTTTTGGCCGCCTTCACCCTCGTTGCCAAGTCAAGGACTTGGCCACGCCGTATTTTCGCGGGGAAGCTGAGCTTCTTGGTGAGGGGCGTGACTGCCTGGAGCCAGTGTGGCGGCGCGTGAAGCGGAAAAACTTACGGCTGCACCTTCAAGCCCGCGGCTTTGGCGAGGCGTCGCTGCCGTTTGTCGAAGGAGAGAAAGATTTGCGCGCTGGATTCGAGGGCGATGGCGACGTGCAGCAAGTCGATGGTGCGCTGGCCATCCGTGGCCGCATGTTTTTCACCCAACTGGTCCGCGCGGCGGAACACATCCGTCCAGTTCACCGGGGTGGGAACGAGGAGGCCGTCGCGCACATCCTCGTCGATCTGCAGAAAAGCGGCGCGCCGGTCCGGCTCCGAGATTTCCCGGTGCCCGGCGATATTGCGCAGGGCATTGCGTGCCTCGATGCGGTGCAACGGCGTGAAGACCAGCGGCTCTTTCGCACGCGCCATGTAAGCGAGGGCTCCCGCGCTGTTCGTATCCTTGCAGACGAGTGAGACGAGAAAACTGGAGTCCGGGTAAGCGGTCGCAGCCATGTGCGGTCAATCCCGCAGGTCAGACCATAGCTTTTCCGTCTGTGCTTTCGTCAGTCCTTTGCCCACCGGTTTGAATTTTTTCATCCGCGCGGCCCATCGCTCACCAAATGGTTTGAGGGCACTGGCGGATGGTGCCGGGGAGAGCGTCGCGAAGGTCTCGCCGTTGCGGGTGATGGTGACTTGCTCGCCATGCTCGATCCATTTCGCCACGTCCGCAAAGTGGTTCCGCAAATCGCGCACGGTGGCTGTTTTCATCGTGATACAATGGTGTCTCACGCGCTGCGGCATGTCAATTCTGTGGCCTTCTGCTCTCGTTGCTAAGTTGAGGACTTGGCAACGCCGTATTTGCACGGGGAAGCTGAGCTTCGTGGGGTGGACTTCCTGGAGTCAGTGCCGGGGCGCGTGGACCGGGCCGGCAGATTCCCAGGACCGGAAGGTTTGACGCTGCGCTCCCATTCCGGCAAGGCTCCCGGCATGAGGACTGAATGGAGACTGCGTATCACGCTGCTGGGACTGTTCGCCGGGATCCTTGCCGCACCCTTTTCAACGGTACGAGGCGAAGACGCTGCGCCACCGACTCCGGCGGCGGAAAACGCGGGTCCGGCTCTGCTCCTTGCCAATGTCTGGAATCCGACCATCGATCCCACCGGTTGGTGGATCAGCGAGAAATACGACGGTCTGCGCGGCTACTGGGATGGCCGGAAGCTGTGGAGCAGGAAGGGGACTGCGATATCCGCGCCGGACTATTTTCTTGCCGAACTGCCCAGAGACATCGCGCTGGACGGCGAGTTGTGGATGGGCCGCGGCACGTTCGAGGAGGCGATCAGCACGGTCCTTTCCCAGACTCCCGACGAGCGGTGGAAACGCGTGCGCTTCATGGTCTTCGACGCACCGCAGGCGAAGGGAACGTTCGAGCAACGCATGGAGTTTTTGAAAGCGACCCTGCCCGCGGGGAACCAGTTCGCAAAACAGGTCATCCAGTCCCGCTGCAACGGGACGGCGCATCTCCTCGCGGAACGCGATCGGGTGGTCGCCGAGGGAGGCGAGGGACTGATGCTGCGCAAGCCGGAATCGGAATACGACGCAGGCCGCTCGCCGACGCTGCTGAAGGTCAAACCGCAGGACGATGCCGAAGCCACGGTGATCGCGCACCTTCCCGGAAAGGGGCAGTTTGCCGGCAGGCTCGGGTCGCTCCGCGTCAGGACTGCGGACGGACGCGAGTTTTCCATCGGCACCGGCTTCACAGTCGCGCAGCGGGAATCGCCGCCGCCTGTGGGCACGGTCATCACCTATCGCTTCCGCGGCCTGACCGCCAAGGGCCTGCCACGGTTCCCGTCGTATCTCCGCGTGCGACGGGAGTGACGAAACGATCCGCAGCTTTGCTCCCGTCGTCAGTTCGCGGGAGAGCGGGGCTGCTTGGAGCCTGCACGGCGGCATCCTCCGCTCACCGGCCCGTCACGGCATGTTGCGAAACTTCCGCATGCCCCAGGATGCGCCGAGCATGGCCATGAGGCCGATGACGACGGGCCACTCGCGCCAGAGGGTGCGGTAGTTCGCGCTCTTTTGCTCGGTGGCGGTGAGCTTGAGGGTGGACAGGGCGCTGTTGAGGGCGTCGAGGCTTTCGTAAAACTGGCCGCCACTGACCTTCGAGATGGCTTGGAGGATTTCGACGCGCGCGGGGCGCGGCACGGTCTCGGGCGAGTAGGGTTTCACGAAAAAGCTGTAGGGCTCGCTGGTCACGGTCTGGTCTTTCACCTTCGCCGCGGCGATGACGGTGTAGAGCCCCGGCTCGGTGGCGGAAAATGGGAGCGCGTGGCCGGGGAAGGTCTTGCCGGACGGCAGCATCACGAGCTGCGGCGCCATGCGGTACGGGACCTCGCGCTTGTCGGGCAGGGTGACGCGCGCCTCGACGGAGTCGATCTTCGGGGGATTCTCGCCGCCGAGCCGCGCGTGCAGCTCCAGCGACTCTCCGAGGAAGAGCTGGTCGCGGTCGGCGAAAACCTCGAGCCGCATCTTGTCGAGCGACTCCTCGCGCGGGAGCAGCCATGAGATGAGCTGTTTCCAGAAACGGTCATACGGCTTTGCCTGGCCGGCCTCGGGCCCGAGCTGCCAGCGCCAGAGCGAGTCCGTCAGGATCGCCGTCACTTTCCCCTGGCCGAAGCGCTGCGTGACGACGACCGGCTGCGCACCCCGCGGCGTCTCGGCGGTGACCAGCGACTCCGCGCCCGCTGAGAGCGTGAAGCCCTCGAAGACCGAGAGTACCGGCGGGATCGTCTGCCATAGCGCCGGATCGCCTGCAAAGGCGGGATGCCCGCGCGCGGATTCGCCGAGCCGCACCGCGTAGCCTTTCGCGTCCTCGATCGTTTTCACATCCGCGCCGCGCACCGGCAGCGTCTTGCCGAGGTCGGTCTCCACGAGCCCGCCGGCGGTCCATGCCTTTGTGCCGCCGAGCAGGATGAGGCTGCCGCCGTCCTCCACAAACTTCGCCAGGTTCTTCGCCCGCTCCGGGCCGAGTTCCTTGGCGTCGATGTTTCCGAGCATCACGATTTTGAAATACGCGAGCTGCTGCGGCGTCATGTCGGCGGTGACATTCCCCACCGGCGTGCCGCCGTGCGGCGCGCCGTCCGCGCCGGTGAAAAAGATGACGGGCGTGATCTGCTGCTCGGCCAGCAGGGTGCGGCGCAGGAATTTGTATTCCCAGCGCGGGATGCCCTCGACGTAGAGCAGCCGGCTGCGCGCGTCCACGACCTCCACGTTCACGGCGTATTCGTTGTCGTCCTTGTTTTTCTCGCCCGGCAGCGGCGGCACCGCGATGCGATAGGCGAAGACGCCGAGCTTCGGATGATCGAGGTCGAACACCAGCTCGCGCTCGCCTCCTTCGTCGGGAATCTGCGTCGGCTTCTCGGCGCGCAGCTCGCCGTTTTCAAAAACCTGCACCGTGACCGGCGCGCCGCGCGTGCCCTGCCCGGAGAGCTTCACCTTCAGCTCCGACTTCCACCCGACCGTCACGCGCCGCGAGGTCGTCACCGCATCGATGCGCAGATCCGGCTCCTGCTGCCAGCCGCCCGGCGGCTCCAGCCGCAGCGTGTAGATGGGAAACGGCCGCTCCCCGCCCGCCCAGTCATCCAGCGCCTCGCGCGTGTCCGCGCCGTCGCTCAGCAGCACCATG
>JANOBH010000161.1:0-1568 GCA_031411535.1 Chthoniobacter sp. | reverse complement strand
CGCGAAAACATCGCCTACGGCCGCCCCGACGCCACCGAAGCCGAGATCGTCGAGGCCGCCAAACGCGCGCAGGCCCACGACTTCATCACCGCCATGACCGACGGCTACAAATCCCAGGTCGGCGAACGCGGCGGCCACCTCAGCGTCGGCCAGCGCCAGCGCATCGGCATCGCCCGCGCCTTTTTGAAAAACGCGCCCATCCTCCTCCTCGACGAGCCCACCAGCGCCCTCGACCCCACCACCGAGGCCGCGATCATGGTCACGATGGAGGAACTCATGCGCGGCCGCACCACCCTCGTCATCACCCACCGCATCGCCACCATCCACGGCATGGAAAAAATCGTCGTCCTCGGCGCCGGCGGCGTCGTCGAGGAAGGCCGCGGCCCCGAACTCGTCGCCCGCGGCGGCACCTACGCGCAGCTCTACCGCTCCGCGAATCTCGGCACCTAAACGAGCCGCGAGATCACCCGCAGGCCGGGCACCTGCGCAAAGTCGGAATCCAGCGTCAGCACCGCCGCATCCGCCTCCAAAGCACACGCCGCGATAACCAAATCGGTGATCTGCATGATGCGTCCCGTCCGATCCAGTTCCCATGCCAGCTTGGCCACCCGCTCCCACACATGGTTCAGCGTCGGCACGTAAATCATGCAGCCAAAAAGCGAAGACAGCCGCTGGTGCGCTTTCTTGATTTTCACACCGCGCAAAACCTCCGCGATGACCACGCCGCAGGTCAGAAAATCATAAGCGTCGGCGCGTGCGGCGAATTCCTCGAAAGGATCTCCAGCCGCCCGCAGCCGATCGATGAAGAAACTGCTATCGACCAGAACGTTTCCGGCCATATCGCACTTTTGCCTTTTCAGCTATCCGCGCCGTTTCCTCCGGAAACGGATCTTCCCACGCATTCTTGAGTTCTTCCTTGGTGAGGCCGAGCCCTGCCTTCGCGATTTCCTTGAACCTGAATTTTCTCACCATCTCCTTGAGCGCAAACTCGACCGCGGCGGTCTTGCTCTCTTTCCCCGTGATTCTCATCACCTCGGCGAGAGTCTCTTCGTCAATGTGCATCGTCATCTTCATGGCGCAAAAAGTATGGCACGCATGCCATACTCTCAAGCGCCATCTCAGCTTTTCTTCGCGCCGTCCTTTGCGCCGCGCGCCATTCATGGTTGAAAGGAACGCATGAGCAACATCACCCCCGACCGCCGCGTCGAACAAGATTGGTGGCAGCATCCCATCCCGGAGAACGTCACTTGGGGCGAAGGCCTCTACGCCGAGACCGCGCAGATTTTCCGCTTCATGCGCAGCAAGCGCCAGCCCGCGGTCGAGCTCGGCAAACACGTCTCGCTCTACGCCGGCGTCTCCTTCGCCCTCGGCGAAAACGGCACCTGCAAGATCGGCGACTTCACGCTCCTCAACGGCGCGCTCATCATGGCCGACGAGCGCATCGAGATCGGCAAGCACGTCCTCGTCTCCTGGAACGTCGGCATCGCCGACTCCGACTTCCATCCCATCGACGCCGCCCAGCGCCGCATCGACACCCTCGCCCTCGCCCCCTTCTACAAAGACCGCCC
>JANOBH010000160.1:0-8305 GCA_031411535.1 Chthoniobacter sp. | reverse complement strand
GAAGCCCAGCTTCACGCCGTGCTCTTTGGTGAAGGCGTCCTGCTGCGCCGCGCGGAGCTGCATGACGGCGGTCATGTCGCATTCGTTGAACGTGGTGAGGATCGCCGCGGTGTGCTGCGCCATCACGAGCTGCTGCGCGATCTTCCGGCGCAGCGGCGACATCTTTTTCCGCGTGCTCCGGCCCTCGGCAGCGGGCGCGGCATTTTCGGAGACGGTGGAAAGCGACACGTTCGCCGCGGCGACGGCGGCGGAGAGCGCGCGCGGAGGAGGCGCCGTCTCGAAAGTCTCGGGCGGGACGTTTTCCGCGATGGAGACGGCGGGCGTCTTGGGCTTCTCCGCCGCTGGCGGCTCGATCTTCTTCCTCGTCTTGCGGGCGTCGGATTTATCGTCCGGCGCCTGCGCGGGTGTCATGGCCTGCGCAGCGCCGGCTTCCTCGATGGTGCCCACGGTTTCACCGATCTTCACCTCGCTGCCGGCCTGCGCGCGGATGCGGAGGACACCGGCCTTTTCGGCGACGATCTCGGACGAGACCTTGTCGGTTTCCAGCGTGAAAAGCGGCTCGCCGGCGGCCACGGCGTCGCCGTCGTTCTTGTGCCAGACGGAGAGGAGCCCGCTGGTGATGGATTCGCCGACGGCAGGGATTTTGATTTCGAGGGACATGGGAAAACTTTGGATTTGGATTTTGGGAAAGGAAAGCGCCTTTGGACAAATCAGGCGCGGGATACTGAAACGGGAATTCAAAAATACCGAAGGCAAAAATCTGCCCGGCGCGCGGCACGCGCGGCTATAGCTGCGCGCAGCTTTGGAGATTCAACACCGGAACAAATTCACCGTGCAGAGGAAACATGGGGGAGACTGGTTTGCGCGGGCAAAACATGATTCGCTCCAGCGAAAAAAATGACCTCCCCCACCCGTCCGAAAGCGCCGCCGATTTTGCAGCGCGGGATTTTCGACCGGTTGAAAAGCTTCCGCGAGTTGGAAGCCCGCATCAGCGCACTCGCGTCCGCGCAGGAACGCGGCGATGCCTTTGAAGTTTTCTCCGAGGCGTATCTCGCCACGGTCGCCGTCGAGAAGGCGAAGCAGGTCGGGCCCGGCGCGAGCGTCCCACCGTCGGTGCGCAAGCGGCTGGCTCTCACCATTGGCGACAACGGTGTGGACGGCATCTTTGGAAACGCCGCTCGGGGAAACCCACGCCTGGCTGGCGAAATTTCGCACGGGCCGGCCATCGCTCACCTGGGACGAGCTTTCCACCTTCATCGGCCTGGCGGATCGCGTGGATCAGCGCGTCCTGATCAAGAATTGCGACCGCTTCGCCGGCTTGATGATGGAGCGCACCGCGTTCTATGCGATCACCGGCAACGACCTCGACAAGCTCGCACCGCAAGACTTCGCCGTCCTCCGCGCCTGGCTCGCCGGCCCGCAAGTCGAACGCACTCGCAAGACCCCGCTCCCTCATCAAGCCGAAGTCAGCGACCGCATCCTCGCCGCGCTCCGCGAGCACGACCGCGCCACCGCGCTCATGGCGTGCGGCACCGGCAAAACGCTCGTGGCCTTGTAGGTCGCCGAAAAAGTAGCGCAGGCAATCCTGCCTGCGGTCCCGGGCTCGCAGGCAAGGCTGCCCGCGCCACGCATCCTCGTCCTCGTCCCGTCGCCCGCCCTGCTCGGCCAGACTTTGCACGAATGGTCGCGAGAGACTTCCTGGCCGGCGCTGGCGCATCTGTGCGTCTGCTCCGATCCCGCCGTGCAGGCGGGGAGCGACGAAATCATCCTGCGCTCCAGCGACCTCGACTTTCCCGTCACCACCGACAGCCCGCGGGTGCGCGATTTTCTCGCCGCCAGCGACGCCGGGGTGCGGCTCGTCTTCTCCACCGACCAGTCGGCCCATGTCGTCGCCGCGGGCATGCCGCCGGGCGCGACCTTTGACCTCGCCATCCTCGACGAAGCGCATAAGACCGCCGGGCGCGAAGGCGCCCACTTCGGCTTTGCCCTCAGCGACCGGCATCTGCGGATCAAAAAGCGGCTCTTCCTCACCGCCACCCCGCGCCATTACGACCTCCGCCGGCGCGACCGGGAAGGCGATGCCCGGCTCGTCTATTCCATGGATGCGCCGGAAATCTACGGCCCCGTCGCGCACCAGTTCACCTTCGCCGTAGCCGCCCTGCGCGATAAAGCGACCGCGCCACCGGGCGACTTTCGCCTCCGAGACGCCAAGGCCCAGCCCAATCTCACGATGGGCCTTCCCGTCCGCAGCCAGCAGCCCAAGGAGCGCGCGCCCCGAGAGGCGGACAGCCTCAGTCCGGCTGCGACCCACCTTCTCCAGCCAGTCTCTGTCTTCTCCGCTCTATTCGACTCTTGGTGCGATTCGCATCTCCCCATCCCCCATACGGCCAAACCCCTGTCACGCTTGCCGCCTACTGTTTGCGGCGCTCTAGGCTAGCTCGGCTTCTTCGCCCCGATATTCGCCGGCTTGGAAATCTCCAGCCCGCCGGTGAATGTCGCGCCGTCATCCATCGCCAGACGGAAAGTCTTCAGGCTGCCCTGGAGGTGGGCCGTCGCCTTCAGGTGGCACCTCGCCGAGACCTTCGCATCGCCGTCCACGAGGCCGGAACTGGTCAGATTATCGACGACGATGGACTTCGCGTGGACCTCCGCGAACTCCCCCACCACCAGCGAGTTTCCCTGAATCAGATCCCCATTGAACTTCCCCTCGAAGATCAATTCCCCCTGGAATTTCATGGTGCCGGTGATTTCGATGTCCTTGTCGAGTCTGCTCTGGGTATTGGCCATATAAAGTGGGGCCTTCGTTACCGACCGCTCCGGGCCGTGTCAATGCCTTCCTCTTTGCGGGTGGCGCCGCACGCAGACGGGGAAAATACCGCAGCGAAAACCGCCGCTATTTGACGCCCGTCGCGAGCACCGTCTGAAACTGCGGGTTCTGCTCGTCGCGGGCGACGACCGTGATCTCGATGTCGTTGAAACCGGCGTCGGTGAGGAAGGAGTGGAGCTGCGCCTCGGTGAAGCCGAGCCAGGTGTCGGCGTAAAGTTCGCGCGCCTTTTCAAACTGATGCGCCAGCAGGTCGAGGATCGCCACGCGCCCGCCCTTTTTCAGAATGCGATGCGCCGCCGCGACGGCGCGCGCCGGGCTCCCCGCGTGATGCAGCGCCTGGCTGAGCAGCGCGAGATCCACCGTGCCGGCCGGGATCGGCGGCGCTTCGAGGTCGCCGTGGCGGAATTCGAGATTCTTGAACCCGTGCTTCTTCGCCAGCACCGCGCCGAACTCGACCATCTTCTCCGAGTTGTCGATCGCGATGACCTTCTTCGCGCGCTTCGCCAGCAGTTGTGAAATCGTCCCTTCCCCAGCGCCGAGATCGGCGACCACGATCGGCGGCACGAGCGCGAAAAGCAGGTGCGCCACGCCCTCCCACGTCCGGCCCGGGCAGTAGGCGCGTCCGAATTTCCCCGCGAGCTGGTTGAAATACTCGCGCGCCTTGTCCTGCCGCTTCTTCAGCGCCAGGCGGAGGGCCGTCTGGTCGTGCGCCGCCTCGGGCAGCTCCTCCGCGGTCGCGGCGATGAGCGGCGCGAGCTGGCGGTGCGCAGGGTCGTCGGTCAGCGCGTAGTAGATGTTCTTCCCCGCCCGCCGGTCCTTCACCAGCCCGGCTTTGCGCAGCTCCCCGAGGTGCATGGAAATGCGCGACTGGCCCATGCCGAGCACCTCCTGGATTTCGACGACGGACAGCTCCTCGCGCTGCAAAAGCAGGAGCAGTCGCAGTCGCGTCTCGTCCGCGAGCAGGCGCAAGGATTTAACGATTGACGCCATAGGGAAGTGCATTAGACGTATCACCGCATCATGATTGGTCAATACGTTGTTTGAGCCGATCGTCCTCTGAAACCCATCAACCCCGCATCCCAAATCCCGCATGTCTGACCGTTATATCTTCTCGTCCGAATCCGTCGGTGAAGGCCATCCCGACAAAGTCGCCGACACCATCTCCGATGCCGTCCTCGATGCCTGCCTGGCGCAGGACAAGCACAGCCGCGTCGCCTGCGAGACCTATGTGAAAAGCAACATCGCCATCGTCGGCGGCGAGATCACCACGAAGGCGAAGCTCGACTACGTGCAGATCACCCGCGATGCGGTGCGCGCGATCGGCTACGTGAACGACGACGACATTTTCCACGCGGACAAGATTTTCGTCCAAAACATCCTCACCGCGCAGAGCCCCGATATCGCGCAGGGAGTGGATGCCAAGAAGGTGAAGGGCAAGAAGACCGCCGAGCAGGGCGCAGGCGACCAGGGCATCATGTTTGGCTACGCGAGCAATGAGACGCCGGAACTGATGCCCGCGCCGATCATGTATGCGCACCGCCTCGGGCGGAAGCTGACGGAGATCCGCAAGGCTGGAAAAGCGGCGAAGTGGCTGCGTCCCGACGCGAAGTCGCAGGTCTCCGTCGAATACATCGACGGAAAACCCACGCGCATCACCAACGTCGTCATCTCCACCCAGCACGCCGCTGACGCGGAGCACGCGGAGATCGAGAAGTTCTGCATCGAGAAAGTCATCAAGGCCGTGCTCCCGAAAGGGATGCTGACCAAGGACACCGAGTATCTCATCAACCCGACGGGTAAGTTCGTCGTCGGCGGGCCGCAGGGCGACACCGGCCTGACCGGGCGCAAGATCATCGTCGATACCTACGGCGGCATGGGTCGTCACGGCGGCGGCGCTTTCAGCGGAAAGGACCCGTCCAAGGTCGATCGCAGCGCCGCCTACATGGGTCGCTGGATCGCGAAGAACGTCGTCGCCGCCGGCCTCGCCGCGCGCTGCGAAATCCAGTTCGCCTACGCCATCGGCCATCCGCAGCCCGTCAGCGTCCACATCGATACCTTCGGCACCGGCAGCGTGGCCGATGCCTCCATCCTCGCCGCCGTGCTGAAAACATTCAGCTTCAAGCCGGCCGACATCGTCGCGCAGCTCAATTTGTTGCGTCCGATCTATAGCAAGACAACGAACTACGGACACTTCGGCAAAGACGACGCCGACCTTACCTGGGAGTCCACGGACAAAGCCGCGGCTCTTAAGAAACTCGCAAAGTAGTTTCCGCGGTTATCAACCATCAACTATCAACTAACTCATGAGCACCACGACACTGACCACCAACTTCACCGACTACAAAGTCGCCGACATCAAGCTCGCCGACTGGGGCCGAAAGGAAATCGAGATCGCCGAGCAGGAAATGCCCGGCCTGATTTCCATCCGCAAACAATACGCGCCGAGCCTGCCGCTCAAGGGCGTGCGCATCACCGGCTCGCTGCACATGACCATCCAGACGGCGGTGCTCATCGAGACGCTCGTCGCGCTCGGCGCGGATGTGCGCTGGGCTTCGTGCAATATCTTCTCGACGCAGGATCAAGCCGCCGCAGCCATCGCGGTCACCGGCGTGCCCGTCTTCGCGTGGAAGGGCGAGAGCCTTGAGGAGTATTGGGACTGCACCTGGAAGGCCATCGTGAACAACGACGGCAAAGGTCCGCAGCTCGTCGTCGATGACGGCGGCGACGTGACCCTTTTCATCCACAAAGGCTACGAACTCGAAGACGGCGACGACTGGGTCAATAGCGAGTCCGGATCGCACGAGGAGAAGGTCATCAAGGATCTGCTCAAGAAGGTCCACGCGGAGAGCCCGTTCATCTTCCATGAGATCGTGAAAGACTGGCGCGGCGTCTCCGAAGAGACCACGACCGGCGTGCATCGCCTCTACAAGCTCCATGAGCAGGGCAAGCTGCTCATCCCGGCGTTCAACGTGAACGACTCCGTGACTAAGTCGAAGTTCGACAACCTCTACGGCTGCCGCCACTCGCTCGTCGATGGCCTCAACCGCGCGCTCGACGTGATGATCTCCGGCAAGGTCGCCGTCGTCATCGGCTACGGCGACGTGGGCAAAGGCTGCGCGCAATCGCTCCGCGGCCAGGGTGCACGAGTCATCGTCACCGAGATCGATCCGATCAATGCGCTGCAAGCGGCGATGGAAGGCTACGAAGTCACCACGATCGAGGACACCCTCGGCCGCGGCGACATCTACGTCACCACCACCGGCAACGTCGATGTCATCACCATCGAGCACATGACGAAGATGAAAGACCAGGCCGTCATCTGTAACATCGGCCACTTCGACAATGAGATTCAGGTCGAGAAGCTGGTGAACTATCCCGGCATCAAGCGGACTAACATCAAGCCGCAGGTGGATAAGTACACCTTCGCCGAAGGTCAGGAAGTTTTCCTTCTGGCCGAAGGCCGCCTCGTGAACCTCGGCTGCGCCACCGGCCATCCGTCGTTCGTGATGTCGAACAGCTTCTCCAACCAGACGCTCGCGCAGCTCGACCTCTGGAAGAACAAGGACACATACAGGCCCGCCGTCTATGTCCTGCCCAAGAAGCTCGACGAGGAAGTCGCCCGCCTGCACCTCGCCAAGATTGGCGTGAAGCTCACGGTCCTCACCGCGAAGCAGGCCGCCTACCTCGACGTGCCGGTGGACGGCCCTTACAAGGCGAACCACTACCGCTACTAAGCGACGATTCAGCCAGATTACGAAAGCCGCCGCGGGAGACCGCGGCGGTTTTCTTTTGCGGGCAAATCATTGAGGCAGCCACGCTTGGCACGGTTGCTGCCCTGTCCTGCGGCAAGATGCGCCATTTCCTGCTACTCACACTTTTGAGTTTCGCTGTACTTGCGGACGGCCGAGGGGCCGGGGAGGCGGTGGTCGAGGGAAAGGTGGAACTGCGCAAGCCGGGGAATGCGCCGGTGCTGAACCAGCGGTATCAGGGGGCGGCAGATCCTGCCGTCCTGATGCCCGATCCGCCGGCGGCGGTGATCTATCTGGAGGGCATGTTCCCGGCGCCGAAAGGTCCGCTGAAGGCGCAGATGGCGCAGAAGAATCTGGCGTTTGTCACGCCGCTGCTGCCGGTGCTGCAGGGCACGACCGTCGAGTTTCCAAACCTCGATGAGGGGTATCACAACATTTTCTCCTACTCGAAACCGAAGCGTTTCGATCTTGGGCGGTATCGCGGCGACGAGCAGCCGATTCCCTCGCAGGTCTTTGACAAGCCGGGGCCGGTGGCCCTGCACTGCGACATTCACGAGCACATGTTTGGCATCATCCTGGTGCTGACGACACCCCACTTCGTGAAGACGGACGCGGACGGGCGCTACCGGCTGGGGAATCTGCCGCCCGGCCGCTACGTGCTGAAGGCATGGAAGGACAGCAAGACGACGCTGGAGAAACCGGTGGAGCTGAAAGCGGGCGGAACGCTGCACATCGACTTTCCGTGAGCGCGCGCGCCGACCGACCGTCCGCGGGACGCTTCCGCGCGCGGATCTCGCTGGCGATGATGGTCGTCGTGTCGGTCATCACGGCGGCGATCCTCGCGATCAATGAGCGCCATGCGGAGGCCGATTCAGCGAGGCAGCTCGAAACGGAATTCAGCAGTCAGCTTCGCGCCCTGTTCGGCGCGCAGGAGGCGCGGCAGGCGGCAGCGCGCGAGCGTTGCCAGCGGCTGGCGAGGTCCGTGCGCATCCGGGCGGCGCTCGCGGAGGATGACGTCGAGGATTTGTATCGGATCGCCGAGGTCGAGCTGCGCGATGTTTTGGCGAAAGAGAATGCGGCCGATCCGAGAACGCTGAACGCGGAGTTCTTCCGGTTTCTCGACTCCACCGGCGCGGTGCTCCCGCCTGCCGGGGGCGAGCCTCCGGCGCCGCTGGAGCCGTGGGAAGCACAGCTCGGTGCGGCGGGTTTCGCTGGCGGCGGTCAGGAGACGGGCTGGCTCGTGCTGCGCATGGGTGGGGGTGATCCGGTGGTGCGCGAGATCATCGCCACGCCGGTGCTGGCGTCGGCGACGACGGAAAAGCGCAGCATGCTGGTGATGGGATTCGTGCCGCCCGATCCGGGGACGCGGGCTGGCGGGAGTGAAATCCAAAGCGGCCTCTGGCTGGATGGCCGGCTGGAGATGCCCGCGCTGCCGGCATCGGCGCGCGAACCGCTGCGCGCGGCCCTCGCAGAAAGCCTGAGCGCTCCATCGGGCGCGGGACACAGTTTCCGGCTCACGGTGGACGGTGCTCCGCATCTCGTTTTCTACCAGCTCCTGAACCCGGAATCGCGCATGGCTCCGGCGTATCGCGTCTGCCTTTTTCCGCTCGCGGAGGCACTCGCGCAGCAGGCGCGGATGCGCTGGGGGATTGCGGCATCGGGACTCGCGGTGCTGCTGGCCGGGCTCGTGGCGGTCTGGCTGCTTTCCGCGCGGCTGGCGCGTCCGGTG
>JANOBH010000159.1:0-5623 GCA_031411535.1 Chthoniobacter sp. | reverse complement strand
GAGGCGCCGACGCTGATGAAAAACAACGTGCGGCTCCAGGCGATCGGCCGGCTGCACGAGCTGCCCGAGAGCTGCCAGCAGGCGCTCGCCGACGCCGTGGCGCAGACCGCGGGGAACACGGCGACGACGCTCGTGCTGGCGCTGAATTACAGCGGCCGGGCGGAGATCATCGACGCCGTGAAGGCGCTCTGCGGGGACGTGGCGGCGGGGCGGATCGGGGTGGGGGACATCGACCAGGAGCAGCTCGGCGCACATCTTTACACGAGCGCTTTTCCCGACCCAGACCTGCTCATCCGCACCTCGGGCGAGATGCGGCTTTCAAATTTTCTGCTTTGGCAGCTCAGCTATACGGAGATCTTCGTGACCGAGAAGCTGTGGCCGGACTTCGGGAAAGACGACTTGCGCGGCGCCATCGCGGAGTTCAATAAACGGCAGCGCCGATACGGCGGCCTCTGATTTTACATGGATAAAGCTCAAACACTTCTCGTCATCGATCCCGAGACCGACTTCCTCGACTGGGTGCAGCATCAGCTCGGCACCGCGACGACGCGCGTCATCACGGCGACGAAAAGCGACGAAGGCTTCAAGATTTTCTGCCGCGAATCGCCCGATGTCGTGCTGTGCGAGACGCATCTCTCGCCCTACAGCGGCCAGGAACTGCTCGTGAAACTGCGGCAGCGCGATCCGAACGCGACCGTGGTGCTGATGAGCGGCTTTGGGACGACGCAGGCGGTGATCGAGTCGATGAAACTCGGCGCGTTCGATTTCATCCGGAAAGAGACGCTGCCATTCACGCTCAAGGTGGTGGTGGATGCGGCGCTCAAGGCGCAGGCCGAGATGAAGGCGGCGACGACCTTCAAGCCGCAGCTCACCGTGGAGGAGCATCAGGACTCGATCGTCGGGAAGTCCGTGGCGATGCAGCAGGTTTTCAAAATGGTCGGGCGCGTGGCGCACAGCGATGCGCCGGTGATGATCACGGGCGAGAGCGGCACGGGCAAGGAACTGGTCGCGCGCGCGATCCACCACTACAGCGGGCGCAATGCGAAGGCATTCGTGGCGATCAACTGCGCGGCGATCCCTGAGCAACTGCTGGAGAGCGAGCTTTTCGGGCATGAGAAGGGGGCATTCACCGGCGCGGTCGGCATGCGGGTCGGCCGGTTCGAGCAGAGCAATGGGGGGACGCTGTTCCTCGACGAGATCGGCGACATGCCGCTGGCCTTGCAGGGGAAAATCCTGCGGGTGTTGCAGGGCGGGGAGTTTTCCCGCGTGGGTGGAAATGAGACGCTGAAAGCCGACGTGCGGATCGTGGCGGCGACAAACAAGAATCTGGAGCAGGAGGTGACGAAGAGGGCATTCCGCGAGGATCTTTTCTACCGGCTGAATGTCGTCCGCATCCAGCTCCCGCCGCTCCGCCAGCGGACCGAGGACGTGCGGCTGCTCGCCGAGTACTTTCTGCAAAAGGTGGCCGCGCAAAAACTGCTGCCGCGGCTCCAGCTCAGCGAGGAGGCTGTGCGCCTGCTTGAGACGCATTCGTGGCCGGGAAACGTCCGCGAACTGGAGAACTCGATTCAGCGCGCTTGCGTGCTGGCGACCTCTGACCTTTTGACGCCAAAGGACATCCCGTTAGGGCCGCCCGAGGCAGCCGAAGCCGGTGTCGCGGCACCGGCTGGTGCGCCGGTCGCGCAGACCACGGAGGCGGCCATCGAGGTGCTTCTGAAGGCCGCGCAGATTGATCCGGATGTCCAACTGCTGCCGTGGCTTGAACGTGAATTTACGCTTTATGCGATGAAGGAGACGAAGGGGAATCAGGTGCGCGCCGCTAAGCTGCTCGGCATAACCCGGGCGACTTTGCGGAAGAGGATCGAGCGCTTCCAGATCACAAAGGAACTGACGATCACTTGACGGGGGCGGTGGTGATTGTCGATCACGGAGGGCTGGCGATTTTCGCGTCTTTTCCACGATGAGCGGCCCTCCATTCTCAGCTCCCGACTCCCAGCCGACGCGCTCCTGGCACTGGACCGGGTCGGCGTTCGAACCGGCCGACTCAGTGCCGCTCGCGGATCGCGGCTTTCGCTATGGGATGTCGGTTTTTGAAAGCCTGCGAGTCAGCCGCGGCGAGGCGGAGTTCTTCGATCAGCATCTGGCCCGACTCGTCCAGGCCTGTGCGGATCGCGAGTTCGCCGTGGACGAGGCCGCACTGCGTGCCGCGCCAGCGCTTTTCCACGGCGCAGCCCGCGACGGTTTCGCCCGCCTTTACGTCACCGCGGGCGACGGCCCGCTGACCGCGCCCGCCGCGCAGCCGCGCGTTTTCGTATTGATCGAAGACCGCGCCGCGCCGGATGAGGACGACGCTTGGGAACTGACGCTCCACGATGAGACCTATCACGCGCCGTTCCGCGGCTTGAAGACGGCGAACTACTGGTTCAACGCCGACGCCCTCGCCCGGTCCCGGCGGCGGGGCTTTGACGAGGCGCTGCTTTTCAACGACCGCGCCGAACTCGTGTCCGCCTGCTGCGCGAATGTCTTCCTCCTCCACGGCGACCGCCTGTCGACGCCCGCCAGGTCCAGCGGCGCGCGAGCGGGGGTGATCCGCGAGTGGGTCATCGCCCGCCGCAAGGTGGAGGAACGCCGCCTCCGCCGCGAGGACGCGACCACCGCCGACGAGATCTTCCTGACCAATTCCTGGCTCGGCATCCAGTCCGTCGCCACCCTCGAAGGCCGCGCCCTCGGCCCGCGCTCCGCCGGCCCGAAACTCGCCGCGGAACTCGCCACGCGCCGCGCCTAGGAGCGGCAGACGCACCGCGATGCCTGCGAAGAGAAAGCCCGGCCAGCCGCTCACCGGTGCGGCCCTGATCAAGGAAACCTGCCGCCGCATCCGCGCGGCGCGGAGCTACTGGGACGCCCACAATAACCGCGCCTGCCGCGGCGAGCGCGAAAAGGCGCTCGCCCTTTACGAAAGCCTGGGCAAAGCCGAGCGGGAAAAAATCCCGCAGGTCCTCCGCGTCTGGCTTCGCTACCGCAGCGAGAAATACTTCGGCCCCCACCGCACGCCGCCCGGCACGAAGCCGGGATGACTAGCCGCGCCGCCTTGGCGGCTCTTCCTCGTGCTCCCGCTCGCTGCGCTCCGCATACTTCCGCGCCTTGGTCTGCTGCTGGCGCCGGACGTGCCGGTCCCCCGTGATCTGCCGCAGCTTGCGGCTGACGCGGAGCTTTTCCAGCTCCTCCTCCAGCTTCAGATACCCCTCAAAGCGCGCCGTGCTCAGTTTCCCGCCGGCCATCGCCGCGCGGATCGCGCACCCCGCGTCCGTGCCGTGTTTGCAGTCATGGAATTTGCACAGCGCCGCCAGTTCCTCGATGTCCGCAAACCGCTCGCGCAGCGTGGTCTCGTCGGTCCACATGTGGACCTCGCGGATGCCCGGGTTGTCGATCAGGATGCCGCCGCCCGGCAGCACGATCAGCTCGCGCGCCGTCGTGCTGTGCCGCCCCTTGCCGGTCGTCTCATTGACCTCGTCAGTCCATTGGTATTCCTCGCCGAGCAGATGGTTCATCACCGACGACTTCCCCACGCCGCTCGACCCCACCAGCGTCATCGAAACTCCGCGCCGCAGATACTGCCGCAGCACCTTCAGGCTCGTCCCTTTCTCCGCGCTGGTGATGTGCACATCCGCGGCGGGATTGAGCGCACGGATGGCCTCCGCCGCCTCCCGGTTCTGCTGCTCGGGAAAAAGGTCCGACTTGTTCACCAGCACTACGGCCTTCGAGCGGCTCTTCCCGATAATCGCAAAATAGCGCTCCATCCGCCGCAGGCTGAAGTCGGAGCCCGCATCCGTCACCACCACCACCACGCTCACATTGGCCGCGATGACCTGCTCCTCCGTGCTCCGGCCAGACATCTTGCGCGAGAGACACGTCTGCCGCGCCAGCCGCGCCCGGATCATCGTCTCGCCATTCGCGCCGCCGAGTTCCAGCGCCACCCAGTCGCCCACGGCCGGCAGCTCCGCATCGGTTGCGGCGTCGTGGTAAACCTTCCCGCCCATGGTGACTTCCAGCTCCTCCCCATCGGCGAGGAGCGCCCCGTAGGTGATCTTATTGTCCCGGATCAGGCGCGCCGGTTTCCACCCCTCCCGGTGGTAAGGCGCGAACTCCGCCTCAAACGCCGCATTCCATCCGAGATCCTCCAGGGTCATCGCTTCCGGCATTCGCGGTTACTCCGTCGGCTCCGCCTGCGCCAGCGTGTCCTTGATGAAAGCCAGCAGCTCCAGCCGTCCGCTCCGCGTCACGGCAGACGTCGTGAAAACCCTCGGCAATTCCTCGCAGCACGGCGCGATCTTCGCCTGAAACAGCTCGATATTCGCCCGCACCCGGCCCGGCGTCACCTTGTCCGCCTTGCTGAAGACCAGCGCAAAAGGCACCCGCTCCCCCATCAGCCACTCCAGAAACTCCAGGTCGATCGCCTGCGGCTCATGGCGCGAATCAATCAGCACAAACACGCACGCCAGATTCGCCCGCCCGCACAGGTAGCCGGCGATCATCTGCTGAAAGCGGTCCCGCTCCTTCCGCGCCGTCTTCGCATAGCCATAGCCCGGCAGATCCACGAGCGTCCAGGTCGTGCCGATCGAGAAAAAATTGATCAACTGCGTGTGCCCCGGCGTCGCCGAGACCTTTGCCAGCGCCTTCGCCCCCGCCAGCATGTTGAGCAGCGAAGACTTCCCCACATTCGACCGCCCGATGAATGCAAACTCCGGCAGCTCCGATTCCGGGCATCCCGCGATGTTCGGGGCGCTGGTTTGAAATTTGGCGGAGAGGGCATTCATAGGTTCGGGGGCGCGGAACCTAGCCGCGATCCGTGCGTTTGGAAACACCCGTCATTGCAGCATTCCCTCCCGCTTGCCCGCCCGCGAGCCAGGTGCCACGCTCGACGCATGAAATTCCCCCCCGCCACGGCCTTCGCTCTCGTTCTCGCCGCCTTTGCCGCCGGCGTTTCCGCCCAAGCGCCCTCGCCCCCCCCGCCAGCACCGCCTCCGGATGCTGCGTCGAAGCCGGAGCCGCGTGCCGCGCAAATGCTCAAGGCGCGGTGGAACGTGCGCGTGGACGTGCAGATGGTCGCGCTGCCGGAGGATCGCGCGCTGCAGCTTCTTCCCGAGTTGCAGTCCGATGAAGAGGCGCACGTCGAGAGCGCCTTCGCGCAAATTCAGGACATGATCAAAAAGAAGGAGGCCACGCTGCTCGCATGGCCGTCCCTCGTCACGCTCGACGGCGAGCGTGGCGTGAGCGAGTCGATCGTGGAAAAGAAGTACCCGAGCGAATTCGAGCCGCCGACCCAGCCGCAAAACGTTGGTGGCCCTGGTCCCGCCACTCCCGCGTCGCTGATCCCGAAATCGTTTGAGGTTCGCAATTGCGGCGAGACCCTCGAAGTCGAGCCCAAGGTGCTCGACGACGGCAGGCGCATCCTGCTCGAAATCGTCCCGCAGCGTGTCGAGCTTCTCCGCTTTGAAACCTACGACACCGGCAAGACCAAGGAGGGCAGCGCCACGCAGGTCGTTCAGCCGGAATTCGCCACGCAGAAATTCAGCGGCAGCCTCATCGTCCGCACCGGCCGGCGCGTCCTCATCGGTGTCCACAA
>JANOBH010000158.1:0-22304 GCA_031411535.1 Chthoniobacter sp. | reverse complement strand
AGGGTCCGTATTGGACTCTAACTAAGAGCAGCCTTGGCTGGTACCGCACTCGGTGCAGCAGCCGCACGCGCCGGCGCGGATGACTTTGCTGGAGCCGCAGTTCGAGCAGGTGATGTCCATATACATATTGCCAAGGGCGGCTTGGACTCGCTCTGCGTGGGTGTCACCGCTGATATTCATGTGCGGGTGTCCCTCGCTGCCGTTCTTGTGGGTGATGAGGTCGATGATACCGGGCGTTTCGCGCTGGAGGTCGGCGACCGGACGGTTGAGCGCGGCCTTGTCGATCTGCGCGAGTTCCTTCATGGGCAGGTCAGCCTGTGCCTTATTGGGCGACGTGGCTTCCTTGTAACCCTTGATGAACTGGCAGCCGAGCCAGCGGAAAATGTAGTCGGTGATGCTGGTGGCGTTGCGGATGTCGGGGTTCTTAGTAAAGCCCGATGGCTCGAAACGCTGGTAGGCGAACTTTTTCACCAAGCTCTCCAGCGGCACGCCGTACTGGAGCGAGATACTGGTGAGGGTGGCGACGGTATCCATGAGGCCGCCGAGGGTGCTGCCTTCCTTGTTCATCTGGATGAAGAGTTCGCCGGGCTGGCCGTCCTCAAACATGCCGACGGTGACGTAGCCTTTGTGTCCGGCGATTTCGAACTTGTGGTTCATGGCGACGCGGGTGTCGGGCATGCGGCGCCGGACGGGCTGGCCGACTTTCCCGCGCAGATCGCTGAGTTCGCTTTCGAGGTCGGCGATGCGGCTGTGCAGCACGGTCTGGTCGTTCAGGACGCTGTCGAGGTCGGCGATGGCACCGCTGGCTTCGATCTTACCGCCCATGTCGGAGGTCTTCTTGACGTTGAGCGGCGCGCTCCGCTTGGAGCTGTCGCGGTAGATGGCGATGGCTTTGAGGCCGAGCTTCCAGCCTTCCACGTAGGTATTCACGATGTCATCGACGGTGGCGTGCTCGGGCAGGTTGACGGTCTTGGAGATCGCGCCGCTGAGGAAGGGCTGGGCGGCCGCCATCATGCGGATGTGGCCGCGGAAGTGCAGCGAGCGGGTGCCGCGGTGGGCTTTGAAGGCGCAGTCGAAGACGGTGAGGTGCTCGGGTTTCAGGCCACTGGAAATGGTCGTGCCGTCCTCCTCGCTCACGTCCTCGATGGTGTCGAACTTGTCGATGTGGGCGATGACTCTTTCGATCTCGGAGAAGCTGTACCCGAGGTTGATGAGGGCGGGCTTCACGGTCTGGTTGACGATTTTCAACATGCCGCCGCCGGCGAGCAGCTTGTACTTCACGAGCGCGATGTCGGGCTCGATGCCGGTGGTGTCGCAGTCCATGAGGAAGCCGATCGTGCCGGTGGGCGCGAGGACGGTGACCTGGGCGTTGCGGTAGCCGTGCTTCTTGCCGGCGGCGAGGGCGCCGTCCCAGCACTTCTGGGCCTCTTCCTTGAGGAAGCCGAAGCGCTCGCTGTCCTGGATCTTGGCGACGTGGGAGCGGTGAAGCTCAATGACTTCGAGCATGTAAGGCTCGTTCGTCGTATCCACCGTCTTTTCCACGCCGGTGCAGCGGGTGTTCTTATAGCCGGGGAAGGGTCCCATGCTCTTTGCCATCTTGGCGGACTGCTCGTAGGCATGGCCGGTCATGATGCTGGTGATGGCTCCGGCGAGCGCGCGGCCTTCGTCGGTGTCATAGCCGAGGCCGTAGCTCATGATGAGCGCGCCGAGGTTTGCATAGCCGAGACCGAGGGTGCGGAAGATGTGCGAGTTTTCCGCGATGGATTTGATCGGGTAGCTGGCGTTATCGACGATGATCTCCTGCGCGGTGATGAAGATGCGGACGGCGGATTTGAAGCGCTCGATGTCGAACGCACCGTCGGCTTTCTTGAACTTGAGGAGGTTCAGCGAGGCGAGGTTGCAGGCCGTGTTATCGAGGAAAAGATACTCGCTGCACGGATTGGTGGAGTTCTGCCGGCCGGTGCCTTTGCAGGTGTGCCATTGGTCGATGGTCGTGTCGAACTGGATGCCGGGGTCGCCGCAGAGGTGGGTGCCTTCGGCAATCTTGCGGAGCAGGGTGGCGGCGTCCTTTTTCTCGCAGGGCTTGCCGTCGGTGACGCGCTTGGTCCACCACTCCTTGCCGGCGACGGCGGCATTCATGAACTCGTCGCTGATGCGGACGGAGAGGTTTTCGTTCTGATACATGATCGAGCCGTAGGCGTCGCCGTTGTAGCTGCCGTCGTAGCCCTGCTCGATGAGCGCCCACGCCTTTTTCTCCTCCTTGGATTTCGCCTCGATGAACTCCTCGATGTCCGGGTGCCAGTCCTTAAGCGTGTTCATCTTCGCGGCGCGGCGGGTCTTGCCGCCGGATTTCACGACATTAGCTACCTGGTCATAGACCTTGAGGAAGCTGAGCGGACCGCTGGGCTTGCCGCCGCCGCTGAGTTTTTCGCGCGTGGAGCGGAGGGTGGAAAGATCGCTGCCGGTGCCGGAGCCATACTTGAAGAGCATGGCCTCGCTGAGCGCGAGACGCATGATGTCCTCCATGGTGTCCTCGACGGACTGGATGAAGCAGGCGCTGCCCTGCGGGTATTCGTACTGGGTCTTGGCGCGCTCGGCCTGGCCGGTCTTGTGGTTGTAGTAGTAGTTCCCCTCGCCGCGGCCGGTGCCGACTTTGTACTGGTGCCAGAGGCCGACGTTGAACCAAACGGGCGAATTGAAGGCGCCGTACTGGTTCACGCAGAGCCATGTCAGTTCGTTGTAGAAGATCTCGGCGCTCTCCGTGTCGCCAAAGTAGCCGTCCTTGATGCCGCAGTCGGTGATCGTGCGGGTGACGCGATGCACGAGCTGCGTCACGCTGCGCTCGCGACCGCCTTTGTAGGGGTCGTTGCCGTGCGAGATGTCGCCGTAGAAATACTTCGAGACGGCGATTTTCGTGGCGAGCGCGCTCCACGATTTCGGGACTTCGATGTCCTCCTGCTTGAAGATCGCCTTGCCCGAATCATCGGTGATCTCGGCGGTGCGCTGCTCCCATTCGATTTCGTCGAAGGGCGCGATGGCTTTTTGACTGAAAACACGGGCGAATTTCAGTCCCTCATTGGGGCGACGACGGCTGTCGGCGACATTCACACGGCTGGCGGTGTGGCGGGTGTTTTTCAATTTGAGCATGGCGGGTGACGGTGATTGTGAACGGTTGGTGGATAACTCCCAGGGGGACGCCCAATATCCTGTTGGTGACCAGCGAATCCCCAGTGAATCCGCTGTCAGCAACCACATGATGTTGGGCTAGGGGTTAAAGAAAACCACAATCGGTTGTGGGTTGGAAGAAATTTTTGTCAAATCCATGAATTTTTTCCGCGAGAAATTCCTTGCGCGAACGGCGGTAAGCAAACGGTGTTGAAACCGCCTTCGCCTGCGGTTTTCGCGGGCCGCAAGATGAGAGCAGAGCGACGTTCCGCAGCAGTGCCCGACCGGGCCTTTGGATCTGCCGGCATCGCCGGGGAGTCGGCAAATGTTCCTCCGAACGATGTTCCGCGAAAACGATGCGGCCAGTTTCCCGAAAATGGCCCGACGACCCGTCGCCGATGCGGCGATCCGGCCGTGAGGCGATGGCGAAATGCCGCCTACATCCCGGCCCGCTCGCGATAGGCGCGGGAAAGAGCGACGTATTTTTCGGCCCAAACCCTGATCCCTGCTTGTTCTTCGAGCGAAAGGGCGCGGACGACTTTCGCCGGGGAACCGAGCACGAGCGAACCGGGGGGGATCTCTTTCCCACCGGTGATGAGCGCGCCGGCTCCGATGATGGACCGCGCGCCGACGACCGCGCCGTCGAGGACGGTCGCGCCCATGCCGACGAGCACTTCGTCGCCGATGGTGCAGGCGTGAAGGATCGCCTTGTGGCCCACGGTCACGAGTTCGCCGACGAATGTCCCGTAGTCGTCCGCGAGATGCACGACGGCGCCGTCCTGGACGTTCGAGCGCGGGCCGATGACGATGCGATTGATGTCGCCGCGGAGCACCGCCTGAAACCACACGCTCGATTCCTCGGCGAGCGTGACATCGCCGATGATGTCCGCGCCCGGAGCGACAAAAGCGGTCGGATGAATCGTGGGAGCGGAGTCGAGGTATCGGTTCAGGCGGTCTGGAAAATTCATGGCGGGCAGGATTTCAGGCGGGCGCAAAATCAACCGCGAAGGCTGATATTTACAGGATTCTGGAGTATTTTGAAAATGTTTGAAGAATTTATTGACTTCATTTTCCACCGCTGGCAACACTGCGCCCACTTCGCTGGTTCCACCCCCAGCCGCAAACAATCAAAACTAGGAAAACCATCTCATGAACAAGGCAGAACTCGTTGAGTCCGTTCAAAAATCCCTCGGCAAGGACACAAGCAAGGCGCAGGCCGAACGCTCGGTCGAAGCAGTCATCGACGGCATCAAGGCCGGCCTGAAAAAAGGCAAGCCGGTGCAGCTCGTCGGATTCGGAACTTTCAAGATCGCGAGCCGCAAGGCCCGCATGGGCATCAACCCGAAGACGGGTGAGAAGATCAAAATCAAGGCTTCCAAGAGCGTGAAGTTCGGCGCGGGCAAAGACCTCAAGTCCAAGCTGAAGTAATTTCCCCCTCGTCCACCCGAGAGACCCCGTTTTGCCCAGTGCAAAACGGGGTTTCTCATGTACCGGCAACGGGTGCGGCGCGGCGTTTGCTCAAAGGATTCGTTCCAAATCTGTCCTGGGATGAAATCCTCCATCGAAAAACGAACATTCGCTGCCTTCGCGCTTGCCCTTGCGGCATTCGCTGGGCTCGGCGCAGCGACGTTCGTAAATACGCAGGGGCTGATGGCGAGCCAGGATCGGGTGGCCGGGATCGAGCAGTCGCTTCGCGACGTCCAACAGCTCCTCGCCACGGTGACGGATGCCGAGACAGGAGGCCGCGGTTTTGTCATCACGGGGGACACCTTTTTTCTCGATCCCTACAACCGTGCGACGGCACGGCTGAAGCAGGATCTCGATGCGATCCGCACTTTGGCGACCCGGCATCCGTCGGAGAGTGACCGCGTCGCGAAGCTGGAGAGCCTGATCCAGGCAAAGATTTCCAATCTGGAATCGATGATCGAGATCCGGCGGAGCGGCGACAATGAGAAGGCGGACGCTCTGGTGGCCACGAAAGCCGGGCTGAACACCACGGACGAGATCCGGCAGATCCTAGGAGAAATGCTGCGCACGCAGGATGACGCGATGCGCTCGGAGAAGGGAGCGGCGCAGCGCAGCGCTTTCTCCACGCGGGCCGCAGTGCTCGGAGGCAGCGTGGCGACGCTCGCGATGCTGGGAGTGCTGTACGGGTTGACGGTGCGGGACATTCGCGCGCGAAGGCGGGCAGAGGCGGCTCTGTGCGTCACCGAATCTTTCAAGGCGCGCGTCTTCAACGAAAGCGGCGACGCCATGCTGGTGCTCGCGCCTGACGGCGCGGTGATCTCGATCAACCGGCACGCCGGGGAACGTTTTCAGCAATTCACGCCGGAGCAGTTGCAGAAGCTCCGCTGGAGCGATGTGTGGCAGGCGCCGTACGGGGAGCACGCCGCGCAGGCGCTTGCGGAGGCACAGGCAGGCCGCATCGCAAACTTTCGCGCCGAGTGCTGCAATGCGGAGGGCGAACTCCGCTGGTGGGACGTGCTCCTCTCGCCGCTGCCGGATGAGAACAGCCGCCCGGTCCAGTTCCTCGCGGTGCTGCGGGACGTGACCGAGAGTCACGCCTCCGAGGAGCAGTACCGCGCGCTCTTTGATCACTCGACCAAAACCGAACTTTCGCTGCGGGAAAGCGAGGAGCGGTTCCAGGTGTTCATGAACAACAGTCCGCTCGTCGCCTTCATCAAGGATGACGAGGGGCGGCTCGTTTACATCAACCAGATCATGGAGCAGAAATTCCAGGTCCGGCGCGAGGAGATGATCGGCAAGACCGATTTCGACTGGCTGCCGGCGGATGTCGCCCGCACGGTTACGGACGCTGATCGGAAAGTCCTGGCCTCCGGCGACGCTCTCGAGGTGGTCGAGATCGTGCCGACGCCCGACGGCAAGGCCAACGAATGGCTCGTGATGAAATTCTGCATGACCGGCTCCGACGGACGCCGGCTCCTCGGTGGCGTGGGGTTGGATGTGACGGAGCAGAAACGGGCCGAGCGCGCCCTGCAGGAGAGCGAACAGAAATTCCGCGACCTTTTCGACGACGCTCCGGTCGCCTACCACGAGCTCGATCTCGACAACCGGATCACCCGCGTCAATGCGACGGAACTCGCGATGCTCGGCTACACCGCGGACGAAATGGTCGGGCGTTCGGTATGGACCTTCATTTTCGAGGAAAAGCCGGACGAGATCATGCC
The DNA here is from genome assembly GCA_031411535.1 of Chthoniobacter sp. Classification (GTDB taxonomy): domain Bacteria; phylum Verrucomicrobiota; class Verrucomicrobiia; order Chthoniobacterales; family Chthoniobacteraceae; genus Chthoniobacter. Next base: position 15,951 of record JANOBH010000158.1, on the reverse strand, counting down.
GCGCGAGCCGGCGACCAAGGCGCGCCTCGAGTACCAGTGCACATTCCGGCGAAAGGACGGGCGCAAAGTCTCGGTCCTAATGCGCCAGAAATTCATCACCGATGCCGATGGGACGATCTGCGGGCGGCGCGCCACGCTCCAGGACATCACCGCTCTCAAGCGCACCGAGCGCGAGCTGCGCGACGCCGAGGAGAAGTACCGGAGCATTTTCGAGAACGCCATCGAGGGCATCTTCCAATCCACCGCGGAAGGCAGCTACATGAGCGTGAACCCGGCGCTGGCGCGGATGTACGGCTATTCCTCGCCCGACGAGCTGATGAGCACCGTCACGCACATCGCCAGGCAGCTCTATGTCCAGCCGGGACGCCGTGCCGAGTTCTCGGCGGCGATCCAGGAGAAAGGCTCCGTGAGCAACTTCGAGTCCGAGGTGTTCCGCAAGGACGGGAGCACCATCTGGATCGCCGAGCGCTGCCGGGCCGTGCGCGACGGCGACGGCAAGCTGCTCTACTACGAGGGCACCGCCGAGGACATCACCACCAGGCGCACGACCGAAAGGGCGGTCACCACCGCGCGCGATGCCGCCGTGGAATCCGCGCGCCTGAAGAGCGAATTCCTCGCCAACATGAGCCACGAAATCCGGACGCCGATGAATGGCATCATCGGCATGACGGAGCTGCTCCTCGACACCGACCTCACGCCGAAGCAGCGCGACTTTTCGCAGACCATATCGCACAGCGCGGACTCCCTGCTCACGATCATCAATGACATCCTCGACTTCTCGAAGATCGAGGCCGGCATGCTCTCGTTCGAGGAGATCGACTTCCAGATTCCGGCGGTCGTCGAGAGTGCTGTCGAGCTGCTCGCGCCGCGTGCCGCGGCAAAAAAAATCGAGATTGCCTCGCTCGTGTACAACGGCGTCCCCGGCGGGCTGCGCGGAGATCCGGGCCGGCTACGGCAGGTGCTTACGAATCTCGTCGGCAACGCCGTCAAATTCACCGAGTCCGGCGAAGTCGTGGTGCGCGCCAACTGCCAGGAGGAGAGCGCCACCCATGTGGTCATCCGCTTCACCATCACGGACACCGGCATCGGCATCGACCCGGAAGCCGTGGACCGCCTTTTCCAGGCCTTCGTCCAGGCCGATGGCACGACGACGCGCCGCTTCGGCGGCACCGGTCTCGGCCTGGCCATCTGCCGGCAGCTCGTGCAGCGGATGGGCGGTGAGATCGGCGTCACGAGCCAGCCGGGGAAAGGCTCCACCTTTTGGTTCACCGCGCGCTTTGTCCGCCAGCCGGCGGAAACGCCGACGCTGCTCCCGCGCAAGGCGCAGCTCAAGGACGTCAGCGTCCTCATCGTCGATGGCCACGAGACGAACCGCGCGGTGCTTCACCACCTCTTCACCTCATGGGGCATGCACGTCCGCCAGACGGCGAATGCGCGGGAGGCGCTCGCACTGATGCGCACCGAGGCGGGCCGGGGGAAAAACTTCGCCCTCGCGATCCTCGACACGCAGATGCCGGACATGGACGGCACGGAGCTGGCGAGGAGGATCAAGAAAGACCCGAAGCTCGCATCCACGCGGCTCGTCATGCTGACCTCGGTGGATAAAAACGACGACCCGGAAGGTCTGCGGGCGAGCGGGCTCGACGGCTACCTCGTCAAGCCGGTGAAACAAACCCCGCTCTTCGACTGCCTGAGCACAGTGATGTCCGCCGATCTCGAAACCAGCGGGATCCAGGCCGGCCTCGTCGCCCTGGCCAAGCCGGTGGTGGAACCCACGGCACTCGACGGCATGAAGCTCGAAATCCTCGTCGCCGAAGACAATCCGGTGAACCAGAAGGTCGCCGTCTATCAGTTGCAGAAACTCGGCTTTTTCCCCGACGTGGTGGAAAACGGGCGCCTCGCCCTGGCCGCGCTCACGCGGAAAAAATACCACGTCGTCCTCATGGACTGCCAGATGCCCGAGCTCGACGGCTACGCGGCGACGCGGGAACTGCGGAAACTCGAAGGGGTGACGGAGCACACCTGGGTCATCGCGATGACCGCGAACTCGCTCGAGGGCGACCGCGAAAAATGCCTGGCCGCCGGAATGGACGACTACGTGAGCAAGCCGGTGAAGCCCGCCGATCTGGTCGGCGCCCTCTGCCGCTTCGCCGGCACTTCGCCGAATGCGCCCGCACGCCAGAAGGCGGACGCGGAGGACGGAGCCGACGCGGTCGATTCCCGCGCGCTCGCCAGCCTTCGCGACCTCGACGGCGACGGCGGGGATGATCTGCTCGACAGTCTGATCGGGACGTTTCTCGAAAACACCCCGCTCGTGCTCAGCGAGGCGCATTCCGCGCTCGCCACCCAGTCCGCCTCCCAACTGGAACGGGCCGCGCACACGCTGAAGGGAAGCTGCAGCAATTTCGGCGCGCAGCGGATGCAGGCGGCCTGCCTCCGGCTCGAACAGGCGGCCCACAAGGGTTCGCTGAATCAGGCGTCCGAAATGATCGCATCCATTGAGCGGGAGTTTGCTTCCGTCCGCATCGCACTCCAAAACGAAAGAACTCCCTGCAACGCATGAAAATCCTGATTGCCGAAGACGATCCCGTATCCGTCAAGATCCTCCAATTCACGCTCGAACACTTCGGCCATGAGGTGGTCGCCGCGGCATCCGGCACGGATGCGTGGGAGAAATTCGATGCCGAACCGGTGCGCGTCATCGTGAGCGACTGGATGATGCCGGGCCTCGATGGCCTGGAGCTGTGCAAGAAAGTCCGGGCCCGCCCGAAGACCGATTACACGTATTTCATCCTGCTGACGGCGATCAATACGGGCCGCGACAATCTCCGGCAGGCGATGGACGCCGGAATCGACGACTTCCTGACAAAGCCGCTCGACCGCGAGGCCATCCTCATGCGGCTCCGCGTGGCCGAGCGCATCCTCGAGTTCACAAAGCAAATCCGCGCGCTCAAGGATCTGATCCCCATCTGCATGTACTGCAAGAGGGTGCGCGACGACACGGACTACTGGGACCAGGTCGAGCACTACATCCACGAGCACACCGGCAGCAATTTCAGCCACGGCATCTGCCCGGCGTGTTTCGACGTGCAGCTCGAGTCGATGACCCGCGAGGGACTGACGATCGCGCCGCTGCCCTGACGCCGCGGGGCGGCGGACGGCTCAGGCCGCTCCGGCGGGTTCGACGGTGGAGCGCTTGAGGGAGTGGCGGATGAAATTCGAGCCGAGATCCCAGATCGGGCCGGGGAAGCTGCGACATTCCGTGAGCACGGAATCAAGCGCCGTGACGAAGCGCGCGATCTCGCGCTCGCCGATGATGAGCGGCGGCAGGATTTTCAGCACGTCCATCGCATGCCCCGCGATCTGCGTGAGGATGCGGTGCTTTTGGAAAAGTGAGGTCACGAGCATCTGGGCGAAAAGCTCGCGCTCGACCTTGTGGAGGAGCTTCCAGCCCATTTTCATCGCCAGCTCGCGGGGCTCGTGGAATTCAATGGCGATCATCAGGCCGAGGCCGCGCACTTCCTTGATGAGCGAGTGCTTTTCCTTCAGCCCGTTCAGGCGGCGGACCAGCTCCGCGCCCTGCTCGCGTGCGCGCTCGACGAGGTTTTCGTCGTCGAGCACCTGGAGCGTGGCGAGGCCGGCGGCCATCGCCATGTTGTTTCGGCCAAAGGTCGAGGAGTGGACCACGCAGCGGTCGAGGCGGCTGAAGGTCTTTTGGTAGATGGCGCGGCGGGTGACGATGGCGGCCACCGGGACGTAGCCGCCGCTGAGCGATTTCGCGACGGTGATGATGTCCGGCTCCAGCCCCCAGTGCTCGAAGCCCCACCAGCGTCCGGTGCGGCCGAGGCCGGTCTGCACTTCATCGCAGACCAGCAGCGTGCCGTGGGCGCGACACAGGCGCTGCGCCTGCACGTAGAAATCGTCCGCGGGAATGTTCACGCCTTTGCCCTGCACAGGCTCGATGAGGAGGGCGGCGACGTCGCGCTTCGCGAGCAGTTTTTCGAGCGCGGCTATGTCACCCATTTTGATGCGCGTGCAGTTTTCCAGCAGCGGCTCGAAGCCCTCGCGGAAGCTCGCGTCGCCCATCGTGGAGAGCGCGCCATTCGAGAGTCCGTGAAAGGCTTTCTCGATGGAGACAAGCCCGCTGCGGCCGGTCGCGGCGCGGGCGAATTTGATCGCGCCCTCGATGGATTCCGCGCCCGAGTTGCAGAAAAAGACGGCGTCGAGATGCGGCGGCGTCTTTTTCAAAAGCGCCTCGGCGAGCAGGCCGCTGAGGAGCGAGCAGTCCATCTGCACCATGTTTGGCAGGTCCATCTCCAGCACGTCGCGCAGGGCGCGCTGCACGGCGGGGTGGTTGCGTCCGATATTATAGACGCTGTAGCCGCTCAGGAAATCCAGGTAGTCGCGCTCGTCGAGATCGTAAAGATAGGCGCCCTCCGCGCGGGCATAGACGTGGTCAAAGCCGATGATGCGCTGCACGCGGACGAGCGTGGAATTGAGGTGCTTTTCGTGGAGCGAATAATTTTCGCCAAGGCGGGCGGTGACGAGGCCCTTGAGGTCGAGCGGCATGGGGCGCGACGTTACGCGGGTTCGGTGCCTTTGCGAGCCGAGAAAAAGCCGCCCGCCCGCTCAGCGCGTGATGCTCACCCAGGTGCCGATCGGCGCTTCCTTGAAGAGCCTTCGCGCGGCGGCTTTCGGCAGGCGGATGCAGCCGTGCGACGCCGGCCTTCCCGGCACGTAGCCGGCGTGCAGGCCGAACGCCTGGCAGCTCAGTCGCATGAAAAACGGCATCTTCGCCTCGCGGTAAATCGACGACGTGTGGTCGAGGTGTTTGTCCGTGATGACGTAATCGCCCGTCTTCGTGTCAAAGCCGGCGCGCCCCGTGGACACCGGCGTTTCGAGCGCCACCACGCCGTTTTTGTAGAAAGTGGCGCGCTGCGCGTTGAGCGAGATCTCGATCCGCGTCTGGGAGCGCGGCGGCGCCTTGCCGAGGAGCGCCTGCACACTCGCCGGGCTGGCGGCCCACGCGGCAAAATAGAGCGCGATCAGCCGCGATTTTCCATCCGTGCCGGCGCTGCGGTTCGCGCCGGAGGCGAGGAGCATCCGCACGGCATCCGTATTGCCCAGGCCCGCCGCGAGCATGAGCGGCGTCATGCCGGGCTCGGTCGCCACGTAGTTGCGCATGAAGTTTGCCGGGATGCGCTCGCGCAGCGCGGTGTCGCCCGGCTGGTCGAGCACGCAGTTCGGGTCCGCTCCGCACGCGAGGAGCAGTTCGAGGAGCGGCAGGTCATTCGTCGCCACGGCATAGGCCAGCCACGGCTGGGTGCCCTCGGACGGAGCCGGAGGGTCGGCGAATTTCTCACAAAGCAGCGCGAGCAGCGCGGCGTCGCGCGCCTGGAGGGCCTGGTGAAAGTGGACGCGCGCCGCGGGAAACCACGCGACTTTTTCCGGCAGCGCGCCCAGCACGAGAGCGACGGCGCGGCTGTCGCCCGTGGCAAAGGCCAGTTCGGCGAGCGCCTGCCCGTCGCGGAGCGTGCCGGTGAGTTCGCCGGGCGTTTTCAGGAGCTGCTCGACCACCGCCGTCCGGCCTCCGGCAAGCGCGTAGTGCAGCGCGCCGCGACCGGAGGCGTCGATGTCATCGAACGCTGCGCCGCTCGCGCGCAATGCGGCGATGGTGGGCAAATCGCCGGCAAATGCGGCGGCCATCAGCGGCGTCACGCTGTCGTCGTCCGCGAGGCGCGGGTCAGCCCCGGCGGCGAGCAGGCGGGCGGCGAGAGCGCCGTCGCCAGTGAGTGCGGCAGTCAGGAGCGCCGTGCGTCCGCCGGCACCCGCAGCGTTCACATCAGTCCGGGCATCGAGAAAAAGATCGATGAGCGGCTGATGCCGGGCGGCGACCGCGCGCACGAAATCCCCGCCGCCGGAAGCCGAGCCGAGCAGCTCCAGCCGGGCGGCGGCGCGCGCTGCCTCGGCGTCCGCGCCGGCATTCGCCGCTCCGTGGATGCAAGCCGCCATCCACGCTCCAAAACAGAAGCGAACCACTCTGCCAAACCGATGATCCATAAGTCTGAGCGCGTCCATGACCGTGGCGTTTTCCGCCCCGCGAACTAAATGCCACCTCCCGGCCGGCGCAACGGGCGTCTTTTGACCGCGGCGCCCCTCAGTCCTCCGCCAGCGTCCCGCCTTCACCGGCCGCCGGAAGTGACGGACGGAATTTTCCCAGGGGCGCCACCAGATTCCCCGGCAGCGGCCACACGCGCTCCTGAATCCGCGCCGCCAGCGGCTTCGAGTTTGCGTAACCCGCGGCGAGCATTTCCATCTTCGCATCCAGATTGTCCACGTAGTGCAGCGCCCACGCCTCCGGCGTCTTCGGCACCACCGGCGAGCCGAACTGCAGCTCCCCGTGATGTGCCGCCAGCAGGTGCAGCAGGTGCAGCCGCACATCCTCGCCCGCCGGCAGGAGATCCGCCCACACCCCGGCCTCCGGCGTCGCGAGCAGCTTGCGCCAGAGCGCATTCACCAGCTCGATGCCGATGGTGATGTGCCCGAGCAGCTCCCCCCGCTCGTCGAATGGCATCGCGAAGCCGTCCGCCGGCAGCGCGTTTTCCCACAGCTTTCCCGAGTCGTGAAAAAGCACGCCCGCGATCAGCAGGTCGCGGTTCAGCGCCGGGTACGCGCCCGCGAGCGCCAGCGCCGCGCGCATCATCTGCGCCACATGCTCCACCAGCCCGCCGCGCCGTGCGTGGTGATTCCCCCGCGCCGCCGCACTCCGCCGGAACCGCGCCCCGTAATCCGCCAGGAAAAGCCGCGCCAGACCCAGCAGCCGTGGATCGCATACCGACGCCACGCTTTCCTCGATCAGCGCACAGTCCGCCGCCTGCCGCTCCCGCAGCCCCGGCGGCCCGGCCAGCAGCGCCTCCCGCTCGGCAGCCTCCAGATCGCGGCACGTCCAGCGCCGCGCATCGAGCCCGAATCCGCCGTGCTGCACAAACTCCCCGCTCACCTCCACAAAATCGCGGGCCGCGAGCCGTTCGCACACCGCAAACGCCGGCGCATCGCTCCACGCCCGCAGCGTCATCTTCGCCTCGGCATCCGCCAGCGTCATTTCCCAGAAAGGCTTCCCATCCTTGGTCTCCTTCCTCATCAGCGCCTCGATCTGCCCATGCGCCGCCGCCTCCACGCGCCCGTCGAGAGCCGCGCGTTTGATTTGGGAAATGGTGAGGTTCTCCATGGAAAAGGTGTCGCCATCCAGTTCCGCCGTCCGCTTCCTGTCGAGGCGGAAATCGCATCCTTCAGATGGGGTGCGGCGGCAGTGGATCGGCAAAACCTTCACGCCTTTCCGTTTGCCGCTCTGATTCGTGTATGTATGATATAAATACCGATCGGAAATCCTCCCGTCCTCCACTCTTTGGCGCGCAATCGCCTCCGCCGGATGGACAGGGCTTGAAGGGTTTCGCCGCCGGTTCCACCTTCTGCGTCCATCACCACCAAGCCTGCCCATGAAAAAGCACCCCATCCCAGCGCGGCATTCGGCGTTTTCCCTGATCGAGCTCGTCGTCGTCATCGCCATTATCGCGATCATCGCCACCTTCACGGTGCCGGCTGCCACCACGATCCTCCGCGGGTCGGCGATGACGCAGGCCTCGCAGATGCTGACCGACCAACTTAGCCTGGCGCGGCAGTTGGCGCTCAGCAAGAACCGCTCGATCGAGGTGCGTCTGTGCAAGCTCGCGGATCCCGAAATGCCGGGTGAAAAGGCATCCGACGTGAGCACGGGACAATACCGGGCGATCCAGCTTTTCGAGGTGCTCGAGTCCGGGGCGGCGGTGCCGATCGACAAGGTCCAGAGTTTCCCCACCTCGGTGATCATGAATCCCGACAAGCTGTCCACGCTCATCTCGGACACCACGCAGAAGGAGCAGACTCCGACCACGAAAGATCCCGATCTCCCGCGCGGGGTCGGCCGCAACTACCGCTACACCTCGTTCCGCTTTCAACCGGACGGCTCGACGAATCTGCCTACGAAGAGCACAGCGGACACAAATGGCGCGTGGACCATCACGGTTCATAGCGGCACGGAAAAGGTCACCGGCACCACTCTGCCGCCGAACTTCTTCACGATCCAGATCGACCCCGTGAGCGGCTCGTCCAAGGGCTTCCGCCCGACGGCTGGCTAGCGGTTCGGCGGGGAGTCAGCCGAGCAGGCTGACCGTCCGCTTTTCCCGCGCGCTGAGCGCGGCGCTGTCCACGATCTGCTGGCCGATGCGGGCGATCCCGGGATGCAGCGGGCCGAGTTCGAAGTCGCCCCCGTCGAGCGCGTGGAGCACGTATTGGATCGGGTTTTGAAAGGGCGCATGCACGGCATCCACGGCGACCTCGTGGCCCTCAGGGCGCTCGGGCGTCTGGACGCGGAGCGTGGTGGCGTAATCGTAGGCGCTGAGCGTGCCGCGGGTGCCGCAGATGACGAAGCCGCACTTTGGCTGCGGCTGCAGGATCCACGGGTCGGTAAAGGTGCCCCAGCGTGTCTCGATCTTGGAAAGGCCGTGTGCGTAGCGGCAGACGGTGATGCTGTGCTCATCGACCTCCAGCCCCGCGGGCTCGTCGGTCACGCAGGTCACTTCCAGCGGCTTGCGCCCGCCCTGGAACCACGTCCCGATCGTCGCACCGTAGCCTGCGTAGTCGAGCAGCGAGCCGCCGCCGAGCGACCGCTTGTAAAACCAGCTCGCCGCCTTTTCCTCCGCAGTCGGCTGCGCCTCCACCTTGTCCGCGCGATGAAAAAGCGGCCCGCGATTGCCGCCGTAGTGATGGAAATTCACGACCTCGCCGATCAGCCCCTCGTCGATCAGCCGCTTCGCCGTGATGTAGCCGGGAAACCAGCGGATGGGCCAGTTGATGGCCAGCAGCTTTCCGGTCGCGCGCTGGGCGGCGATCATCGCATCCGCGTCCGCGAGCGATGCGGCGAACGGCTTTTCGATCATGATATTCACGCCGAACTCCGCGACCCGCTGCGTCCACAGCGCGTGCTCGCCGGTCGCCGGGCAGAGGATCACGAGATCGGGCTGCGTCGTTTCCAAACACGCCCGGTAATCCGTGAAAATGGCCTCCGGTGGGATGGAGAAATTCTGCATCGCCGGCGCCATTCGCGGCGGGTGCTCATCGCAGATGCCCACCAGCTCCGCGTCCGGATGCTCATGCGCCATGCGCAGCAGGTCGCCCATGTGCATGTGGTCGAAATTGATGCCGGCGATGCGGAATTTTTTGTTCATGGATCAATCTGGGTTCGCTAAAACAGCTCCGGCTCCGGGGCGCGGTGGACGCTCTGGCCGCGGACAAAGGTCTCCAGCACCGCGTGCGGACCGCCGCGGTAGATGCACAGGCTCGCGAGATCCTCGGGCGAGAGCTCGTTCGTCGGCTTCGAGCTCTGCCGGTACGGGAGCAGCGCGGCATAGTCCATCACCGTGAGGTCGGCTTCCTTGCCGATGTCAAAGCTGCCGATGACCGCGCCTTTTCCCAGCGCCTCGGCGGCACCCAGCGTGGCCATGTGGAGGGCGGCGGTGGGCGTGGGGACGAGCGCGTCCGGCTCGTAAAAAGCGCGGGCCTTTTGCGACTCGATCGCGCACCGCATGACCTGCCACATGTTCAGCTCAGGGCCGGCGGCGACATCGCTGCCGAGGCCGATCCGCAGGCCGGCGGCGCGGATTTTTTCCAGCGGGAGGATGCCGCTGCGGAGGAAGAGATTCGCCGTCGGGCAGTGCGCGACGCTCGCCCCGGCGGCGGCGAGGGCGCCGAGCTCGCGGTCGCTGAGATGCAGGCAGTGGCCGAGGATGGTGCGCGGCGTGAGGAGGCCGAATTTTTCATACACGTCGGTGTAGTCGCAGGCGGCCGGAAACTGGTGCCTCACCTTCTCGATCTCGGCGGTATTCTCGGCGAGATGCGTCTGGATGTATGCGCCGTATTTCGCGGCGAGTTCGCCAGCGCCGCGCATGAGCTTTTCGCTGCACGCCACGGCGAAGCGCGGGCTGAAGGCGTACTCCAGCAGCCCGTCCGCCGCGCCGTGCCAGGTCTTGCACAGGCGCTCGCTTTCGTGGAGTGAGATGGAGCCGATCTTCGTCGGCTGGAGCTGTCCGTAGCTGCCCACATCCATCATCATTTTCCCCATGATGATGCGGAGCCCGCTGGCTGCGGCGGCGTGAAAGGCCGCCTCGCACGAGTCCTCATAGACCGCGGTGTAAAGCATCGCCGTGGTGGTGCCATGCCGCGCGAGCTCGGTGAAAAATGCGCCCGCCTCGCGGCGGCCCTTGGCTCCGGTAAATTCGCGCTCCAGCGGGAAAATGTGCTGCCGCAGCCACGGGAGCAGGTCGCACTCGCCGCGCGCGACGGCTGGGTACTGCGGGATGTGGGCGTGAATGTCGATGAGCCCGGGGAAGACGGCGGAGCGGGGCGAATGCCGCCAGCGCACGGGCTGCTCGCGCGGCTGCCGGGAAAGGGACGCGTAGTCACCCACCTCGGCGATGCGCCCGCCGGCGATGATGATCGCGCCGTCGCTCCATGCGCGCAGCCGGTCCGGCTGCGGTGCGTCGATGAGGAAGCCGCGGATGCCGAGAAGCGGGCCGTCGGGATTCATCGCACGGGACGGGTGGACATGGCGGGCAGGCTAACTGGCGGGGAAAAGCGGGTCAACGAAGCGATCACCGGAAAAGAGAATCCGGGCCGCGCACGCCAAGGAAAACACACACAAAACTGACGTGCACGACCCGGTTTAATTCCCCCTAAACAGTCACCTTCGACCGGCCAGGTGCGAGACTGTTCAAAAGTCGCGCGAAGTTTTTTCAGCAGGCGCCCCGAAGCTCAAAGCGCAAGGCCACAACACCGCCCGCAGCCCGCAGGTTCGAGCTTCGAGCTTTGACCTTTGAGCCTGCCCGCCAACTCGCTGGTTGCCCGTCACCGCCCCTTTCGCTAGACCCGGCGGCAACATGGAGCCCAATCCGCCGCCGACGCACGGTCAGCCGTATTCAAACATCACGCCGCCGCAGACATCCGGGGCGGCGATTGCCAGCCTCGTGCTCGGCTGCGCGGCCTTTATTACCGTGGGGTTCACCGCCATTCCCGCCGTCGTCTTCGGCCACATCGCGCTCCACCGGATCGGGAAATCCGCCGGGCGGCTCACGGGCAGCGGCATGGCAGTCGCCGGCCTGATCCTCGGCTATTTGTTTTCGGTGCTGTTTCTCATCGCGGCGGTGGCAATCCTCGCCGGCCTCGCGCTGCCGGTCTTTGCGGCGGTGCAGGAAAAGGGATTGCAGGCAAAGGGGCTCAGCCAGCTCAAGCAGGTCGGTGTCGCCTGCCAGATCTACGCCATCGATCACGACGGGAAGTTTCCCGCAAAGCTCGACGATCTCGTCCCCGAGCAACTGCCCGACGCCAGCCTCCTCCTGTGCCCGTACCCGGATGCCAAATCGCCGAAGCCCTTCGAGTATTTCGGCGGCAGCAAATCGGACCCATCGGATCAGGTCCTGGCCGCGAGCCCAGCGGTGCCGAACAAGGGCCGCCTGTTCCTGTACATCGACGGCAGTGCGAAAGCGAAAAGCCGCGCGACACTCAAGCTGGAGAGCGGGAAGTAGCTCCCGGCGCGATTCGCCCGTCCTACCGCTCCGCCGCTTCCAGCGCGAGCGTGGCGCAGCCGATGATCCCGGCGTCGTTGCCGAGCGCGGCGGGCACGATGCGCAGATTCTCGTGAAAGAGCGCCATCGTCCGCTCGCGGACCGTGCGGCGGATCGGGTCGAAAAGCAGGCCACCCGCCTTGGCCACGCCGCCGCCGATGACGATGGCATCGGGATTCAGCAGCCAGATCGCATTCACAAACGCGCAGCCGATCTCCTCGCCGAGGCTTTCCCACAAACCGAGGGCGACAGCATCACCCGCGCGCGCAGCCTCCTGCAGGTCGCGCGGCGTGCATTTTTCCACCGCCACATCGCGTCCCGCCTCGCGATAGAGCCGGGCCGCGCGCTCGGCGATCTGCTGATTTCCCACGTACTCCTCCAGTCCGCCGGGATTGCCGTAGGGTCCGGGGATTCCCCGGTAATCAATGCTCGCGTGCCCGATCTCCCCGGCCGCGAGCTGCGCGCCGCGGTAGAGCCGCCCGTCCAGGATCAGCGCGCCGCCGACTCCCGTGCCGAGCGTGATGCACAGGATGTGGCGCCCGTCCTTCGCCGCGCCGTATTTGAATTCGCCGTACGCCATCGCCTTCGCGTCGTTTTCGATGATCGCCGGCAGCCCGATCCGATCCGAGAGGATCGAGCGCAGCGGCACCTCGCTCCAGCCGGGGACATTCGTGAGCGTGTGGACGATCCCGTTCACGCTATCGACGAAGCCCGGCAGCCCCACGCCGACCGCCACGACCTCGGGATGCCCGCTTCGCAGCGCGGCGACGACCTTCAGGATGGCCCCGATCAGGGACTCCGCGCCGCCGTGAAGCTGCGTGTCGATGACCTCGCCGTGCGCGATCAACTCGCCGTCCTGGACAACCGCCGACTTGATGGCCGTCCCGCCGAAATCGATGCCGATGGCTTTGCGCGTGGTCTTCATGGGGTGCGGCGAGACTGGCCGAGCGCCGCGGGCGAGGTCAATTCCAAGGCGGCGGTTTTGCGATCATCGAAAAAGGCTGGAATCCGACGATAGATAACACTACTGCTTTGCATCCCATGCACGTCCGCCCAGCCATCACGCCGCCGCTCGACCCCGCTTTCATCCCCGCCGCGCTCTGGAACCGCTCCTATCGCGAGCGCTGTGCGGGCGACCCCGGCGCGCATCCGCTGGCGATCGCGCTGGAGCGCACGGACGGCACGGTGTCGCGCTTCGACACCCGCGTGCTGCCGCACAGCGGTGAAAACGTGGCGCTCAATTGCAAATACGTGGAGCGCCTCGTGAAATTCCTGCTCTGGGCGCGCGGCGGCTGGCGCGTGATCATCGGCGGCGATCCGGCGATCGCGGAAATGGTGCGCGCGATCTACTCGGCTGACGGTGCGCGGAAGTTCGACTGGGAATTCATGGGCGCGAAAATCTACGGGCGCGCGATGGTGGTGGAGTCGTGCGCCATCGGCGAAGTGCCTGCCGCCCGCGAGACCTCGATCCCGCTGGGGCGGCATCTCGACGGCTGCCGCATCGGCTTTGACCTCGGCGGCTCGGACCGCAAATGCGCCGCGGTGCTCGATGGCACGGTCGTCTTTTCCGAGGAGGTCACGTGGGATCCCTATTTCCAAAGCGACCCGCAGTACCACTACGACGGCATCCACGACACGCTCCAGCGCGCCGCCGGGCATCTGCCGCGCGTGGACGCCATCGGCGGCAGCTCCGCCGGCGTGTATGTGGGCAGCGAAGTCCGCGCCGCCTCGCTCTTCCGCGGCGTGGCTCCGCACGATTTCGAGCAGCGCATCCGCCGCATCTTTTTCGATCTGCAGACGGCGTGGGGCGGCGTGCCCTTCGAGGTCGTGAATGACGGCGAAGTCACCGCTCTCGCCGGCTCCATGAGCATGGGCGAAAACTCCGTGCTGGGCATCTCCATGGGCACCAGCGTCGCGGGCGGCTACGTCACCGCCGAGGGCTCGATCACCCCGTGGCTGAACGAGCTCGCCTTTGTCCCCGTGGACTATCGCGACGACGCGCCGGCCGACGAGTGGAGCGGCGACCGCGGCTGCGCCGTGCAGTACTTCTGCCAGCAGGGCGTCGCGCGCCTGGCTCCGCTCGCGGGACTGCATTTCCCGGCGGAGATGAAATTCGCCGAGCAGCTCGTGGAGGTGCAGCGGCTCATGGCCGAGGGCGACAGCCGCGCGCGGAAAATCTACGAGACCATCGGCATCTGCTTCGGCTACTCGATCGCGCACTTCGCGAGCTTTTACGAAATCCGCAATCTGCTCATCCTCGGCCGCGTGACCAGCGGCGAGGGCGGCGAGCTCATCATCGAAAAAGCCCGCGAGGTCCTGCGCGCGGAGTTCCCCGCGCTGGCGGAGGCGATCCAGCTCCGCACTCCGGATGAAAAGGACAAGCGCCACGGCCAGGCCGTCGCCGCCGCGAGCTTGCCCGCCCTGCGTCCCTGAAGCCACGCTCTCACCCCATGCATCTCCAGAATCCCGCAGCCGACATTTTCATCCCCGACGGCCTGCCCGCCGACGCGGCGCTCGCGCGCATCACGCATCTCGGCATCGGCGCGCATCAGGACGATCTGGAGTTCATGGCCTTCCACGGCATCGAGGCGTGCTTCCACAGCGACACGGACTGGTTCGGCGGCGTCACCTGCACGAATGGCGCCGGCAGCGCCCGCACCGGCGCCTACGCCCGCTTCACCGATGCCGAGATGATGTCCGTGCGCCGCGACGAGCAGCGCCAGGCCGCGATCCTCGGGCGCTACGCGGCCATGCTCCAGCTCGACTACCCGAGCGGGATCGTGAAAGACCCCGCCGATCCGCGGCTCAAGGACGATCTCAAGGCGATCCTCGCCGCCGCCCGGCCCCGCATCGTGTACACCCACAATCCCGCCGACAAACACGACACCCACATCGCCGTCGTCATCCCCGTCATCCAGGCCATCCGCGAGCTGCCGCGCGACCAGCGCCCGCAGGCCGTCCACGGCTGCGAAGTCTGGCGGAATCTCGACTGGATGCCCGACGCCGAAAAAACCGTCCACGACGTGAGCGGCCACGACAACCTCGCCGCCGCGCTCAATGGCGTCTTCGATTCCCAGATCGCCGGCGGCAAACGCTACGACCTCGCGGTCATCGGCCGCCGCCGCGCCAACTCCACCTTTTTCGAAAGCCACGGCGTGGACAGCAGCGATGCGCTCGCCTTCGCCATGGACCTCACCCCGCTCATCCTCGACGACACGCTCGACATCGTCGCCTACGTCACCGGCTTCATCGACCGCTTCAAAGCCGACGTCACCGCCAAACTCCGCCAGCGGCTCGGAAAGTAGCTCAATCCAACACCCGGCATGAAGCGTCCACGAAAGCCACGAAAGGACACGAAAAGGCGCAAGCGTTCCTCCTTTCGTGCTTTTCGTGGCTTTCGTGGACTCGAATCCAATTTGTAACTCAT
Source organism: Chthoniobacter sp. (assembly GCA_031411535.1). Classification (GTDB taxonomy): domain Bacteria; phylum Verrucomicrobiota; class Verrucomicrobiia; order Chthoniobacterales; family Chthoniobacteraceae; genus Chthoniobacter. The sequence goes on along the minus strand of JANOBH010000158.1, from coordinate 870 downwards.
GGAAATCATCGTCCAGCCCACGCCCGACGCGGCCTCCCTCATCGCCGCGCGCCACATCGCCCGGATCGTCCGCGAAAACCCGCGCGCCGTCCTCGGTCTCGCCACCGGCAGCACACCGCTGGCGCTCTACCGCGAGCTGGTCCGCATGCACCGCGAGCTGGGCCTCGATTTCAGCGGCGTGACCACTTTCAACCTCGACGAATACGTGGGCCTGCCGCCCGAGCACCCCGCCAGCTACCACGCCTTCATGCGCGAGCACTTTTTCTCGAAAGTGAATATCGACCGCGCGCGCATCCACATCCCCGACGGCCTCGCGCCCCACGTCCCCATCTTCTGCCGCAGCTATGAGGACGCCATCCGCGCCGCCGGCGGCATCGATGTCCAGGTGCTCGGCATCGGCACCGACGGCCACATCGGCTTCAACGAACCGTCCTCCTCCCTCGCCTCACGCACCCGCATCAAGACCCTCACCGCCCAGACGCGCCGCGACAACGCGCCGTTTTTCGGCAGCGCGGAGAGCGTGCCGCTCCACGTCATCACCATGGGCGTCGGCACCATCATGGACGCGCGCCAGGTGCTGCTCCTCGCCTTTGGCGGAAAAAAGGCGGACGCCATCGCCGCCGCCGTCGAGGGTCCGATCACCGCGATGAGCCCCGCCTCGATCCTCCAGATGCACCCGGTCGCGAAATGCATCATCGACGAGCCCGCCGCCGCCCGCCTCACGCGGCTGGAGTACTACCGCTGGGTGTACGACCAAAAGCCCGAGTGGCAGAAGGTCTGAGAGACTGTAAAAAAAGTCGGCAGTCCGGGCGCTGGAGCGCCTCGTGGGCGCGCAGGAGCGCTTGGCTCCGCAGCTTCCCCTCGGAGCCA
>JANOBH010000157.1:0-16780 GCA_031411535.1 Chthoniobacter sp. | reverse complement strand
CGACCACGCGGTCATCGGTGGGCTGACGGCGGTGCATCAGTTCTGCCGCATCGGGGCCTACGCGCTGACCGGCGGGTGCTCGAAGATCGTGCAGGACGTGCCGCCTTTCATGATCGCCGACGGCAACCCCGCGAAAGTGCGCAGCTACAACAAGGTGGGGCTGGAGCGTCACGGCTTCAGCGAGGATGCGCAGCGGCAGGTGAAGGAAGCCTACCGGCTCATCTACCGCTCGGCGCTGAATCTCCAGCAGGCCATCGAGCAGATCCGTGCCGACCTGCCCGAGACGCCCGAACTTATGCAGCTCGTCGCCTTTGTGACGAGCAGCGCGCGCGGCATCATCAAATGATCCGCGCAGCGATGGCGCTTGCCCATTTGCGCCGCAGCGCCTAGTCCTCTGCGCACCTATGGGAGGACGTTTGACGGTACTGACAGACGATCGGCTGGACTCGCTCCGACCGGTGATCGAGGCGCGGGTGAAGGCGGCGGCGGAACTCGTGAGCGAGGGGGCGTTCGTGGAGTTTTTCGACCGCGTCATGTGCGGCTCTCTCATCGAGGCGCTGGACCGCGCGGGCGCGCACGAGGGCACGGTCTGGCTGCTCGACAGCACGCGCAGCTTTCTCGTCCCGCGCTTTAACACGGGGCCGAACGCCGGCGATTTCGTCGGCAGCTACAGGCAGAGCCTGCGCGCAGGAATGATCAGCATGGTCATGGCGACGGAGCAGCCGATCTGCGAAAACGACGTGCATGAAAACCAGCAGCAGGACAAGACGCTCGACCAGCAGCTCGGGCTCCGGACCTGCGCCATGCTGGCCGTGCCGTTCTATTTCGCGAGCGAGCTCCGCGGAGTCATCTCCGCCGTGCGGGTGAAACCGGCGGACGACGCCGCGCCGAATCCGCCGGGATTCACGGTCGAAAACCTCGGCACGCTCCAACTCGCTGCGTCCGTGCTCTCGCGGATGATCGAGCATCAGCTCATGTCGCTGGCGCTGGGACGGGAGGAGTTTCGATGACGAATCCCTGGATCACTCCCGAACAGGCGCTCGCGGCGATTCGCGACGGACGCGGACGCGGCGTAAAGATCGCGATTCTCGATTCGGGCATCGAGGCGTCGCACCCCGCCCTTGGCGGGATCGAGCTGCTCGATGACATCGCCGTGATCGAGGACGGGATGAAACTGAAGGTCGTCCCCGGCGAGGGGCGGGACCTTTTCGGCCACGGCACAGCCGTCGCGGGCATCATCCGGGAGACTGCTCCCGAGGCGCAGATCGGCAGCATCCGCGTGCTCGGCGAGTCGCTGGCCGCGCGCACGGCGATCATCCTCGAAGGCGCCCGCCAGGCGATCGAGCGCGGCTACCATATCCTCAATTGCAGCCTTGGCTGCGGCGTGCCCGAGCATGTGCTGAAGTACAAGAGCTGGGTCGATGAGGCATATCTGAAAGGCGTCCACGTCGTCGCCGCCTGCAACAACCAGGACTCCGCGCGGCCCGAGTGGCCCGGCTTTTTCACCTCCGTGCTGACCGTGAATATGGCGCGCACCGAGGAGAACGGGGACATCTACTACAAGCCCGGCCACCTCGTCGAATTCGCTGCGCGAGGCGTGGATGTCGAGGTGGCGTGGTCCGGCGGCGCGATGAAAAAAGTGACCGGCAGCAGCTTCGCCGCGCCGCGTGTGGCGGGGATGCTTGCCTGCATGCTGTCGGAATCGCCGCGGATCACCCCGCTGCAGGCGAAGGCGCTCTTTCACCGGCTCGCCCGTCCGTGGACGAAGGAAGTGACGGGACCAAACGACCGTTCCGTCTAGCGGCTCCCGGCAGGCGGGAGGCCCGTGAGCAGGCGGCACTCGTCATCGGAGATCCTGGCCATTTCCCGATCCAGCGAATGATCGGCAGCCAGTCCGCCGCGGAGCGCCAGCGTGCCGGGGCGCTTTGCGCTCGCGATCATCCCCCAGTCCTGTCCGCGCGGTGCCCAGTGCCCCGCCGCCGCCTCATCCCAGACGATCAGCGATTCCATTTTCAAAGTGTCACCTTCGATCCGCCAGGCTCCTGTCTGCTGGATCAGGTTCCGAGTGCTTGGCGGGACGAGCGTCTGGCGGAATGTCCCGTCGCGCGCAAACTGGATCGTCACGATCCATCGGTTGCCGCCGTCAGTGTCGCCCAGTTCGGCATAGCGCCAGGAGCCGAGCACATCGCTCCCGGTGATGGCTTGCGAAACGGATGCATGCTCCGATCGGCACCCGGCGAGAAAAAGCAGCGCGCCCAGAAAAGGCGCGAGGGTTGTTTTGCTGGCGAGGCTTTCCGACACGCCAGCGTTTTCCGTCAATGGCCCGCCTGTGTCAATGCGCTCCGCCGGCCGTGTCGCGGGCCATTTTCACCCGGTCCGCCAGCCAGCGCAGCCACGCGGGATGAAGGCGGAGCATTTCACAGATGCTCGTCCGCTCCTCCTCGGTGCACAGGCCCGAGGCGAAGCGCTGGAGCCCGTCCGCATCTTCTCCAGACGGCGCCGGCATGGCCTTGCCCGAGACCTCGGGGCCAAATTGATCGAGAAAGCCAGTCAGGGTTTTGAAATCGTTGCTCATTTTACCCTTAAACGCGCGAGTTCGGGTTTTTTCCAAAAAATCTGCGGGATCCGGCATTTTTTCCATCCGGCCAAAATTTTTCAACGGAAACGAAGATTTCTTGGAAAAAATCAAAACTCGCGCGTTTAAGGGTCAAAGGACGTGGGTTGTTGGGAGGCGCCTTTGAAATTGACCGACGAGCGTTAAGAGATGGGATTGTAGGTGAGGCGGACCCGGGGCTGGCTGCGTGGAAAACGTGGTAGAGCGGAGGAGGGGGGGCGGGCATGAGGCTCTTAACGCTCGTTTGGTTCGGTTTCGGGAACTAAGGGGGCGCGGCCGTGGGGGCGGCCGCGCCACCTTACCTTCCAAGTTTTTCGTTGTCATCGCCGCACGGGCTTCTGACGATTCCCGCCGTGCATCCCGCCCTGTCACACCCCGACGACTTCCACCTTGCCCAGGAGTGCCTGGAGGGCAAGACATCGGCGCTGGCCTATCTTCAGGAAACCTTTCGCGAGCCGCTGCTGGCATTTCTCCAGAAGGCCGGAGGCTTGCCGCATGAGGCGGCGGAGATCGTGACTGAGGTTTGGTCGGATTGTGTCGCATCTCAAAACGGTACGAAGCCAAAACTCGCGCACTACAACGGCCTTTGTTCGCTCAAGACCTTTCTGAATACGATCACCCTCAACGTGCTGCTGACCCGGCGGCGGAAGGACAGGCGGATGATGGAGCGGCCGATGGAACTGCCGGTAGCCGGGACTGAAGAAACTGTTCCAGCGGGGGCTGCTGAGCCCTCGAAAGAAGTGGAGAAACCCCTGTTGGAACTAATGCGGGAAGCGATTCAAGCTGCCTTCATGGCGTGTCCCGCGGAGGATTTTGTGCTGCTTCAGCTTGCGCACATGGACGATCTCCGGGTGGTTGAGCTTGCGACGATGTTTGATTGCGGCATTGCAAGTGTGAGCCGCGAACTAAAGCGCGCAGGCCGGGAAATCGAGGAGGCCACCCTGCAGTACATCAAGGCCACGGATCCCTGGCTGCAACTGGAGTGGAAGGACTTCCTCGACCTCTGCCGCTCGGCCAGCCCGGCGTGCTTCGGCGTGGAGTAGCCGCCTCCGTCAGGCGACCTCCGCTGGATCGGAGGCAGCCGGCGCGGACGCCGCGGGTGCGGGCAAAGCGCGCAGCCTTTCCTGAAGCGAAACCGCAAGTGCCTTCACCAGCGGGCGCTGGCTGCGGGCGAAGACGAATGTGTATTTCGGTTTCTTCTCGAGGCTGTAGAGCACGATGTTTTCGCTCAGGAATTTCGGCTCGTGCGCGAGCTTGTAGGTGGCCAGGTCGAGTTCCGCGGCGACGTGGCGGAAGCGGCGCCTGGCGAGAAAGGAGAGCTTCGGCTCACCGCACTCGGTCGCGGTGAGGTAGCCGAAAAGATTACCGGGAATCCCGCGCGCCGAGGTGCTGACGCACGGCACGGCCCAAGCAACGGGATGGCGTTCGAGGTTCACGCTGAAGAGCGCGATGTCGAGTTCGTGAGGCAGCGTCTTCGGCAGCTCGGTATCGAGGTGATCCACCGCGGGCGACGTGATCTTCTTCCAGACGAGCCAGGCGTGGACTTTCACAGCCCGCCAGAGCTTCGGTCCGAAGAAGCCGATGGCGATCAGGCCGAGCGAGAAAACGATGAGCGCGAGCACGGGATCGTGCCAGATCAGCGCCAGGCCGCCGAGCACGGCGATGTCCTCGGTCACGCTCAGCGCGATGTTTGAGAACGGCTCCGGCGAATGGTTCACGACGAGCCGTGTGCCGGCTTTCATGCCATGCACCATCAGGCTCGCGCTGCCGGCGAGGAGCGCGGCGATGATGTCGATGGTCGGGTCCGGCGTGCCGAGCACGCGGATGGCGAGCAGCGCGCCGCCGACGGGGCGGATGACCGTGTGCACGCTGTCCCACAGCGAATCGACCCACGGCACTTTGTCCGCGAAAAACTCCAGCAGGTAGAGCGTGCCGGAGATGGCGAGGATGGCGGGATGCGCGAGCACGGCCAGCTCGGGATACGTCGCGGCCACGTCGATCCAGTGCTGCTGGATGGCGAGGCCCGTGACGAAGACGGTGAGGTAGAGATTCAGGCCGGCGAGGGACGCCAGGCCGAGGGCGACGCCCAGGGTTTGGAGAGTTTCCATAGGGGCGAATATTCGCCCTACAGTTGCATTTACAAACGGAAACTCGCGCCGCCCGCCGCGTCCTCCTCGGCGACCGGATTCGTGAGTGCGCCGATTTTTTCGATCCCGACGGTGACGGTGTCGCCGGGCTGGAGCCAGCGCGGGGGCGTGCGCGCCATGCCGACGCCGCTCGGCGTGCCGGTCAGGATCACGGTGCCGGGCAGGAGCGTGGTCGATCCGCTGAGGAATTCGATCAGCGCCGCCACGTCAAAAATCATGTCGGCGGTCGTGCTGTCCTGGAGCGTCTCGCCGTTCACTTTCGTCGAAATGCGCAGCGCGTTCGGATTCGGGATTTCATCCGGTGTCACGAGCGCCGGGCCGAGCGGGCAGAAGGTGTCGAACGACTTCCCGCGGCACCACTGCGAGCCGCCGCCCTCTTTCTGCCAGTCGCGCGCGCTCACGTCATTCGCGCAGGTGTAGCCGAGCACATAGTCGGGCGCGTCGGCGCGCGACACGTTTTTGCAGCGCCGCCCGATCACGACCGCGAGTTCGCACTCGTAGTCCACCTTCGCGCTCGCCAGCCAGCGCGGCAGCTCGATCGGGTCGCCGGGATTTTGCACCGACGCGGGGTTTTTGAAAAAGAGAACGGGCCACTGCGGCAGTGGCGCATTGGTCTCCGCCGCGTGCTGGCGGTAGTTCAGCCCGATGCAGAGCAGCGCGCGCGGTTCGATCGGCGCGAGCAGTTTCGCAATCACCGCGGTCTCGCCGGTCGGCTCCAGCTTTTCAAAAAGCCCGCCGCGCAGCCTGGTGGCTGTGCCGTCGGAATGCTGCTGCGCGTAGCCGGTCGAGCCGTCGGGCGATTGGTAGCGGATGATTCTCATAGATCAGGGCTTTGGTTCCGGGAGCAGGGGCATGTCCACCGGGCCAAAGGCGATCGCGTCCTCGGAGACGAAGTGCCACCACTCGTCGCGCAGCGTCCAGAATCCCGCGCCTGTCATCGCCTTTTGCAGCGTGCGCAGATTCGCCGAGACGACCGGATCCTTGCCCCGATAGACGCGTCCCGCCGCGGGCGAGAAGTCGTCGAAATCCGTCGGCATCGCCAGCTCGCGGCCCTTGGCATCGACGAGCGTCACGTCCACGCCCACGCCATACGTGTGGAGCGATCCGCCGCGCGAGGGCTCGCCGACAAACTCGGGATTGCGCACCGCTTCCCAAAGAACCCGCTGCGCCCACGCGGGCCGGTACGCGTCCCAGATTTTCAGCCCGAGCTTCTGCGTTTGCAGCTCCTCCTGCGCCTTCTTGAGTCGCTGCGCCACGCTGCGCCGCAGCAGGCAGCGGGCGTTTGCCGGATAAATCGCCTGGCCCGTGATATTGCGGGCCGTGGCGTAGCGGAGATCGATCACGATCGAAGGACACACCTGCGAGACTTCCACCATCGGCTCAGCGCGCAGGTCGGCCATGCGCCGGACCGCGATTTTTTCCGCAGCCGGCGAGAAAGCGGCGGGCGTCAGCCACAGCAGGGTCGCCAGCCCGAACCGTCGTCCGATTTTCGAAAGTGAATCCATGCGGGCGGCACCGTATGCACCCGCCTCGGAGGGGGCAATTTCCTTGTCGCACCCCGGCGCGATTCTATCATCCGCGCCCGCATGCACCGCCCCGATCCTCACCGGCCCCGGCCCTTTGCCACCGGCCTGCTGAACGCCGCATGCTTCTCCGCGGCGCTGGTCTTGACCGCCTTCCTCGTCGGACGCTGCCTGCCGTTTCCGAGAGTGCCCGCCATTTACCCAAAGTACCAGTACCTCGCGGAAAACCGGGAGCGCTTCGACACCCTCTTCATCGGTTCCAGCCGCGTCTTTCACCAGATCGACCCGCAGCAGTTCGATGCCGAGGTCGCGGCGCTCGGAGGCCGCAGCCAGTCCGTCAATCTCGCCTATGACAGCGTGTGGCCGCCGGAGAGCTTTTACTTTCTGCGCCGTGTCCTCGAACTGCGCCCGCCGCGCCTGCGCTGGGTTTTCATCGAGCTCATGGACATCAATGTGCATCTGGAAGAGCGCAACGACCGGACCATCCGCACCGCCTACTGGCACGACTGGCGGCACACCTGGCTCGCGTGCCGCCATATCATCGCCTCGCCGCATACGGCGCGGGAAAAGTGGCGCTTCATCACGGAGCATGCCGCCATCTTCGTCCGCTGGAATGCCGGCCTCGGGCGCGGCGAGGAGCTGATGCGCCAGGCTCTGCTGCCGGTGAAGCCCAAGCGGCCGCCGCAGTGGACCGACCGCGCGGGATTCCTGCCGGAGAATGACCGGAAGATCGCGCCGGAGGAGCTGCCGCGTTATCTCGAAAGTGTCGCCTTTCTCAGCCGCGAACTGCCCCAGTATCCGGTCAGCGCCCACTACTTCGAGGCGCTGAGCGACCTCGCTGCCGAGGTCCGTCGCGCGGGAGCCCAGCCCGCCTTCCTGATCACGCCGTCGCTTTCCTGGCGGGAGAATTTCACCGGCCTGCCCCCAGGCGTGCCGGTCTTTGCCTTCAACGACCCCGCGAAATATCCGACGCTCTACGAGCCGGACCGCCACTTCGACACCTGGCATCTGAATGGCAAAGGAGCCGCGGAACTCACCGGCTTCCTCGCCCGGCAGTTCGCCGAGTGGCAGCGCGGCATGTGATCGCGGAAACCTGCCGCAAAACCCCGTGCCCGCCTCCCACCAGGACATCAAAGATTCCGGCCGCAGCCGATCGCGAACCGCATGGCCGGTCCTCGCCTGCATGATGGCATTCGCCTTCACGGCCTGGCTCGCGGGGGCGCTCCTGCCGGCGCCGGAGATGCCCACCACGATCCGGGAAAAGCTCGCGCACCTCGCCGGGCACGGCGGCGAGTACGACGCCATCTTCATCGGTTCCAGCCGGATCCAGACCCACCTCATGCCGCAGATCTTCGACCCGCTCGTCGGATCGAGCGGGCTGCCGATGAAGTCCTTCAACGCCGGCGTCGCCTCGATGCGCACCCCGGAGGACGGCTGGTTCCTCGATCAGATCCTGGTCCGCCGGCCCGCCCGGCTGCGCTGGGTTTTTCTGGAGCTGGATTACTTCCAGACCGAACTCCAGGACGATCAGCAGGGCACCGTCCGCGGCGTGGCGTGGCACGACGGGCGGCGCGCGTGGCAGCTCCTCCGGCGGCACCTCGTGCTGGAGCACGATCTCGACTTGCGCGACACCATCGCCGCCTGCTGCACGCAGCTCCGCGATTTCATCCAGCACCTCTCCGGCTTCGGCCAGCGCGCCACGCAGCTAGGGCGCGCGGCCGTCCTCTACGACCGCTGGCGGCATCAGACGCCGCCCGATCCGATGGATTGGCGAAAGCTCGGCGAAAGCGGCGATGGCTGGACGCCGTCCGAACATGCCGGCAATCCGAGCAGGAAGACGGTGGCGCGGCTCGCCGCCCTCATCGACGAAAAAAAGGGCGATCGGCCAAAGCCCCAGGAAACCGACCGCGTCACCCAGGCAGTCCTCGGCGAAACCATCGGCAGGATCATCCGCGCGGGAGCCGTGCCGATCCTCATCATCCCGCCGCGCGCCCGCGAGTACTACCTCGTCCCCTCGGCGGAGAATGCCCTCCGCGCCCACGTCATCGACCTTTGCGACCCCGACAGGTATCCCGAGCTCTACGAGGCCCGCAACCGCATCGACACCTCGCACCTCAATGCCGCTGGCGCGGAAGTCTTCACCCGCCTCGTCGCCGCGCGGTTCCTGGAAATCGCCTCCGGGAAATCCGCCCCGCTGAGCCCGCTCCCGCCTGCCGCCCGCTGACCGCACCTTTTCCATGCTCTTCGTCGAATTCCGCTTCTTCATCTTCTTCCTCGTCGTCTTCGCCGTCCACTGGACGCTCCCGAGCAATACCTCGCGCAAGGCATGGCTGCTCGCCTGCGGCCACTTTTTCTACGCCTGCTTTTTCATCGGCGACCCCGTCGTGTTCTTCGGCCTCATGCGCGAGGGCGCATGGGCGAAAATGCCCGACGGCTGGTGGTTTCCCGCCGTGCTGTGGGGCTCCACGATCATGGACTACATCGTGGGCCGCGGCCTCGGTGCCGCCCGCAGCGAGCGCGGCCGCATGGGCTGGCTGATCGTCAGCCTCGCGGTGAATCTCGGCGTCCTCTGCTACTTCAAATACTTCAATTTCTTCGTCACGTCCGCCGCCGGATTCCTCGGCTGGCTCGGCCTCCACACCTCGCTCCACACGCTGAAGATCATCCTGCCCTTCGGCGTCAGCTTCTACACCTTCCAGTCGATGAGCTACTCGATCGACGTGTATCGCCGCCGCGTCGAACCCGTCCGCAGCTTCCTCGACCTCGCCTTCTTCATCTCCTTTTTCCCGCAGCTCGTCGCCGGCCCCATCGTGCGCGCCATGACGTTTCTCCCGCAGGTCGTGGAAAGGCGCGTGTGGGCGAATGTCCGCGTCCGCGCCTGCTGCACGCTGTTCTTCATCGGCTTTGTGAAAAAGGCGTGCGTGTCCGAATTCGCCGCGCAGATCGCCGACGCCTTTTTCGCCGAGCCGTGGAAATACGACCACCTCAGCTCCGTGCTCGGCGTGCTCTTTTACGCCGTGCAGATCTACTGCGACTTCAGCGGCTACTCCGACATGGCCATCGCCTCCGCCCGCCTCCTCGGCTACGAGCTGACCCCGAATTTCGACTTCCCGTACTTCTCGCGCAGCATCACGGAATTCTGGCGGCGCTGGCACATCTCGCTCAGCACCTGGCTGCGGGATTACCTCTACATCTCCCTCGGCGGCAGCCGCGGACCAAAGCTCTTCACCTACCGCAATCTCCTCCTCACCATGCTGCTCGGAGGACTCTGGCACGGCGCGTCGTGGACATTCGTCATCTGGGGCGGCATGCACGGCATCGCCCTCATCTTCCACCGCGAGTGGCAGCGGCTCACCGGAAATGCGGGCGCGCTTTTTAAGACAGTCCTCGCCTGGCTGGCCGTGCCGCTCACCTTTTACTGGGTCTGCCTGACCTGGATCTTCTTCCGCGCCGCGCCGCTCATCGACGAAAAGACCGGCGTCATCAAAGCCACCGGCCTCGAAATTGCGCAGCGCGCATTCAAGGCATTCACCCTCTTCGGCGCGCATGGCAGCAAGACCTTTGGCCTCGACTGCCTCGCCATCCTCGCCGTCCTCGCGCTCGTCCACTGGCTCAACAGCCGCCGCATCCTCGCCTCCCTCTGGCAGCGCCTCCCCGACTGGGCCGCAGCCGCCCTCCTCGGCGTCGGCACCGAGCTGGCCATCCTCTTCGTCCCGGTGAAGTACAAAGCCTTCATCTACTTCCAATTCTAGAGCCGCAGCGCCTCGTTTAAGAATGACTGTCAAACGGCTGTCATCCTGAGCGGAGTTCCGTCGCGGGCGAAGGCGGGACGGAACGCAGTCGAAGGACCCCGGCGATTCTTTGCGATACTGCTCTTGGATGCGCGAGGTCCTTCGACCGCGCTGCGCCCGCCTTTCGCCTCGGCTCCGCTTAGCCGAATCGATGCAGTTGGGTTTTGGGTAAACGCAGAGACGCAGAGACGCGGAGAGCGCAAACGAGGGACTGGCAGAGCTCACTAATACCGTCTCTCACAAAAAACCTGACAGTAGGAAGGGGACGGAATGACGGGATTTGACCAAATGACGGAATGAAGATGCCTGAAGAGAATTCCGTCATTTGGCAGAATTCCGTAATTCCGTCTTCTCCGCCAAACCGTCCGGTTATTTGTGAGAGTTGGTATAATCGGTGACTCGGATTCGACGAGGGGAAATCTCCGCGAACTCTGCGCCTTTGCGCCTCTGCGTTGAAAATCCAACCTCTCCAACTGCATGGATACGGCTCAGGATGACCTCGCTTGCGAGCGGGTCATTGTCGCGGCCAGCTACCGCGGCTCCGCCCGCCGCTCTGCCGCCCGCGCCCCGAGATTCCCATACCGGTGGTACGCGTGGCTGACCGACTGCTCCCGCACGTACCACAGCAGCTCCACGCGCCCCTCCGCCAGCACCGGCGCATCCGCGAGAAACACGCCCGCCTCATGCGCCACCGCGCGCAACTCCGCCGGCACGCGCTCCGCCGCTGCAAAGCGCACCCGCTCCACCTCGCCGCCGCGAATCGCCGCCGCGAGATCCGCATCCGTCTCCTCGATGAATTCGATCCCGGCCGCCCACGTTTCCGTCATCTCGTCCAGCCGCCGCAGCGCCGCGTGCACGAGCCCCGGCGGCAGGCTCATCGTCATGCCGCAGCCGGCTGCACGCGCGGCGCACGCGCGGGCGAAGACATCGAAAAACGAATCCCGCGCATCCACCCGCACGCGCACCGTCGGGACCGGCAGATACCGCCGCACGTTGTCCTCGCCGAGCAGCCGGAAGTGGTCGTGCTCCCGCCCAAACTCCTCGCGAAACGCGCGGTCGTAACTCCCCATCGCCGCCAGCACCTGCGCCACTTCCGCCGGTTTCGCCTCCACCTCGACCGCCTGCAGACGCCGGCGCAAATCATCGAGCGCCGGGTTCGCGATCGGCCCGCCATCCATTTGCCCTGGCTGATCCTCAAACTCCATGCACTGCGCCACGTAGTTCGGCCCGCCCGCTTTCAACCCCGGCCCGAATGACGACTTCCCCATCCCGCCGAACGGCTGCCGCAGCACCACCGCGCCTGTCGTTGGCTTGTTGATGTAAAGATTCCCCGCGCGGATTCCCGCCTTCCAGATTTCCTGCTCCCGCTCGTCGAGCGACTCCAGTCCGCTCGTCAGGCCGTAGCCCGTTTGGTTCACGAGTGAGACGGCCTCCGCCAGCGACGCAAACCGCATCACGCCCAGCACCGGCCCGAAAAACTCCGTCATGTGCGTGAAACTCCCCGGCTGCACTCCGTATTTCACGCCCGGCGTCCACAGCCGCGGATCGTCGCCGATTTGCCGCGGCGTCACGGCCCAGGACTCGCCCGCTTCGAGCACCGTCAGCGCCTGCGAGAGATCGCCCTCCGGAGCGCGGATCAGCGGACCGAGCCGCGTCGCCACGTCCGTCGCCGGGCCGGCCGGCAGGCTCTGCACCGCGTCGGCCAGCAGGCGTTGAAAGGCGGGATCGTAATACACCTCCGCCTCCAGCAGCAGCAGCGAAGTCGCCGAGCATTTCTGCCCGCTGTGGCTGAACGCCGACTGCACCACGTGCCGCACCGCCTGTTCGCGATCCGCCAGCGCTGTCACCACCGTCGCATTCTTCCCGCCCGTCTCCGCCGAGAGGCGCATCTCCGGTCGCGCGCGCAGCATCCGCAGCGCGGTCTCCGTCCCGCCCGTCAGGATCACCGCGTCCACGCCGGGATGCGCCACCAGCCCGCGCCCCGCGCCGCTTCCCGTGCATGGGAAAAACTGGAGCGTCTCCTTTGAAACACCAGCGCGCCAAAAGCATTTGCAGAGCTCCCGCGCGGCATGCACCGCGCCCGACGCCGGCTTGAGGATCACCGTATTCCCCGCCGCCAGCGCCGCGGCGATTCCCCCGCACGGAATCGCGATCGGAAAATTCCACGGCGACACCACCACCACCACGCCCAGCGGTTTCGCCCGAACCGTCGGCAGATCCCAAAACGCGCGCGCTGCGCTGCGGTAGAACTCCACGAAATCCACCGCCTCCGAAACCTCGGGATCAGCCTCTTCGATTGTCTTGCCGCCCTCCGCCATCGCCGTGCGGATCAGCGTCCCGCGCGCCTCGCGGATTTCCTGCGCGACCTTCCCGAGAATCTCGGAGCGCGCATCCGCGGACATCGTCCGCCAGCCCGCGGAATCCGCCTGCGCTCTCGCGACGGCGCCCTCCACGGCGGCAGGCCTGAAGGACTCCGGACGCGCCAGGAAGATGTCTGAATCCGCCAGCTCCGCCGCCCAGGCGCCATTTTGAGGCAGCGCGAAATCCGTGTCCGGCTCATTCGCAAATTCCGTCCACACCATCTCCGCGCGCGGCTTCCCCGCCAGCGGCTCCATCCGGTTCTGCGTGCGCCGCGGCGCGTCCGACACACCGAGCCGGAATGCCGCGCGGAAGCCCCGCTCCAGCATCTCCCACTCCGCGCCGTCGACCCGCAGCCGGAAGGCGTGCCGCAGAAAATTGTCCGGCCCCGTGTTCTCATCCAGCCGCCGGATGAGGTAGCCGATCGCGTGGAGAAACTCCTCCTTTCGGCACGCCGGCGCATACAGCAGCACATCCCGCGAATGCTCGAACAGTGCCCGCCGCTGATGATTCGCCATCCCCTCCAGCATCTCAAACTGCACACGCCCGCCCGCCTCCGCATCCGCCGCCAGCACCAGCCCGTACGCCACATCGAAAAGATTGTGCGACGCCACGCCCACCCGCACCGCCGCCAGATTCCCCGGCGTGATCGCCTCCGCCAGCATCCGCTTGTAGTTCGCGTCCGTCTCCGCCTTCGTCTTGAACGGCGCCTGCGGCCATCCGCGCAGCGACGCCTCCACGCGCTCCATCTCCAGATTCGCCCCCTTCACGATCCGCACGGTGATCGCCGCGCCGCCCCGCGCCATCCGCGCCCGCGCCCACGCGTGCAGCTCCCGCAGCACCCGCATCGAGTCCGGGACGTACGCCTGGAGCGCGATCCCGCCGCTCACGCCTTCCAGCCCCGCCCGGTCCAGCGTCTGCATGAAAGCGTCCGCCGTCAGCCGCAGGTCGCGGTATTCCTCCATGTCGAGGTAGAGGAATTTTGGCACGCTCGCGCCGTCCGCGCGCACGAATCGCGCCGCCGCCGCCGCGCGATACAGCGCCTCCAGCCGGTCGCACAGCACCCGCACCGTGTGCTCCCGCGCGAGCGGCGAGACTTGCGAAAACAGCGTCGAGATTTTCACCGACAGCACCTCGACCTCCGGCAGCCGCAGCGCCTCCAGATAGCGCGTCATCCTTCGCCCCGCCTCCTCCTCGCCCAGCAGCGCCTCGCCGAGCAGGTTCACATTCATCCGCAAACCCTCCGCCTGCCGCGCCTTCAGGTGCGCGGCAAGCAACTCGCGCTCCGCCGGCAGCACCACATTCGCCGTCTCCTGATGCATGTGGTCGCGCACCAGCGGCACCGACACTCCCGGCAGCCATCCGCCGAAAGTCTGAAAGCCCCGCAGCAGCGCCCGGTCAATCGGACTGAAAAAGCGCGGCACCCCCTGCACATCCAGGATGTGCGCGAACTGCTCCGCCACCCGCGCCGCGTCCCGCGCGCGAAACGCCCGGTCCGTGAGCTGCACCAGCGTCACCTTGTCCGCCGGCGTCTGCAGCATCCGGTCCAGCTCCGCCTGCTGCCGCCGCTCCGCCCCGGTCAGCAGCGCCGCCGCCCGCTCCTGCAAGCTGCGCGCGAGCGCGATCGCGCGCTCGATGATCCCGGATTCAGGTGAGGTGGAATCGCTCATGGCCGCCGCCTACGCTGCCCGTTCCCCCGCGCCCTGCAAGACCGCCGTCACCCGCACACGGGAAATCACTCCGTCGGCATCACCCGCGCATTCCATCATCCTTGCGCCGGAGCCAAGCGCTCCTGCGCGCCCCCCGAGGCGCTCCCGCGCCCGGCCCCCGCCTTCACGCCCACCCGGCTCAGAACGGATTAAGCCCCACCGACGCCGAATCCTCCACCTTGTGCGACGCAGGCGTCCGCATCAGTTCCGCGAACTGCCTTCCCCAATCCTTTATCTCCGTCCGCGAATGCCCGAAGGACGACAGGTCGCGCAGGCTCACCAGCGAAAACCGATCCTGCTCATTATCCGCAAACGCATACAGCAGTTCGCCCGTCGCCCCGTCCCGCAGCTTCCCCTCGATGGCGATGTTTCCTTTCGTCATCGGCGCCAGCACCGAGCCGCCGGGCGCTCCATAGCGCGCGGCGTTCCCCACCACATTCGTCGGGTTCAGCTCCACCAGCGCCAGCTCCAGCACCAGCACCCCGTGGCCCCTGCCATTCACCACCGCATGGCGCCCGCCCGGTGCGCGCAGCGCGTCGATGAAAGCCCTCTGCAGCAGCTCCGCCGTCTGCGCCACCGGACGGTCCTTCGCCTTTGGCCCCTCCAGCGCCGAGACCAGCGGCCGATTCACCGGCCGCAGATACGCCGTCGTCACCGGAGCCACGGAGATCGCCGTGAAACTCCCCCGCGTAGGCTCAAACTTCGGACTCTCCCACACGGCATTGAAAGGCGCCCGCGCCCGGTGCGGCCGCATCCGCCCCGCACTCTCCAGGAAAGCCGAAGTCGGCACAGTCTTCGCCTTCAACCCCGACGACGAAGTCGCGCAACCGCCCGTCAAAGCCGCCAGCACGGTGCCAAAGATGAGTGTCAGGACGCGTGGTGTTCTCATGCGCGGAGTCTGCGCCCGGGGCAGAAAAACGAAACGTAAAATTACAGCCCCAGCTCCGCCTTCGCCGCGCTGAACTGCTCGACTGCAAACGCCAGATCCTCGCGCGAGTGCGCGGCGCTGATCTGCGTGCGGATGCGCGCCTTTCCCTGCGGGACCACCGGGTAGAAAAAACCGACCACATACACCCCGCGCGCCAGCATCGCCTCGGCGAAGCGCTGCGCCAGCGCCGCGTCGCCCAGCATGATCGGCACGATGGGATGCGTCCCCGGCAGGATGTCGAAGCCGCGCACGATCATCTCGGCGCGGAAGAATTCCGTGTTCACCTCCAGCTTGTCCCGCAGCTCGGTGGACTGCGTGAGCAGCTCCAGCACCTTCAGCGAGCCGCCCACGATCGACGGCGCGAGCGTGTTTGAAAAAAGGTAGGGCCGCGACCGCTGCCGCAGCAGCTCGATGATCTCGCGCCGCCCGCTCGTGTAGCCGCCGCTCGCGCCGCCGAGCGCCTTGCCCAGCGTGCCGGTCAGGATGTCCACGCGCCCCATCACCCCGCAGTGCTCATGCGTCCCGCGTCCGCGCTCGCCGATGAAGCCAACCGCGTGCGAGTCATCCACCATCACCAGCGCATCGTATTTGTCCGCGAGATCGCACACGCCGCGCAGGTTCGCCAGGTAGCCGTCCATCGAGAAGACGCCGTCCGTCGCGATCATCTTGAAACGCGCGCCCTTCTCCGTCGCCTCGCGCAGCTTCGCTTCGAGGTCGGCCATGTCGTTGTTCTTGTAGCGGTAGCGCGCCGCCTTGCAGAGCCGCACGCCGTCGATGATCGAGGCGTGGTTCAGCTCATCGGAAATGATCGCGTCCTCCGCGCCGAGCAGCGTCTCGAAAAGTCCGCCGTTCGCATCGAAGCACGACGAGTACAGGATCGTGTCCTCCGTCCCGAGGAATTCGCTAAGCGCACCTTCTAGCTCCTTGTGCGCGTCCTGCGTCCCGCAGATGAACCGCACGCTCGCCATCCCGTAGCCGCGCCGGTCCAGCGCCTCATGCGCCGCCGCGATCACCGCCGGATGCTCCGCGAGGCCGAGGTAATTGTTCGCGCACATATTCAGCACCTCGCGCCCGTCCGCCACCCGGATGCGCGCATCCTGCGGCGTCGTGATCACGCGCTCGTTCTTGTAAAGCCCCGCCGCGCGAATGCCGGAGAGCTGCTGCTGGAGGTGGTCGTGGAATGTGCCGGTCATGCACGGATTCTTGCGGCTGGCGCGCGCCGCGCAAGAACGGAGCGGGTCATAAACCGTGACGGCGCGGCCCGATGCGCCGCCGCAGCCCCAAAGGGGCGCGACAAGCCAGCCCAGGGCAACGCTCTGGGATCGATCGCCAGGAACATCCCAAGCCCTGAAGGGGCGGGACACCGGTTGTGCCGCCCCTTCAGGGCTTGATGAAATGGGGACGCATACCCAGGGCGGTGCCCTGGGCTGGCATGGGCCGCGCCGTTGGCGCTCAAAATCCGGCGGCGGTGAAAACGTCGATCACCTGGCCTTCGGTGGTGATGGCCTTGCTCACGAGCTGGCGGATGGCGGCGTCGATCTGCTCGGGCGTCTTGCGGTTGTTGCTGCTCTGCTTGTTCAGCGCGGCTTGCAAGGCTTGGAGCCGAGCCGAATGGCGGGAGGCGAGACAGACTGCCGCAGGCAGCCCGCAGGGCGAACCCGCCGAGAGGCGGCGGGTGAGTCAACAAGCTCACGTCGTCGCGGATCTCCG
>JANOBH010000156.1:0-10269 GCA_031411535.1 Chthoniobacter sp. | reverse complement strand
GCTGGCGAGATTCAGCGTGACCGTTTGCGTGCCGAGAACCGCGGCGTCCGAAGCCGGCGCGACGGTAATCGTGGCGGATGCCTGTCCGGCGGGAATCGTGATCGCCGCCATCGACGGCGAGAGCGTGTAACGCGTGCCGGGCGCCGCCTGCCCTGCCCCGGAGCCGATCGTGAAACTCAGCGGCAGCGCGCTCGAGGTGCTTCCCGTCCGCGTGACGGAAAACGTCCCCGCGTCCGCGGTGCCGACCTGCGCGGTTGCGTCGGTCGCGGCAATGCTGGCGACGGTCGCGAGTTCATTCACTGCGGCCGCGTCCAGCGGGCGCTCGTAGATTCGCACGTCGTCGATGAGCCCGGAAAAGCGGTCGCCCGCGGGAGACACCGCGCTCTTAGTCCCGATGAAAAGCGCGTCCGCCGTCGTCGGGATCGCGCCGCTCGCAGGCGTGCTCGCGGCTTCGACGCCATTCACGTAGAGGCGCAGCGTCGCGCCGTCATACGTGCCGGCGACATGCGTCCACACATTCAGCGACGGCAGCGGGACCGTGACGGCCCGCACCGGCCCGGCGATCTCGAAGGTCAGCACGGTCCCGTTCGAGAAGAGGCGGAACTGATCGTCGTTCGCACCTTTCTGCACGACGCGCCGGTTCCCGCCGCTCCACGCCGCCGGCCTGATCCACGCCGCGAGCGTCATCGCCTCGGTCGGATTCGGGAGCGTGATGGCGTTCGCCGTCTCCGCGCCGCTCGTGCTGCCGTTTCCGTTCATCGCATTGCCGAGCAGGCCGGCCGTGAAGCCCGCGCCGCCCGCGAGCGCGCCGGGGTTTCCGTTTCCGGACGCGTCAGCCGCAGTCGTCCCGGTCGTTTCGTCGAATCTGTAATGCACGATCGGCGCGGTGACCGGCGCGGGAGAAGTGAGCGTATTGGGTCCGGCCTGGAAATTCCCGAGCGCCTGCTGATCGTTCAGCGCGTAGTCGTAAATGCGGAACTCGTCATAGGTCGCGTCGGCATTGGCGTCGCCGGCCCAGTTCGACCGGCCAAGCCACGCGTTCGCATCGGGGATCGTATCCGGTCCGAGCAGACTCGTCAGCGTCTTGAGCAGCGCGCCGTTTCTGTAGAGCCGCCACGCGCCCGCCGTGGCTTCGTAGGTGACGAGAAGATGAACCTTTTGCCCGACCGGCGTCGCGCCCGCGGAGTCCTGAAGCGCTGCACCTGTGAGGCCCTGCCCGCCGCGCTCGAAGCGGATGTCGGGCGCCGTGCCCGTGTTGGCGGTGACGATGAGGTAGTCGAGTCCGTTGAAAGTGCCCCCGGGCGCGGTGATCTCGCCGGATTGATTCGATCCGAAATCGAGAACGCGGGACCAGTTCTGATTCGAGTGAACCGTGACCCACACCTCGTAGCTCGCGCTCGCGTAGCCGGGGAATCGCGCCGCGGCGCCCGAGACGAGCCCGTTTGGCAGATCAATGTAGGCCGCGCTCGCCGAACTCCCACCCGGCAGCCGCAGCCCGGTGCCGGTGAAACTCGCGCCCCCGCCGCGGACGACGGCGTGCGCGGTGCCGATGGAATCGAGCGCGAGCGTCCCCGCGGGAGCCGCCGCCGCCGCGGCACCGAAGCCGTAGCGATGCACTGGCGGGACCGTGAGCGGCTGCTGCGCCGCAGCCGGCAGCGCGAGCAGGAGCGCGAACGCGAGCGAGGTGAAAATGCGCGGCGCTTTCATAGGTCCGCGTCATCGAAACGCCACTGCTGGTTTCCGCCACCGACGAACTGCCACTGGATCAGATCGGCTCCCGCCGCGCTGCTCACGCCGCCCACGTCGAGGGACTTGGTCGCGGCGTGCGCGGGCGTGATTCGCACCCAGCCGTTGTCGGTGTGCGTGAATGTGAATTTCTGCGACGCAGCGCCGGTGTAAGGCTCCAGCACGGCCTGCGGCCCGTCGGTCGTCGCGCCGCCCGCGATGGCGAGCGTCTGGCCCGGCGTGTCCTGCGGGAAGATGCGGAACTGGCCTCCGCCCACGCTTTGCAGCGCCCAGCGCTGCCATGCCTCACCCGACCAGCTCTGCTGCTCGACCTGCGTGCCGGCCGCCGTCTTCCGGTCGCGCAGCCCGATCGCCATCGACTGCGCGTGCCGGGGCACGATGCGATAGACGCCCTCCGTCATCCCGATGAGCCGCGGCTCCCACTTCTGCTCGTCGCCGCCGAAATCCTCATACTGGATGACATCGCCGCCGTTCGCCGTGTCCGCGGAGAGCACGCCATTCGTGCCGCGATGCCGCAGCCGCAGGAAGCCGTCGTTGAAAAGCGAAACCTCCCACTTTTGCGCGTCGGAGGTGTTCTTCGTCCACTGCTGGATCTGCGCGTAATTGCCGCCGTTGTTGCCGGAGACGTCGAGCCACATGGCGGTGCCGGTGTGGTTCAGGCAGTAGCTGCCGTCCGTGTTGCGCCACGCGGTCCACTGCTGTGCCGGCGAGCCATTGTAGGCATAGAGCTGCGGCTGATCGCCGGCGTTCGCGCCGGCGTTCGCGCCGTTGTTCGGCACGTCGAGGTATTTGTCGAAGGACTTGTTTCGCAGCGCATAGATGCCGCCCGAGACGAGCGGGCGGTGGCCGTAGATGTATGCGGCGGCGAAGTTCACGCGCACGTACATGTATTTCTCCGAGCCCTGCCCGCCGCGGCCCGCAGTCGTGAGCTTCACGCCGGACGGGGTGTCGTCGAAGACCTGCGCCTGCGCGAGCGGCGCGTTGTCCGCGTTGCCGCTGGGATCGTTCATATCGACAAGATGCGAATCTCCCGCGCGGCCCACCGGCGTCGCGAGGACCGTCGCGCCGGTGTTGAAGTTTCCCTGCGGAATCGGATCGCCGCGGTACATCAGCCAGAAACTCAGGTCGTTCTCGCGCGTGATCTTCAGCGCCAAAGTGCGCGAGACGTTCGCTGCCCCGTCGAACTGGTGGATGCGATACGTGCCGCTGTGGCTGATGCTGAGCACGGCGCTGTCGGGCAGCCAGCCGCAGAGGCTCTTGTAATAGGCGTTGAAGTCGTTGTTCAGCTCCGCGCCCCACGCATTGCCCATCGGGTCGCTTGCGTCGCCGTATTCGACGTGCGCGCGGCTCGCGGAAAGCGGATTGCCGTCCGTGCTCGTCCACGAGTTTGCATGCGGGAGCCAGAAGACGTGGCCGTATTCGTGGAGGAGCAGCTTTTTGTCGGCATTCCCATTGCACCAGATCGTGTCGCCGCCGCCCCAGCCCGCGGCGCCCCCGCTCACGATGCCGTCATGCACGATGACGCGGCAGGTGTAGTTGTTCGGCTCGAAGCCGGCGGCTCGCGCGGCAGCCTTCGCGTCGTCCGAGATCGGCCCCCAGTAGAGGTTCATGTTGGTCGAGCCGTCCGGGTTTTTCCAATACGCGTCCGAGTTCTTCGGCATCCGCAGCACGGGCGTCACGTCCGCGGTGTCGATCGATGTCGCGTTGAAGGAGCTGCGCTTGATCCGCGCATTCATGCCGTCGGCGCTCCACACCTGGTCGCTGATGTATGCCTCCGAGAGCGAGCCGGGATACCCGCGATCCGCGAAATCGACGCGCATGAAAAGCAGCTTCTTCGCGCCATGCGTGAGCGAAACCGGCGGCTTGCCGGGAAAGTCGTCGGTCCCGTTCACGCCGCTGTCCGCCAGCTCGCGCGGCTGGCCGGAACCGATCGCCTCGATCGCCCGCGGGGTGGACATTCCGCGCTGCTCCAGCCGCGCCAGCCGGGTGTCGAAATCTTCCACGCAAAACGGGCAGCACATCGAGTAGCCGTGCGTGCCCACCATCGCCGTCGTCGCGACAGCCGCGGGCTCGGCAGGCGTGAGGACCGGCTCGCCAGCTGTGACGACGCACACCTCCGTGGTGCTCGCGGGCGTCTCTCCCAGTTCCAGCACGCGCACCGGGCTGGCGGAGACGGCGAGGTGCTCGTCGAGCGCGACGCCGTGGATCGACACGTCCTTGAGCGTGGGCGTGAGCGCGCGTTCGCCGTAGCGGTGCGCGGTGAAGTAGCGCGAATCGACGCGCGCCTGCTCCGTCGTCGGCACCGGTTCTTTCACGCCCGGCGGCGGCAGGCCCATGATGCGGATGACATCGCCGATGCCGGACACGCGCTCCTCGATCAGCCGCTCGACCGTCTCGGGCAACTGCCTCCGCACGGCGATCGGCGGCGTGTTCGCGATGGCCTCGCGCGGATTGTCGCGGATGAACCGCGCCATGACTTCGCGCCGCGCCGTCGCGAGATCCACACCACGCCCGATCAGCGCCGCGCGCTCATCCTCGGGAGCGGCGAGATATTCCCGCGCCCAGTCCGCAAACGCGGCGAACTCCGGCGACCCGCCCTTTCCCCACGCGCTGCCGAAAAGCTCGCGATCCGGGACGCGCACCGCGGGCGGGTTCTGCACGGGGATGGTCGTCGCGGTCGCTCCGGGACCGGTGAAATGAGTCGCGCCGGGCTGCGCGGGCGGGTTGCCCGCGAGACCGGCATTCGGAGTGGCCGTCGCTTCAAGCGGCGCCGCGGGAGCCGTCGCGGCGGCTGCGGCCTGCTCGCGCCGATCAGCGACGTGGCTGCGAAAGAGAATGATCCCGCCGACCGCCGCGCACAACACGACGAGCGTCGCGACGAGGCGGGAGATGGACATATTGCGGCGCGGAATCATGGCAGGGCGAATTGGGGGAGCATTGCTGTTTCCACGCTACCGGTGGCCTCCCGCGGAGGCCAGAAACTGTTTCCCGTCACGACCCAAGAACCAAGCGCTGCGCGCACGCATTTCGTCTGCATCGTTGCGACTACGGCACGAGCCGGACCTTGTAAAACTTAGCGCCGCCGGTGGCGCTGTCGTCCGTGTATTCGGTCGTCGCGCCGCCCGACGGAATCGGCGATGCGCCGCTGATATTCACGAACGACTGCGAGAGATCGCCCGCCGCCAGCACCTCATACTGCCGGCCCGGCGCGCTGCTCCACGTCAGCCGCACGCTGCCCGCGCTGAGCCGCGCGGCCTGCACGATTTTGAAAAGAGAGGCGGGATCGAGCGGGTCGGTCGCGGCGATGTCCTCGCTGTCGTTGCGCTGGCCGTCGCCGTCCTGATCGCCGGCTGGATCGAGCACGAGCGTTCCGCCGCTGCTGCTGCTCGTCCCGCTCGCGATGCCTGCGTTGCTGATCGTCGTCACTTTCGCGAACAGCGTCTGCCCAAACGCCGCCGTCACCGTCTTGCTCGCGCCCGTCACCGTGCCGTCGAAAAGCACCATCCCCGCGCCGTCCGGCTGCGTGCTGATGACGATGCGGTATCCGCTGACCCCGCCCTCGGGATCACTCGCGGGCGTCCACGCAAACGTCACCTGCGTGCCGATGGCATACGGCTTCGGCGTGCCCGGCGTGCCCGCCGCGGGCGGCGGTGTCACGTCGTAGAGCTTGAGATACTGCGCCTCGTAAGGCGCGGACGCCCACGCCGGATCGGTCGTCGGGACGCGGTTCATCTTCACGTAGAGACCCTCGCTCAGCAGTTGCGCGCCGGTCTTTCCGCCGGGGATGAGAAAGGTGTCGCGCCGCGTGCCAGCCACGCCCAGGTAAGCGGCAATGTTCTTTACGTTGTACGTGCGCGCGGACTTGATGCCGAAATCGTTCGCGCCGTTCGCGTCCACATCCGCATTGAGGTTGAACTGCACGCCGCCGGTCGTCTCCGGATCGGCGTTGCGCGCGATATTCACGAACGCGAACACCACGTCCGAGAAATTCGGCGCACCGTTCCGCGCCTCGAACTTCGCCACGCTGAACATCTGCCCGTGCACGGACCCGTTGTTCAGGTTCAGGAAAAAGCGGTTCGGCGAGCGCAGCGCAGCGCTGAACTTCCGCGCCTGTCCGATGCCGCTGAAAACGGGCGCGAGCTGCGCGAGGCCGTAGTTGTAGTCCGGTTGGCCCGGCTGCGTCTTCAGCCAGAGCGGCATGAGCGAGTTGTACTTTTTGAAATGCGGAATCGGCTTCCCGACATTCGTCTCATAGCGGTCGTAGCCGAATGTCGGGATGCCGCTGTTCGTGTCATTCGGCGGGATCACCGTGCCGCTCAGTCCCAGCTCCTGGCCGGGAAATATGAGCGGCACGCCGTCGATGGTGGAATTCACCGCGTAGCGGATCAGTGCCTCCCACGGGTCGTTGTAGTGGTCCTCGTCGTGCGAGCTGGAGTTTAGCAGCACGAGCGCCTGCCCGTACGCGGCGCGGCGGTCGTCGAAGATGCTGCGGTACGCGCCGACCGTCGTCGCCGCGTGGAGCGGGAAGACGATGTTCTCATTCAAAATATCGAAGTGCCGTCCGCTGCGGTACGTCACCGCGCCGCCGTCGAGCGACTCAGCCATGAAGAGGAAGTTCCACTTCCGCGTCCGCGTTCGGTTGATGATGTATTCCCAGCACTGCGGCGGCAGCCCCTGGCCGAAGTCCGCCCGCAGCGCGTCGATGCCCGCCGCCGAGTCCAGCGAGGCTCCCGCTGCATTCGCCGGGTAGCCCGTCTGCGTGAGCCAGTAGAGCGTGTACTCGGCAAAGTAACGCCACACCTTTTGCGTGATCGCGTCGAAATGCCCGTTGCCGCCTCCCGCCGAATTCTCGTCGCCGATGCTGTAGTCAAACCAGTCCGCCTCATTCTGATGATTGCCCGACGAGCCCGAGACGAGCGCCGCGTAGCGCCCGAAGTACACCTCGTATGTGTCCGAAAACGCGAAGTCCGCGATCCGGTCCGGCGCGATGGCGATATTGCCCGCGCCTGACGCCCGCTTGTCATACTCGCCCGTGCGGGCAAAAAACCGCGCCTCAGCGTTTCGCATTTCGCTGCCCGCAGTCGTCCCGCCATTTCCAAAAAAAGTCTGCCCGAGCGCGGCGAGTTCCGTGTCGTAGCTCGTGTGGTTGAAAGGCGCATCGAGCATGACGCCCACGCCAGCCGCATCCGCTGACGCCACAAAAGATTGGAACTCGGTCATCGCCTGCGTGCGGCCCGCGGGCGTGTCGTTGCTCGCGGGCGTGCCGCCGGGTGAGAAGCCGGCAGCCATGAGCGGCATGATCTCGAAAAAGTTCTTCACCGCGTAAGGCGAGCCGACCTCGAAAGGCGTGTTCGGCGGCAGTGTCGGATCGTTCTGCCGCCCCGCGATTCCGTTCGGATGCACCGGCTGAAACCAAAGCATGTTGCAGCCGAGGTCTTTCACATACTGGAGCGAAAAGCGCGGCCCGCCCGCGACGCCATTCGCCAGCCCCGCGAATGTCCCGCGCTGCCCCGGCAGCGTCCCCGTGGCGGTGATCGTCAGCGGGTTCACCTCATAGAGCTGGATGTCGCGCACCGCTTTCGGCGAGACGACGACCGCATGCGCGCGAAACGCGAGATCCCCGAAAGCGCCCGTGTAGTAAATCCACGGCCCCGCCGCGCTCGTCCGGTAGCGCACCGTCAGCCGGTAGGCCCCGGTCTTCTGCGCGTTCAGCGTGAGCTGATAGGCCTGCGCCGTCACCTGCGTCATCGTGTAAGCGGCGTAGTAATTCGTATTCGCACCCGCCACGACCGTGTCCCCGCCCGGCGGCTTGATCCCGTCCTCGATGCCGTCGCCATTCGCATCCAAGCCCGCGCGCTCGCGGCGGTTGAGATTCGTGAAAACCTCGCACGTCTCCACCGCCGTCAGCGCGTCAAAGAAGATCGTGATCGGAACCAAGTCGCCCGCGACCTCATTCACATAGACGTGCGAAGTCGTGTAATCGCCCTCAACCTCCCCCGCTGCCCGCACCGCCGAACCCGCGGAGATTTTCAAGCTCGCCGCCTCCGCGGAAACGGCGAACGCGACGAGGAGAAGAAGCGCTGCCGAAAGAATGCGCCGAATCTTTAAACGCATTGTCATCCTGAGCGGAGTTTCGTTTGGCTTTGCAAACGGAACGCAGTCGAAGGACCCCGTGAATTTGCGAGCGATGTCGGTGGTGAATCGCCGGGGTCCTTCGACTCCATTCCGTCCCGCCTCCGCCCGCACGGAATTCCGCTCAGGATGACGCCGCTTTCGAGTTTCGATTCGCCCTCCGCGAAACAAGCTCACGGCACTCATTCCGGCTGCGGCAGGCGGGCTTCGACTTTGTAAAAGCGCTGCGTCTCTGCCGACGGCGCCGTGACGGTTTGCGTACCGTCGTCCGTCCATGTGCGCAGGCCGCCCGTGCCCGGCAGATCGGGCGTGAGCGCGACGAAGGGCTGAGTCAGGCTGTTCGTGAAGGAGATGCGATACGTGCGGTCGGAGCGCGTGGCGAATTGCAGCGCGCGCGTGCTGGCGGTGGGCGAGGTGATGATCACCTGCACGAGCGTCGAGTCGGCAAACGCCGGGTTCGTGCCGAACCGGTACTCCGCGGAATTTGTGAGCCCGTCGCCGTCGCCGTCGCCGCCCGCGCCGTCCGTGCCGAGATCGCTGAACGGGTCGAGACCGTTGGCGGTTTCCCACCAGTCCGGCAGGCCGTCGCCGTCGGTGTCCTGCGTGATCGTCGCGCCGCTCTGGAGGCCGAGGTCGAACGTCAGCCCATTGCCGCCGAAAACCTCGACCTGCTGCGTCTGCGCCTGGTTGCGCATGTTCAGCGTGTCAAAGGTCACGCCATTGTCCCGGTCCACCGCCGTCGCGTTGAAGCTCGCCGCATTGCCCGCGCCGCCGTAGCGGACGAAGGCGCGCACCGCGCCGCCGGTCTTGAAGTTCGTCACGCCCACCTCGCCCGCGGTGGTGTTGTTCACGAGCGGGCTGAGATTTGCCTGACCGTTGAGCAGCAGGTCGCTGAGATTCGGCGAGAGCCCAAACCGCACGTAGAGCGGGCCGACTCCCGCGCCGAGCGCGTAGCTCGCGCGGAGCAGCGTCGCGCCCGGCGCGAGTGTGATCGTTTTCGCGATCTTCCCGTCCGCGCTGGTGAAAGTCCACCCGGCTCCGATCGGCGCGGGGGTCGCGGCATACAGATTGTTCACATACGCCACCGCATCGGGCGCGCCGGTCGCGAACCAGTCCTTGAACCCGCTCGTGCGGTGCGCGCCGACGGCACCGCTGAGGATGTTCGTATTCCCCTCGTGCTCCGTCTCCGATCCCGCGTAGCTGAGCGGATTGCCGATCGCCTGCAGCACTTTTCCCGTCGCGAGGTCGCGCACCCACGCGCCAGTCAGCCGCCCGCCGATCCGCTCGAAGACGGCGAAGACGCGGTCATTGAAGAGCAGGTATTCATTCTCCCCGTCGCCATCCACGTCGGCCGGCTCGGTGGCCGCGGTCGCATTGTACGCGCCTGCGTTTGCCGCCGCCGCCCACGTCTCCACGCGCTTGTACTGCGCGGCGAAACGGAACTGCGACTGCGCGACCCTTGCGAACCCGGCGAGGCTCTGGAACGAAGTGTCCGGGTAGATGTAGTCGCCAGTGCTGTACTTGCTCAGGTCGTTGTTCGTCTGGTTGTGAAAGGCGGTCTCGAATCCCGCGGCGCCCGCCGTCCCGCGCGCCAGCAGTGCGAGATCGCTCGTGGCGGAGGTCATCGAGGTGATCGCGGTCCACGTCTCGCCCACCAGGCCGGTGCCCGCGGTGAGAATGCCGAAGTTTTTTCCCGCCGGGAGCTGCACGCCGGTGCGGATGTCGAAGCGCTTCGCCGCGAGGCTCTCCTCCAGCGCGCTGCCGTTGTACCAGTTGTCGTAGCTGCCCTGCGTCGCGTGGTCGAGGAAGTCGTGCTGCACCTTCGCAAGCGACGGATTCGTCCCGCGGCCCACCGTGCCAAACGTGTCGCCAAGTCCGTCCGGCGGCTGCGAGAGGTCCACCTCGCCGTTTGCGATCTGGTCGGGCGTCACGAGCCGCACCCACGGATGGCTCGCCATCCATCGGATGTTTTTGTCGTAGGCGTCGGCGTTCGCCTTGCTCGTGAAATCCTCCCACGCGCTCATCAGCACGATGACCTGATCCTGCTGGCCGTCGCGCGCCTTTGTCAGCAGCAGGTCGCGCAGGGCAAAGCTCGGGCCGTTGTCATTCGTCGCGAAACGCTCGGCGCTGATCTGGTCGTTGATGACGAAACATTTCACGCCGTTGACCGTATTGATGCGGTAGCCGTCGGTGCCCAGCGCGCTCTGCCGCCCGAACCACCGGAAGACGTGCCGCATCTGGTCGATGAACGTGTATTCAAAACCGAGCGCGCCGATCTTTGAGAGCGTGCCCGTGTCTGCCACGCGCTCGGGATTCCAAAAGACCTTCGCCGACTGCGTGCCGCCGTAGATCGAGCCGAGATACTGGTTCGCGAGCGCGACGTTGGCCGCG
>JANOBH010000155.1:0-1628 GCA_031411535.1 Chthoniobacter sp. | reverse complement strand
AAACACCGCCACCCGCTCCGCGCGGAACACGAAATCCGGCTTCCCAAAGACGCGCGCATTCCGCCGCCACCCCGTGATCCCGTGCGCGCGGAAAAGCGCCATCATCCGCAGCTCCGTCGCCGCATTCCCGCTCCCCCGGATGCGCGCCATCACCGCGCTGCGCTTCGCCTTGGTGAAAATGTCGGGCATCTGGGCGGGGCGGGCGTCAGCTCCATTGGCTCAGCCGGTTCGCCCGATGCCATGCGAACGCCTCCGGCGCAGTCCGCAGCGCGGGTGTGTCCGCCTCGGCCACGGGCCGCTCGTGAAACTGCACCGGCCACCCGTTCTCCTTCATCGCCCGCGCCAGCGCTTTGCGTGTCTTTCGAGAAAGGCTGGGTCCGGCGAGAAGCTGGGCGGCAGGCGCAAGGGCTGGCCAGCAAAGCTCAGCAGCCAGTCGCATGTCGGTTTGGCGAGCGGCAGTCCCGGACGCAGCCGCGCGGAGAAATGCACGGTCTGATCCGCTTCCACCCACATCAGTCCGCGGTCAAACGCGCGGTCGTGAAGCGCATTCAGGCAAAGTCCGTTGCGCGGGTTCAGCCGCTCCTGCCTGTCTTCCGCCCACGCCACGATGTGACTGGCCACGAGCAGGTCGCGCACATCGAGGCCGGTCACGCAGCAGCGGAAGTCATAGGCCGAAAGCACGCGCCGCCGGAAATAGCTCTGGTTCACGCGCACGCGCACGACCGCCTCACGTTCCCGGCCCTCCGGCGGCAGATCTTCCGTTGCGATCTCGGCCACTGCTTCCACGCTCTGCTGCATCCGCGCAGCGTAGGCGCGCTCCGCCTCGTAGATGAGCGGTTCCGGTTCCGCGAGGAACTCGGTCCAAAGCGCAGCCTCCAGTTTCGCACCATGCGCCATTCCGCGGATTCCACGCGCCTGCTGCACCGGGTCGAGGCGCGCGAGATTGGCGAGCTTGAGCGAGACGGCTCCCACATTCCTGCCGAGCAGTTCCGCGAGCTGCTGGATGCGCGGATTCGCTTCGTCGATCGAGCCAAATGGAATCTGCGAGTAGAGCCGGAAGGCAATCAGTGTCTCTTCGCGAGTCCAGAGGCGGCGCGGTGTCATCGCGCTGAGCATCGCTCACGCGATACAAAATCTGCAACGCAAGACCAGCACGCGGCATCGCCATACAGCGGGGCCGCAAGGGAGCGATCCTCGGCGCATGAGAGATCGTAGATCGCGCGCGGCGCGCACCCCGCCCAGAGATGCGCCCACCAATCGACGAGAAAGCGTCCGCGAAGGATCGAAAAGTCGTGCCCCTCCGCGAACCCGCATGGCAGCGCGGCGGAGGGATTCTCGCGGATGAAAAATCCCCATACCTGGCCGCAGAACTCGGCCGCAATCCGGGTCGCCGAATCCGTGCAGCGACCGCAATCGCCGCCTCCTCGAAAGCGCGACACTCCTTCCTCCTCATCATAAGCCGCCTCCGCATCGAGACGCGCGAGGTAGCGCTCCACGCCGCTGAGGTAGGTTTGGTCGAGGTCGGCTTTCTCGCCGAGCCGCTCTTGGGTCAGACCGCGTGCCTCGCGGAGTTGGCGGAGGCGGAGGCCGAGGGCGCGGAGGACGCGGTCGCTGGTGGGCATAGGCGC
>JANOBH010000154.1:0-8357 GCA_031411535.1 Chthoniobacter sp. | reverse complement strand
CTCCCCGCTCCCCACCGGGCTCGTTTTCGACACCGCCACCGGTCAGATCTCCGGCGCGGCCACCTTCCCCGGCGTCTATGAATTCGCCCTCGTGGCCGGCAACGGTGACGGCGCGAGCACGCCCGAGGTTTTTACCGCCGGTATCGAGGCCACCACCGCCCTGCCCTCGATCGACGCCGTGGATCTGAGCGTCGATCTTGCCACCGGCGAAGTCTCCGCCGAGACGCCCGCTCTACGCGGCGTCACCCGCCTCGTGGCCGGCGCTCCGGTGGACGTGAAGCCGCTTTTCTGGCTCAAGCGCGGCGACGTGCGGATGCTCCATGTCCGCTTTTTGAAAGGCGGCATCGTCGCCGACATCGACCTCGCCACGCTCAAGCTCACGCTCAAAGCCTACGAGCCCGAGACCGCGCTCGTCGCCTCCACCACCTTCATCCGCTGCGACACCGGCGCGAACACCTTCTACCGCATGGCCGTCACCGTCGCCGGCAACGCGCTCAATGGCGCGCTCGGCAATGCGGAGGACGATTTCGACACCGCCTTCGCCGCCGTCGCCGAGCTGGAGTGGACGCAGGAAAACATCCTCGAACCCACCTACGGCCCGGAAGAACTGCGAAGCTCCTCGCTGAACTTCGATGTGGGCGTGGCGCGCGATCTCACGGCATGAGCAAAAATCTCTCCTGGTTCGAGGCCCGCGATCTCGCCCGGACCGGGCGTGCCATCCGGCGCGATGCCTGGCGGCGCTGGATCACCTTCGGCCCCGCCCTCGCCTTTACCGAGCGCATCGATGAAGACGGCGACGCGCTCCGCTATGTGGTCCTCAACGAGGAATTCCGCGCCGCCGAATTCCTCGCCCACGACTGGACCGATGAGCCGTGGCCCGACGGCCCGCCCGAACCGCCACCCCGGCCGCCGCGCGGCGGAGGCGGCGGCTTCCGCTCCGGTGGCGGCAGCCGCCGCTGGGGCGGCCCAACCAACCCGCCCGGCCCCGGCTCCTTCTTCGTCCTCGAACCCGGCGGCGATGGCGGCGGCGGCGGCGGCAATCACCCGCCCCACAATCCCCCCGTCGCACAGGTGCCCACCGTCACCGTCGTCCTCACCACGCCCGACGACCTCCCTGCCTGTTACGACATCCTCGACGACGAACCCGCCACCGTCCGCATCCACGCGCAGGTTAGCATCGCGGGTGGCCCACCCGGCGTCGGCACCCTCAGCGTCGAGATCGGCGCCGAGGAGCAGCTCGGCACCGGCTGGCCCGGCATGAACAAGGGCTACGAATTCGCCGCCGTCACCTTCGCCCTCGGCGGCACCATCACCTGCGACGTGACCTACATCATCAATGCTGTCACCTACACCGGCTCCGGCGACTTCGCCTTCCCGGACGCGTGCTATCCCGGCCCATAGGATGCGCATGGCGCCGCGCGACTTGACATCGACCGCTCGCTGAAATGGCCAACCCCGACTTTCCCGTCACCAAAGTCAGCGCCCTCGAACCCGTCGCCGGCGTCGATGCCATTGAAATCCGCGGAGCGATCACCTTCGCGAATGCCGCGGATCGAGCAGCCTTTGCCACCGAGCTTGCCGCAGCGGGCCGCATAGTTGTCTCCGTTGCGGACTCTGCCGGGCGTCTCGCTCTTACGACGGCAACGGTGCGCAATGGCGACCACGTCCGCGAAGTCGGCCGCCCGGAGATCGTGAGGCTGACGTGCGTCGGAAACACTCACGCGGATGGCTATACCGCTCCCGCCGTGGCTTGGGTGCTGGACTGGACATGCACGCCGGACACTGCCGGGGACATGATCGGGACGAGCTTTTACATCTGGAGGCAATCCTCGGAGGAATACGTGGTCTTCTGGTTCAAGGTGGGCGGGTCGGGTGCCGCGCCCGTGGATGATTGGGGACCGGAGGGTGAGGGTGTCCACTACCGCGAAATCGACATCGCCGAGAACGCTACCGCCATCGCGGTGGCGACCGCTTTCAAGGCCGCGCTGGACGCCGAAATGGCTGTGGAAATGACGACTGCGCGCACTGGCGAGAAAGTCAGGATGACGTGGGTGAGTCCGGGCAGTTACTACGACATCGGCGGAAACGTGACGACATGGTTCGAAGGAGAGGCCATCGCGGAGGGCGCGGATGAATACGAGGTTGCCGACTACGATTCGTTGGAGGGCAAGACTCTCACATTGCAGGCGGCGACCATCGCCGTCGCCTCCACGTCCACGCCCGCCATCGCCTTCACCAAGACCGTGGGGTTCTCTGTCGCCGGCAATGTGGGGGACATCCCCGTCACCATCCTCGCCGCGGACATGAGCGCCGACGCGATCGCCGCTCTGGTGCAGGCGGCAGTGGATGCCCACGCCCGGTTCATCGCCACGGTGGATGGGAATCAAGTCACGGTGACCAATGCGGAGGCCGGGAGGGTCAACACTCTGGCGACTGCGGGAAGCACGGGCTTCACGGTCACAGTGCTGCAATCCGGGATCACCGGCGCGCTGACCTACTGCCTGGTGGACGAAGCGCAGATCGGCTCGGCGGCGGGCTGGCGCGAACTGCCCGAGATGGTGGGATTCTCCGCGACGGGCAAACCCTACGACCATTACGTCGCCAGCATCACCGCGCGTCGGCTGCTGACATCGGCGCAGATCCAGTTGGGCGGCAAGGTGGTCGTGGACAGCCCCTACACCGCGTATCTGGTCGTCAACGAATCGCTGCTTTCCCCGGACGGCATCACGCCGGGAAGCGACGCGGCATTCGGCCCAAACCTGCTGGCGCAATTCGCCGGGGAAACCCGGATGCCCTACGACTACGCTGAGTTTGACACGCACCGCCAGTTCGACCCCATGACCAATACTTTTACCTGCAAGGTGCCGGGCAAATACCAGCTCGCGGTGCAGGTGGACATGGGGCAGGCCAACAGCGGAGCCCGCCGGCACATTGTGCAGGTCAAAAAGAACGGCGCGGTCATCAAGCGGCTGGTGGACGTGACAAACTCCGGCGGCTTCCAGGCCGGCGCTGACCTAAACCTGAATTGCAGTCCCGTCGCCGTGGACCTGGCAGCGGGCGATACGATGGTGGTCTGCGGTTACGTCGTCGGTGATTACGCCATCGGCTGGTGGGATTCCGACAAGCGTGCCTTTTTCCAAGCCATCCGCCTCGGCCCTTAATCCCATGCCTGCTCCCAACTCAATCGCCGCCGCCCGCGCCGCTGCCCTCAAGTCCCGCGAGTTCAACATTTATGCCGCCCTGGAAGTGCTGTTTCCCGGAATCGACCCGGACGACGTGGAGATCGTCAACGAAGACGGCGTGCCTCGGATCGTCCGCTGGCACCGCCCCGAGCCCCAGCCCACGGAAGCCCGGCTGCGCGCCGTCGTCATCCCCAAGCCCAATCTCACGCTCACCGCCCGCCAAGCCAGGCTCTGGCTGCTCAGGGCCGGGCTCGATGACGGCGCGGTGAGGATGCAGATCGAGGCCATATCTGACGCCACCCAGCGCGCAGCAGCGCTGATCGAGTGGGAGTATTCCGTCGAGATCCACCTCAATCATCCGCTCGTCCAAATTATCGGATCGTCCCTCGGACTGTCCGCCGAAACGCTTCGCCACGCCTTTGAAACAGCAAAAGCGCTTTAATTAGCACAGTTTTCCAGCACACCCCTCTGTATTTACCCTTCGTGTGAAGCAAGCGCTCTACCACTGAGCTAATCGCGCTTTTCCTGGAAAACGGAGCGGCAGGATATGCAGCCCTGCGCGAGACGCCAGCGGAAAAGTGGGACGTGAAACCGGACGCGGAATGTGCCGACACGCGCCGCGCGGCCTCACTCGCCCCATTTATTTTCCACGCTCGCCTTCCCCCATCGCGATGACGCTGGCGACGGCGTAGTGGTCCGAGTGGCTGAGGCTCAGGCGCAGTTCGCGGATGCCGAGCCTCTCTGCCGTGGCGGCTCCGGTGCCGTGGAGGCGGATGGAGGGTGCGCCGGTCTCCGCGCGGCAGACCTCGATGTCGCGCCAGCCGAGTTGCTCTCCGATACCGGTTCCGAAGGCTTTGGAGACCGCCTCCTTGGCGGCGAAACGTGCGGCAAAACAACGCTCGGGGACGCCCGCCTGCGCGCAGTAGGCGCGTTCGCTTTCCAAAAAAACCCGGTCGAGAAACGGGTCGCCGTGCCGGGCGATGGCTGCGGCCAGCCGCGCGGTCTCCACGATGTCCACTCCGAGGCCGAGGACGGTCATGGACGTGAGAGTTGACTCCCGGCACCTGTCATCCACCCTCCTTCATGGCCGCGGCCATTTCAGCGACGGCGTTTTCCAGCCCGACGAGCAGCGCGCGAGAGACGATGGAGTGGCCGATATTCAGCTCGGTGAGGTGAGGAAGCGCGATGATCTCGCGGATGTTCGCGTAGTTGATGCCGTGGCCGGCATTGACCTGGAGGCCGAGGCGGCGGGCGTGGATGGCGGCAAGCCGGAGGCGCTGGGTCTCGTCGTGCCGGGCCTGGCCGGCGGCGTTGGCAAAGGCGCCGGTGTGGAGCTCGACCATCTCGGCGCCGAGCTGGTGCGCGGCGTCGAGCTGCCGCGGGTCGGGCTCTACGAAAAGGCTGACACGGATGCCGGCCTGCTGCAGGCGGGCGATGGAAGGGGCGAGCGCCCGCATCTGCCCGGCGGCGTCCAAACCGCCCTCGGTGGTGATCTCGCTGCGGTTTTCGGGAACAAGGCAGACTTCCTCGGGGAGGACGCGGAGCGCCAAGTCGAGAATCTCCGGGGTGTTTCCCATTTCGAGATTGAGCTTGGTATTGATGCTCTCGCGCAGGCGGAAGACATCACGATCCTGAATGTGCCTGCGGTCGGCGCGGAGGTGGACGGTGATGCCCCGCGCGCCCGCGCGCTCGCATGCGGAGGCGGCGAGGAGCAGGTCGGGCTCGCAGATCGCCGAGTCGGGATCGAGCGCATAGCGCGCCTGCCGCAGGGTGGCGATGTGGTCGATATTGACGCCGAGGATCATTGGGAAAATCCGAAATCCGAAATCCGAAATCCGAAAGAAATCCGAATGGTTTGAAATGCTGAAAACATGGAAAGCGCCGGCGACTGGACAGCCGTTTCCCGGCTTTCCAGCTTTTGGGATTTGTTTCGGATTTCGATATTCGGATTTCGGATTTCCGCCGCCCGGCGACTCAGTGTTTGAAGTGCCGCACGCCCGTGCAGATCATCGTCATCGCCCGCTCATTCGCGGCGGCGATGACCTCCGGATCCTTCACGGAACCGCCGGGCTGGATGGCGGAGGTGGCACCCGCTTCCGCAGCGGCGATGAGGCCGTCGGGAAACGGGAAAAAAGCGTCGCTGCCGACGGCGCTGCCTTTCAGCGAGAGCCCGGCGTCGGCGGCTTTCCAGATGGCAATGCGCGAGGCATCCACGCGCGACATCTGGCCCGCGCCGATGCCGAGCGTGCGGTCGGCGGCGGCATAGACGATGGCGTTCGATTTCACATGCTTCACGACGCGCCACGCGAAGAGCATGGAGGCCAGCTCGCCCGCGGTCGGCTGGCGGGAGGTGACGACCTTGTCCTCCAGCCCGGTCTCGGGCGAAGCGTCGCGGCTTTGCACGAGGACGCCGCCGGTGACGGAGCGGATGAGCATTTCGTCCTCGTCGGAAGTCGGCAGCGGGCGCGACAGCTTCCGCATCAGGCGGAGGTTCTTCTTTTTTTGCAAAAGCGCGCGCGCCTCCGCGTCGAAGTCCGGCGCGATGATGACCTCGCTGAAGATTTCGCTGATCGCCCGGGCGAGCGGTTCGGTGAGCGGGCGGTTGCAGATGATGATGCCGCCGAACGGAGCCTGCTTGTCGGTCGCGAACGCCTTGTCCCACGCGGCGCGAAGGTCGGCATCGCTGCCGACGCCGCACGGGTTCGTGTGCTTGAGGATGGCGACGGTGGGCTCGCTGAATTCCTCGATCAGCTCGGACGCGGCGGTGATGTCGAGGATGTTGTTGTACGAAAGCTCCTTGCCGTGGAGCTTTTCAAAATGCTCGTCGAAGCGGCCGTAAAGCGCGGCGGTCTGGTGCGGATTCTCGCCGTAGCGGAGGCGGGCGACGACGGGCATCGAGAGGTTCAGCGAGCAGGTCGTCTCCTGCTCCTTGTTGAGATAGTTCGCGATCGCGCCGTCGTATTTCGAAGTCGTGACGAAGACTTTGATCCCGAGCCGCTCGCGCAGTTTCAGCGTCGTCGCGCCGTCGTTGGCGCGGATGTTTTCCAGCACGTCCGCGTAGTCCGCCGGATCGACGACGACCGTGACGGAGCGGTAGTTTTTCGCCGCGCTCCGGAGCATGGAGGGGCCGCCGATGTCGATCTGCTCGATCGCCTCTTCGAGCGTCGTCCCGGGCTTTGCGATCGTCTTTTCAAAGGGGTAGAGATTCACCACCACGAGGTCGATGGGCCTGATCCCGTGGGCCTCGGCCTGCGCGCAGTGGTCGGCATTGTCGCGGAGGAAAAGCAGGCCGCCATGGACCTTCGGGTGGAGCGTTTTTACGCGGCCGTCGAGCATCTCGGGGAAGCCGGTGAACGCGGAGATTTCCGTGTTCGCGATGCCTTCCTGCGTGAGCAGCTTCGCGGTGCCGCCGGTGGAGATGATTTCGACGCCGAGCGCGGTGAGTTCGCGGGCGAAAGGGACGAGGCCGGTTTTGTCGGAAACGGATATGAGGGCGCGCCGGATAGGCTCCGAGGAATTCATGAGGGCGCAGAGGCTAGCGCACTCCGCGCGCCGGTCAATTGCGTCCCTCAGCCAGCAGCCGGACCTCCAAAAGTGAACCGCGCGGCCACCCAATAGCCGCGCGGTTCGAACCAACCCTTAACAGACCCTGCACAAACATACGCCCCGATTTCCGCCGCGCAAATGGCCGCGAGCGGTGAAAAAAGAAAGATCCCGGCCGACCGACTGCGGGCAAAGCGCGCCGCCGCCCGTGCCCGCAATTGACTTCACCCCGGCGGGCTCCTAGTCTGCCCTTGTGAAAAGTTTCACAAAGATGGAATCCACCACCACTGCCACCGACAAGACCGACGCCCTCAAGTCCACGCTGGAGCTGATCAACTCCCAGCTCTACTCGGTGGAGGAGCGGATCCGGCAGCAGGCCCGCGCGTTTGATCCCGCAGTCGAGGGCTATGTCGCCTACGCGATCGAGAGCAATGGCAAGCGGCTCCGGCCCGCCCTGGCCCTGCTCGCGGGCGGCGCGACCGGAAACATCTGCACCAGCCATTTCGACCTCGCCGTCGTCGTCGAACTCATCCACGCCGCCACGCTCGTGCATGACGACATCCTCGACGGCGCGGACAAGCGCCGCGGACAGCCGACGGCGAACGCCAAATGGGGCAATGCGATTTCCGTCCTCCTCGGCGACTGCCTTTTTGCCCACGCGCTGAAGCTTTCGACGAGTTTTCCAAATGGCGAGATCAGCCGCCGCATCGCCCATGCGGCCAGCGACGTGTGCAGCGGCGAGATCATCCAGACCCAGCGGCGCTTCGACCTGAAGCTGAGCGTGCCCGATTACTACAAGATCATCGAGATGAAGACCGGCGCGCTCTTTGCCGCCGCGTGCGAGCTGGGCGCATTCATCAATGAGGCATCGCCCGATGTGATCAGCGCGCTGCGAACCTTCGGCATGCGGCTCGGCACGGCGTATCAGATCTACGACGACGTGGTGGACCTCGCGGGCGACGAGGCGAAGGCCGGCAAGACCCTCGGAAGCGACCTTCGCAAGGGCAAGCTCACGCTCCCCATTCTCCACCTGCTGCAAAACGCCGACGCCGGCGAACGGCACCACCTCAGCGAGATCATCCTCAGCGGAGAAGATGACGCCATATTCGCCCTGGCCGAGCGCGCGATCGCCACCGGCGCGGTCAAAAGCGCCGTCGCCACCGCGCGCAAAATGCTCCGGGACGCGCAGTCCCAGCTTGAGATCGTCCCGGCCAACAAGCACCGCGATGCTCTCGCCAATCTGGTCGCCACACTCGACGGAATGATCGCGCAGTTTGCGGTGTAAAGCCGCCCGCGCAATTGGCCTCGCGCCGCGCGGATTCGCCGCTAAGGCTTTCCGGCAGCCCCGGGTTACATCCGGGATTCCGCCCCCCAAAAAATACCGCCATGCTCCCGCGTCTCCTTTTCGTCCTCGTCCTCACCCTCGCCACCTCCGCCTTCGCGGATAAACTCGATCGCCCCATGGGCTTCGTCGGCGTTCCCTTCGGCGCGGCTCCGGCGGACGCCGTCCGCATCCTCAGCGCGCGGCCAGGCCTCATCGTGCCCGAGACGCTGCCCACGAACGTGGAAAAACTCGACTTCACCGGCGGCAATTTCGCCGCGCAGGAGGTGCTCAAGTGGACCATCGAATTC
>JANOBH010000153.1:0-5835 GCA_031411535.1 Chthoniobacter sp. | reverse complement strand
GGCGGCGGCTCCGGCGATTGGGATACCGGCTTTGGCGATCAGAAGGACGGCGCCTATATCAACAAGCCCGACGAAGGGGACACCTCCCTTCAGGATGACGTGGGGGGCGGAAAGCGGCTGCCATACATGCTGGGTTACGGGAAGGGATTCTCCTCGGCGACCAACACCTACTTCTCACCGAACCGGCAGATTCCTTCCCCGCTCATGTTCGGATCCATCCCCACGGGCATCCAGCGCATGCTTCCGTGGCAGACGCTGGCATTTCATCCCCGCCCGGAGGATCTGAACCATCCGGGTAACAAGGGGACTCCAAAGGATCACCTTCTCGCGGACCTGTTCTGGATGCCGGTGGTGGAGCCTTACGCGATCAGCCAGCCATTCGCGACCAATGGAAAGATCAACCTGAACTATCAGATTGTGCCATTCACCTACATCAACCGCTCCACCGGCCTGCATGCAGTCATGAAAGCGACCAAGTTCGCCGCCCTGGACGTCGGGATCGCAGACAAATACAAGCCGCTCGACAGGTCCAACGGCGGTATCACCGCACCAAACAGGCGTCGGTCCATCGACATGACCAAAACGCTGGCGGCCTTCGACACCAAGTTTAGCAACAAGGAGATATTCAAATCCGCCTCGCAGATCTGTGAGATGGACCTCGTTCCGCCAGAGGTGGCATCCGCCGCCGGCATGGCTGCCTTTTGGAATAACAACAAGCTCACCGGCGACAACCTCCGCGAGAAACCCTACGCCGATCTTTATTCGCGCCTGACGACCAAGTCGAACACCTACACCGTGCATGTCCGCGTGCAGGCATTGAAAAAGTCGCCCAGCACCCCGGCAGGCCAGTGGGTCGGGGCCAAGGATCAAGTCGTCGGCGAGTACCGCGGCTCGACCATCCTGGAGCGCTACATCGACGTGAACGATCCGGCGCTGCCCGACTTCGCCACCAAGTACGCCAGCAACCCCAGCGACGCCTCGCTCAATATCGACCAGTACTACCGGATGCGCGTCGTCGGGGCGAAGCGCTTCTCGCCCTGAGCGGGCGCGGAGCACGCGGGGCCAAAACATTCGGCGTCAACCTGAGGATTCCCAACACGCTTGGGAGTGATCATCGGTGCAAGGACGAACTCCCATTCCGCGTGTCATCCTGAGCGGAATTCCGTGAGGGCGAAGGCGGGACGGAATGGAGTCGAAGGACTCCGGCGCTTCCGTGCGACACCGCATGGGAACGCCGGGGTCGTTGCCTCCCCGCCGCCGCCCACTCGGCTGTCTCGCGGACTCGGCTCGACTGCGCTGCGCCCGCCTTTCCGGCTCCGCTCCGCTCAGGATGACAGGTGGTCGTTGAGCGTTCGGCTACCCGCGAATCACGCCGCGACCACGCCCCGCGGCGCCTGCGCGATCTCTTTCTCGAAACGCCCCAGCTCGCCACGCACGCCGTCCGCCGCCATCAGCAGCGACGTGCCGACCAGCATCGCGTGAAAACCCAGCGCGTCCCGCAGCCGCGGCACCATCGCGGGCGAGACACCGCTTTCGGCCACCTTTAGCGCGCCGGTGGGGAGGCGGTCGGCGAGCGCAAACTGGTCGTACTTGATGCTCAGGTCGCGCCGCATCCCGAGCAGCCGGAGCAGCCGCGATCCGAGATAACGCGCCGCGCCGCCCTTCGATTTGAAAACGCGGCTGTTGATCCCGCAGAGCCGCGGATTCGCTGGCAGCTTGGCGATTTCGTCCTCAGTGTGCAGCTCGAAGAGCACGGCTAAGCCGAGACTTTGCGCGAGGGTCGAAAGCTCCCGCAGCCCCTCGGGCGTTAGGATGTTTGCCATCAGCAGGATCGCATCCGCGCCGTGCGCCCGCGCCTGCCAGACCTGGTACGGGTCGAAAATGAAGTCCTTCCGCAAAAGCGGCTTTGCCGTGACCGCGCCCACGACCCCGAGCTGCGCGAGGCTCATGCCGAAGTCCGCGCGATTCGTCAGCACCGAGACGGCGCGCACCGCCGGGCTCTGCTCGTAGGCCGCCGCCGTGTCCGCGACATCCGCATTGCGCATCGCACCCATCGACGGTGACGTCCGCTTGATCTCCGCGATCAGTCCGAAACCGCACGCGACCGCGCGCTCGAAATCGCGCACCGGCCGCGCATCCAGCGCCCGCTTTTCCAAGTCCGCCAGCGGCTCGCTTCGCTTCGCCTCATCCAGCTCCGCCCGCACCCGCTCGACGATGGGCGTGATGACAAAGCGCGGCGGCAGAGGCTCGAGAAACATGGCCGGCTAGTCTGCGGCGGGCGCCCCGTTCGTCAAGACAGCGCGGCGGCCGGCGGTGACCGAGCGTGTAGAGGCGGCTCTGTCCGCAGGACGTGCCGCCTGTGAAGAAGATGGAGGCGGCACCTGTTTGCAGAGAGCCTCCTCTACACCAAGAGGCATCCGGCATTCCGGTTTCCTTCCTCATTCCTCATTCTTCATTCTTCATTAAGATCGCCCCCATGAAACTCCTCCCATTTCTCGCCATGCTCGCGCTCGCCGCCGTCGTCCGCGCGGACGAAAAGCACCTCCTCTACCTCGCCTCGCCCGACGGCGCGCAGGGCGGCGGCTCCGGCGCGGGCGTGCTCATTTTCGACATCGACGACGGCCATAAATTCGTCCGCCGCATCGACCTGCCGGTCTTCAAGGAAGGCATCCGCGGCTTTTGCCCAAACGCGAAGACGCACCGCGCCTACTACACCACGACGAACCACACTCTCGGCTGCCTCGATCTCGAAACGGACAAGGTCGTGTGGGAGAAAAAGTATCCCGCCGGCTGCGACCGCGCCGCCGTGACGCCGGACGGACGCAAGATCTACGTGCCCACCGGCTGGTGGGTCGGCGAGGGCGCCAGCGAGTGGTTCGTGGTGGATGCGGAGAATGGCGAGGTCACCAAACGCCTGCCCGTGCGCACCCGCTCGCACAACACCGTCATGGGGCTCGACGGACAGTTCGTCTATTGCGGCTCGGAGACCACGCTCATGGTCGTCCGCACGAGCGACGACACGGTCGTGAAAGAGATCGCGCCCATCGGCGAGAGCGGCGTGTTCCCTTTCACCGTGAACAGCGCCGGCACGCTCGCCTTCGTCTGCCTCGGAAAGCATGTCGGCTTCGACGTGGCGGATCTCGCCACCGGCAAGGTGCTGCACCGCGTCTTTGCGGGCGACGGGAGCCTCGCGCGCCGCACGCACGGAGCCGGGCTCACGCCGGACGAAAAGGAACTCTGGATCAGCGATCAGGACGGCAAACGGCTCTACATCTTTGACGCCACGCAGATGCCGCCAAAGGAAACCGGCCACGTCGATCTCTCGGTCGCCGGCCACGGCTGGATCACGTTTTCCCTCGATGGCCGCCATGCGTGGTCGCACACGCCCGACGTGATCGACACGAAGACGCGGCAGATCGTCGGTACGCTGAAAGACGAGCACGGCAAGCCGGTGAGCAGCTCAAAGTTTTTCGAGGCCGTCTTCCGCGACGGCAAGGTGACGGCCGTCAGCGACCAGTTCGGCGTCGGCCGCGCGCCGCTGGCGAAGTAGAGAATCTTGCAGAAAGCAGCTTGGCCGGTGGATGGAGGGCATCGCGCTGTCGATGCCGCGGTTCCGGCACCGACGGCGCGGTGCCCTCCATTTTCAGCATTAGCCCCGGAAACCGCTTCCCGTGATCGCTCTGCACCGCCGCACCATACCATCTCTCACAAATACGCGGACGGTTTGGCGGAGAAGACGGAATGACGGAATTTGACCAAATGACGGAATTATCCACAGGCATCTCCATTCCGTCATTTGGCAGAATTCCGGAATTCCGTCGTCCGACTGTCATGTTTTTTGTGGGAGACGGCGTCACTCCCCGCGCAGGTGCCGCAGCGCCTCGCGGATCGCGGGCAGGATCAGCGGCAGGCACTCGCCGATCGCGCGCGGGTTGCCCGGCAGATTCACGATCAGCGTGCGCCCGCGCGTCCCGGCGACCGCGCGCGAGAGGATGGCGGTCGGCACTTTCGCAAAGGACTGCACGCGCATGATCTCGCCGAAGCCCGGCAGCTCCCGCCCGATCACGGCGCGCGTGGCCTCCGGCGTCACGTCGCGCGGCGCCGGCCCGGTGCCGCCGGTCGTGAGCACGAGGTCGCAGCCGTCGTCATCGCACAGCCGCCGCAGCGTGGCCTCGATCTCCGCCTGGTCGTCCGCGATCAGCACGCGCACCCACTCCGCCGCCCCGCCGCCGTGCTCCGCCCACACGCGCTCGATCTCCGGCCCGCTGCGGTCCTCGTACACACCCGCGCTCGCCCGGTCGCTCAAAGTGATGCGCGCGATTTTCATCGGAACACGAAGACGGCGCACGGTGGGGATTTAAAAACGCAGAGACGCAGAGACGCGGAGATTTGGAAATCAAACCGACGCGTCTTCCGGGATTCTCCGCGCCTCTGCGCCTCTGCGTTCAAATCAAACAGCATCATCCCGGAGCGGCGTTTTCGTTTTCCCGGTGACGCGGATTTCGCCGATCACCATCTGCTTATCCTCCGCCTTGCACATGTCGTAGATCGTCAGCGCGGCCACGCTCACGGCGGTGAGCGCCTCCATCTCCACGCCGGTCTTCGCCGTCGTCGTCACCTCCGCGCGGATGCGGATCGCGTCGGCCTCGATCTGGAAATCCAGCTCCACCGCATTCAGCGGCAGCGAGTGGCAGAGCGGGATCAGCTCGTCCGTCCGCTTCGCCGCCTGGATTGCGGCGATCTTCGCCACCGTCAGCACGTCGCCCTTTGGCAGCGCCTGTTCGCGCAGCGCCGCGATCGTCGCGGGCTGGCAGCGCACTACGCCCTCGGCGCGCGCCACACGGCGCTGCTCCGGCTTGTGGCCCACATCCACCATGCGCGCGTGGCCGGATTCATCGAGGTGGGAAAAGCGGGCGTCGGACATGGTGCGAGTGTGCCAGCGCGGTCAGGGCAAATCCAGCATCAGCGCCGGCACGCTCCCGCCTTTGCTCACCGGGCCGCTGCCGGGGGCGATTTGCAGCAGCGCATTCGCGCCCACGAGTCCGCGGAGATCGCCCGAGCTTTGCCACGCCAGCGGATGCGCTCGCAGCGCGCCGTCGCCCACCGCCACCCGCGCCGGCCAGAAAGTCTCCCGCGTGTCCGGCTTCGCCGCGAGATCGCTCCCCAGCTCCAGCGGCGCGACCGGCCAGTGCGGCGGCGCGCCTTCCAGCCGCTCCAGCGCCAGCCGGATGGAGGTGTGAAAGGTGACGAAATGCGAAACCGGATTGCCGGGAGTGACGAACGCCGCCTGCCGCCCGCGCGTGGCAAAGACGAGCGGCTTTCCGGGGCGGAGATTCATCTGGCGGAAGTGGACCGTGAAACCCAGCGCCTCCAGCGCGCGCACGCCAAAGTCGTAGTCGCCCACGCTCGCCCCGCCCGAGATCAGCAGCGCATCCCACGCGCCGCCCGCCTCCTCCACCGCCGCGACCAGCCCCTCCAGCGAATCCCCGCAGCGCCCCTGCCGCACCAGCCGCGCGCCGCGCTCCGCCAGCAGCGCCGCGATGAGCGTGGAGTTCGAGTCGCGGATCTGCCCCGCCGCCGGCTCCGCCGCGGGCTCCACCAGCTCATTGCCCGTGGCCAGATGCACCACGCGCGCCGCGGGCGAAACCCGCGGCGACACCGCCCCGACCTGCGCCAGCAGCGCCAGCTCCCCTGCGCCCAGCCGCGCGCCCGCGCGCAGCAGCACATCGCCGCGCCGCGCATCCTCCCCGCGACGGCGGATCCACGTCCGCGCGTCCCGCTGCCGCGGCGTCATCCACTCCCCGTCGCGCTCCGCCTCCTCCTGCATCAGCACCT
>JANOBH010000152.1:0-2336 GCA_031411535.1 Chthoniobacter sp. | reverse complement strand
GTGCCCTCCGGCTGGAGCGCCTGCACCTGCGCGAGCGGCTGGTTTTCCGAGACCTCGGAGGAAAAGGGGTAGATCTCGACTTCGCACTCGCCGGCCACCGCTTTCAGCCACGGCATCTGGAGCGCGTCCTGCGCGGTCTTCCAGCGGCTCGGCACGTCCTTCCCCGGCGTGAGCGTCATGCTCTGCGAGGTGTCGAGCGCCACGAGGAAGCGCGGCTTGCGCAACTGCGTG
Source organism: Chthoniobacter sp. (assembly GCA_031411535.1). Lineage (GTDB taxonomy): Bacteria > Verrucomicrobiota > Verrucomicrobiia > Chthoniobacterales > Chthoniobacteraceae > Chthoniobacter. The sequence continues at coordinate 2,105 of JANOBH010000152.1, read as the reverse complement.
ACCGCGCTCTTTCGCCCCGGCATGAGGAGGCACCACGCCATCGCCAGCACGACCGCCGTGTAGAGCGCAAAGAGCCCGGCATTCACGCCGCGATGCGGGAGAAACCGCCACGCGGAAAACCCGCCCGCGATCACCGCGGCCGCGAGCGCGGCGACGATCATCCAGACCGGAAACGTGTGCTCGTAAACGGTCATGCGGGATACCTCCAATGGCCGGGGCACTCGCGCATCGGTTGCGGCCCGGAGGGCCGATCGGAAATTAGCCGGTGGTGGAGCGAAGCGGAACCACCGGACCCCGCGCAAAAGCGACCGCGCCCCGGCAGGGGCGCAGGAAATGTGATCACGCGCCAAGCTCCAGCGCCCCGCCGGGGCGCATCCGTGTTGGGGGGCGGTGTCCGGTGGTTCCCGCTCGGGGACTCGCTCCACCACCGGCTAATTTCCGTGCAGCCCTCCGGGCTTCGGATGATGCCACCCGGTTTTGCCCATCCTTCCCGGCTTTGCATTTGGCTGCTCATACCTCGGCGTGCGCGTGCGTGTGCGTCTCCACGTGGCCGGCCGCATCCACCGTCAGTTTCTCCGCGCCGCCTTTGGCACCGCGCATGAGCACATTGGCGTAGGTGAATTCGATCACCGTGAGCAGGAAGGCCAGCCACAGCAGATGCTCGCCGTAGGTCCGCCCGATGCGATGCTCCTCGATCAGCCGCCGCAGCGCCGGCAGATCCAGCGCGATGTTTGCGCGATCCACACCGAGCCGTTTCGGGATCTCCTTCTCGTCGATCGGCGCGAGTTCTGACTCCTCGCGCGGGAGGTTCACGGCGAGCGCAGGCTTCGCCTCGGGCTGCTCCGCCGTGGACAGCATGTAGATGCCGGGGACGGTCACGCCTTCCGCATTCAGCACCGTCCTTCCCTGCACCGTGGCGCTGCGCACTGAGACGGCTTTTCCATCCGGCCCGGCGAGCGTCGGCGCGCCTTTCAGGTCGGGAAAGCGGTCGCTCAGCGAGATCGAGTCATTCGCCCAGACGAAGGGCGACTTCGCGCCCACGCCCGCACCATAGTCCGCGCACTGGAGCAGCAGCGGCAGGAAGAAAGGCGAGAGCGGAAAATCGCTCCACGTCCGGTCCGCGGAGACGGCGAACATCAGCACGCGCCCGTCGCCAAACGCGCGCTCCAGCAGGAAGGGCTGGTTCGCGCCCATCGAGACGATGCGCTGCGCGGACTCGTGCGTCTTTTCCCACGCCAGCCGCCGCCGGATCGCGAGCGCCGGCACCGCCACGCCCTCGCGCAGTGTGCGCACGAGCAGATGCTGCGGCTGGTCCCACGTGAGGGTGCGGTTGCGCTGCGAGAGTGGCAGTTCCTCGATCGCGGACGGGATGCCCGGCAGGCAGTTCCACATCGCGTAAGCGTCTGGCTTCGCGCCCATGCCGGGGAAGATCACGAGCACGCCGCCCGTCTTCACGTAAGCCTCCAGCGCCGCGATTGCCTGGCCGGACAGCGGCAGCGCATTGCAGAGAAAGACGCACGCGTACGGCGAGAGCGGCTTGTCCGTGAGCTGCTCGGGCTTCATCGCCACGACGGCCGTGGGCCGCCCAAAGCCTGTCCTCAGCGCCGTCCGCAGAAAGAGCGTGTCGCTTTCGCTCCCCACCGCGAGCGACGGCATCTCGTCCTGCACGCGGATCAGGAAATGAAACGCGTCGTCAATGACGAGACTGTCGTCCGGCGTCTGCACGCGCGCCGTGTGGATGCCGACCTCCAGCGGCGGCAGCGAAAAACTCGGCGCGGCCGCCTCCGGATCGCCCGCCTTGATCGAGCGCCGGCCCGCCTCCTTTTCATCGAGGAAAAGCGTCGCGACCGTGTCCGCGGCGGTGCCCGAGCGCAGCAGCTTCGCGATCACTTTCACCTCCGCGCCTTTGCGCGCCACGGGAGGCTGCAGTTCGACGGACGCCACGCCCGCATTCTCCGGCGCGTGCACGCCGAGCAGCGAGACAAAGACCGCCGTCTTCTTGTCGATCTCCACTTTCTCCGACGCGAGGCTCTGCCACGGCACGGCCTGGTTGTCCGTGACGATGTGGATCTCGCGCTCGCGGCTCGCATCGGCTTTGAGCAGAG
>JANOBH010000151.1:0-2128 GCA_031411535.1 Chthoniobacter sp. | reverse complement strand
TCGATTAAGCGCTCTACGTTTCAGGACCGCCGGGGTCCTTCGACTGCGCTGCGCCCGCCTTTCCGCCTCCGCTTCGCTCAGGATGCCCCGCTGTTTATTGCCGTGTCATCAAACTCGGTTTTGTCTCGGGATGACACGCTTTTGAATCATGCAAACCGAACGGATCACCTCGCTCTTCCACGAAAACTTCACCGCGTACGGCGAGCTCGGCGCGTCGGTGTGCGTGTGGCAGGGCGGGCGCGAGGTGCTTTCACTCGCGGGCGGATTCAAGGATCGCGCGATGACCGAGCCGTGGACGGCGGAGACGCCGGTGTTGTTCTGGTCGGCGACGAAAGGGCTCGCCGCCGGATGTCTGCTGCACGCGTGCCAGGAGCACGGCGTGTCGCCGCTCACGGCGGTCGCGGAGGTGTGGCCGGAGTTTGCGCAGGCTGGAAAGGAGCAGGTGACGATCGCAGAGATGCTCTCGCATCAGGCCGGCCTCGCGGCGCTCACGCGCGAAGCGGACGCGCAGGATCACGCGGCGGTGGCGGCGGCACTCGCGGCGGAGGTCCCGCAGTGGCTGCCCGGCGAGGGGCACGGCTATCATCCGCGCACCTTTGGCTATCTCGTGGACGAGGTGCTGCGGCGCATCACCGGCGGCGTGACACTTCGCGAATACTGGCGCGTGCAGTTTGCGGAGCCGCTCGGCATCGATGTGTGGATCGGCATGCCGCCGGAGCGCGTGGCCGAGGCGTCGTCCATCTTCCCCGCGAAGACCGCGCCGCCAAAGGGCGATGCCTTTTACACCGCATTCATTACGTCCGGTTCGCCGACCGCGCGCGCCTTTGCTTCGCCGCGCGGCCTGCACAGCGTCGCCGCGATGAATGCGCCCGAGGCGCGCGCGTCGTCGTTCGGTGCGTTCGGCGGCATCGGCACAGCGCACGGGCTGGCGAAATTCTACGCACTGCTCGCGGGCGGCGGCGCGCTCAACGGACGGCGCGTCTTTGAGCCGCACACGCTCGACTGGATGACGAACACGCTGACCCAGGGCCCCGACCGCGTGCTGCAAATCGAGACCGCATTCTCCGCCGGATTCATGCGCGATCCGGTGGACGTGCACGGTGCGAAAAGGCGCACGAATTTCGGCGCGTCGCCGCGCGCCTTCGGCCATCCCGGCGCGGGAGGCAGCCACGCCTTTGCCGACCCGGACACCGGCATCTCCTTCGCCTACGTGATGAACCAGATGGAGCCCGGCGTTTTACCTGGCCCAAAGTGCCTGCGGCTCATCGCCGCGCTCTACGCCTGCGAGACTGTGATCTAGATTCGCGAGCCGTCACCGGCGGTTTCGATGACCCTTGCACAGGAGCGCCGGACGGTGCGCGCAGGAGCGCTTGGCTCCGAGGGTACATAGTCGGCGCCGAGGGCTCCTGCGCGTCCGAGAGGCGCTCCTGCGCACGAGCGGCCGACTTGTTTCACAGCCTCCAGGTGGCTAGACGCCCAGCACCGTCACCACCACCGTCCGCCGGTGCGGCGCGCGGCGGTGCTCGAAAAGGAAGATGCCCTGCCACGTCCCGAGCTGCATGCGGCCTTGCGCGATTGGCACCACCTCGCTCGTGCGCGTGAGCACCATGCGGAGGTGCGAGGGCATGTCGTCGGGCCCCTCGGCGGTGTGGACAAAGTAGTCCTCATCCTCCGGGCACAGCCGCTCGAAGAACGCGTGCAGATCCGTGCGCGCGGAAGGGTCCGCGTTTTCGTAGATGACCAGCGAGGCGCTCGTGTGCTGGACGAAGACCGTGCCCGTGCCCGTCTGCACGCGGCTCTCGCGGACTGCGCGCGCGACTTCATCGGTGATTTCGGACGTGCCCTTTCCGCGCGTGGCGATGGTGAAGGTGTGGGTGTGTGCGATCATGGAAATGTTTGAAGCGGCGTCGGACGGAGCGGTGAATAGAAAACTGCGGCCCGTTTCAAAAGGATTTCTCGCATCCGCGCTGCGCGGCGCGGCGGCAAATGGCTTGGCTCGGCACGCCTGGGCGGCTCACACTCGCGGCGAGCAAGGAGGGATGAGCACATGAGAAAAAAATCCGCGGAGAATGTGACCGGCGCGGCCCCGGCGGCTGGGACGCCGAAGCCGGAGCCGAAGCCGTATTTT
>JANOBH010000150.1:0-2185 GCA_031411535.1 Chthoniobacter sp. | reverse complement strand
ACGATGGAGAGAAAATCCTTCACCTCGATCGGCTTTGAGAGGAAGTAGTCCGCGCCGGCGGCGAAGAGGCGCTCGACCTGGCCAGGTGTGGAGTCGGCGCTGATGATGATGACGGGAAGCGCAGCGGTCGCGGGGTTGCGGCGCAGGCGATTGAGGACCTCCTGCCCCCCGAGGTCGGGCAGGTTCAGGTCGAGGAGCACGAGATCGGGGGAGTGTTGCCGGATGAGGTCAAAGCCGGTCTGCGCCTGCATCGCCGCCAGCAACTTGATGCCGGGGCGCTTCGCGAGGATGACCTCGATGAGCTTCAGGTTGGAGAGATTGTCGTCGATGTACACGACCGTCTGCGTCGGGACCGGCGCGGTTGCGGTGTCGGGAGTCGCCTCAGGCTGGAGCGTGTGCTCGGTCTGCGGCGATTCCGCGCGCGCGAACTCGACCCAGAAGGTGCTGCCGACGCCCGGCGCGGTCTCCACGCCGAGCGAGCCGCCCATGATCTCGACCATCCGGCGCGAACGGGCGAGCCCGAGGCCCGAGCCTTCGACGTGCGTGTGGGTCCGCTCGGCATCGAGGCGGTCAAAGGGGGTGAAGAGGCGTGCGCGTTTCTCGGGGCTGAGGCCGGGACCGGTGTCGCGGACGCTGAGCCGCAGCGCGGCGTCGTCGTCTGCGCAGAGCGCGCACTGGACGGTCACGGAGCCGTGGGCGCGGTTGTAGAGGATCGCGTTTGAGAGAAAATTCAGGAGCACCTGCTTCAGCCGCTGGCGATCGGCCATGATGTGCCAGGCGGGATCGGTTAGGGGTGCGATCTCGACCTGGATGCCGTGGCCTTCCGCCACCGGGCGCATGAGCGTGACGGCCTCCTCGATCACGTCCTGAGCCGAGACCGGCTCGACCGAGAGTGTGACATGGCCGGACTCCATGCGGGAAAGATCCAGCACTTCATTGATCAGCCGGAGAAGATGGCGGCCGCCGCGCAGGATCTCCGCGACGTGGTTCTGCGGCTCGGGGCCGAGGCCTTTCTGCATTTCGAGGATTTGGGAGAAACCGAGGATCGCATTCAGCGGCGTGCGCAGCTCGTGGCTGACGCGGGAGAGGAATTCGCTTTTCGCGTGGCTGGCGCGCTCGGCGGTGTCGCGTGCCTCGCGCAGGTCTTCCTCGATGCGCTTCAGCTCGGTGATGTCGCTGCCGAGCCGGCGGACGGTGACGCCCTCGGCGACGAGCTGCCGCTGCGCCTCGTCGAGCTCGCGCTCTGCGCGGGCGCGCTCCGCGAGCGCGAAGGTGAGCTGGCGCACCTCCAGATTGTCGAACGGCTTTTTCAAAATCAGGAACCGGTCGGTGTGGCCGAGGCGCTCCTGAATGTCCTCCCACGAATAGTCCGAATACGCGGTGCAGATGACGACCTGCAGGTCGCCGAATTCCTGCCAGATGCGGCTGATCGTTTCGATGCCGTCCCAGCCGGTGGGCATGCGCACGTCCACGTAGGCCATGGCGTAGGGGCGCCCTTCCTGCGCTGCCGCGCGCACCTTTTCGAGGCCGTCCTGGCCGCGCGGGGTGCAGTCGATTTCAAATCGCGGCGAGGTGCGCTGCGGGGTCGGGCGTCCGAACAGGGCCGCCGCGGTGGCGCTCAGCTCGCCGGCGGCGTCGGACTCGGATGTGAGGATTTTTCGGAAGTCCTCGTGGATCGCCGGATTGTCGTCGATGACGAGGATGCGGTGGATGGGAGCGGTGTCGGGATTCATGCGGCGCGGGAGAGGGCGGCAGCCCGGGTTGGCGGAAGTTCCACGATGAAGGCGGCGCCGCAGTCGAGGCCGTCGCTTTCGGCGCGCAGCGTCCCGCCGATGTCCTGCGCGGCGAGCGCGCTGGAGTGCAGGCCAAAGCCGTGGCCGTCTTTCTTTGTCGTGAAGCCGTAGGTGAAAAGGCGGTCGCGGACTTCGGGCGCGATGCCCTGCCCGTTGTCGATGACGTGAATCTGGACGCTGCCATCGTCGCCCGAGACCGTGCGCACGGTGAGGAGGCGGTCGGTTTCCACGGTCTCGGAGAGGGACTCGCCGGCATTGGCGATGAGGTTCACGAGGATCTGCATGAGCTTCACGCGGTCGCACAGCACCGGCGGTGTGTCGGCGAGATCCCGATGCACGGTGACGCGGCATTTTTCCAAGGCATCGCCGCGGATCACGAGGGCGTCGTCGAT
>JANOBH010000149.1:0-10230 GCA_031411535.1 Chthoniobacter sp. | reverse complement strand
TCGGCTGCGGGTGCGCTACCGCGATCTGGTGCGCGCGGAAATCGCCGAGACCGTGGCGGGCGAAGACGAGGTCGATGCGGAGGTGCAGCACCTTTTCGCGGCGCTCGCTGGATGATTCATGAAAATCGCCGGTAACAAATTTCGCGGCGCGATTCTGTAGCAGGTGAACCAACCCGACTATGGACACCACCCGCCTCTGCCCCCAATGCCAGCAACCGCTTTCCGCTGACGCCCCCGACGGGCTCTGCCCACAATGCCTGCTGATGGCCGCGTCCGGTCCGCCGCCGAGCGCTGCGGGTGTCGGGCTGCCCGGTGACATCATCGACATCGGCGATCCCGCGGAGGTGGCGAAGAAGCTGCCGCAATTCGAGATCCTCGAACTGCTCGGGCGCGGCGGGATGGGCGTCGTTTACAAGGCGCGGCAGGTTCAACTCGATCGACTCGTCGCGTTGAAAATCCTGCCGCCAGTCGATGCGCTCTCGCCGGATTTCGTCGCGCGCTTTACCCGCGAGGCGCGCGCGCTGGCGAAGCTCAACCACCCGAACATCGTCAATGTCCACGACTTCGGCGAGACGGGCGGGCTTTACTACATCCTCATGGAATACGTGGAAGGCGCGAACCTCCGGCAGCTCATGGAAGCGCGGAAGCTCACGCCCGCCGAGGCGCTGGCGATCGTGCCGAAGATTTGCGATGCGCTGGAATACGCCCACGAGGAGGGGCTCGTGCATCGCGACATCAAGCCGGAGAACCTGCTCATCGACAAAAAAGGCCGCGTGAAAATCGCCGACTTCGGCCTCGCGAAACTGCTGCGCCGCGAGCCGCTCGACATGACGCTCACGCTGTCCGGCATGGCGCTCGGCACGCTGCGCTACATGGCGCGGAGCAGATGGACAAGCCCGAGACGGTGGACCATCGTGCGGACCTGTATTCGCTCGGCGTGGTCATCTACGAGATGCTCACCGGCGAGACGCCCGTGGGCCGCTTCGAGCTGCCGTCGCAGAAAGCGCAGGTCGATGTGCGCTTCGATGAGATCGTGCTGCACGCTTTGGAAAAGGAACCCGCGCGCCGCTACCAGCACGCGAGCGAGGTGAAGCAGGACGTGGAAAATGTGACGGGCATGCCGCAGGTCGCGCCCGTTCCCAAGAACGACAGTCCGAGCTTGCAGGCCGCGGCACCCGTGCCCGTGTCGCAGCCTGTTGGAAGTTTTCTCCGCGCCATCCTCTGGCTGGCTGTCCTCATCGGCGTGGTCATGTTCTGCTGGGTTGAGGTCGTGGATGTCATGACGGCTGAAGTGTTCGATCCGAAAGCCTACGTTCACACGGTCCGAATCGGGGTGGTTCAGCCTTGGCTGATCTTGCTGGATGACACCGCCGGTCATTCGTTCTACCGCCTGAACCTTGCCACCATTTCCGCGCTTGGCGGCCTGGGTGCATTGGTCGCGGGCATCGCGCTGTTTTGTTTTCGGCGGCGCAGCGCGCCGGACATCCGGCGGGAGGTGCGTGCGGAAGCGCCTCAACCTCCATCGCCCGCCGCCTCGAAGCGCACGAGGCACCTGCTCTCCGCTTTCCTCGTGCTGCTGTGCCTCTTCGGGTTCTTCTTCGGCCTCAGCTTCCAGGCGAAGCATTCGGGGAGCGCCGCGGGACCGACGAAGATCATCACCGTCGGCGCGCTCGATCCGCTCTACGTCAGCGAAAGCGGGCCATCGGGATTCCAGACGGGCTTCCACTTTTTCTCGTGGTCGTTTTTCGCGGTGGTTGTGAGCGGCGTCACGTTCGGCGCGCTCTGGCGCATCGGGCGCGAGGATGAGGGGAAAGTGCCGCGCGATCCGGCGTGGTGGCGCGACTGGTGGAAGCAAGTCGGCGTCTGGGGCGGGCTGCTGCTCATCGTCTGTATCGTGCGGACGGTGATGAATCCGAAGCAGGTTTTGCAGCCGCCCGGCGAGCGAACCGTCCGCGCCAGCATCGCCAGGCCGCCCAAACGCGCGGCGAACGCCCCCGAACTGAGCGCCGCCGCGCGGCTGCTCGAATCCCGCATCGACGCGGCGCTCGCTATTGCCGGCGATAGCACCCGCAACGACACGCTCCGAACGCTCGCCATCGAAGCTGCGGGGCACGGGCTTCTGCCGCAAACCCAGCGTGCGCTCGAAAAGATGTCCTTCGTCGAGCTGAAGGACAACACCGCGGCAAAATGCGCCCGGCAGTTTGCCACGTACGATCCAGCCGCTGCGATGGAACTCGCCAAGCTGATCGCCGGCACGTCCTTGCGCGAGCTGGTGCTGCGCGAAGCGGCATCGCCGGGCAGTGACCGCGTTTCCACGAAGCCGGAGTCTCTCACCGACCCCGCGAAATGATCGCGGACGGAACCTCGAACCCATCAGCACGAAAATGAAACCAGCATCCCGATTCACCATTGCGGTCCTCTGCTGCGCGGTCCTTTCCTTCGCCGGTTGCGCAACGCCCGCAACCCGGAGCGCCACTCGTCCACATCCCGGCCAGCGCGCGCTCGTGGTCTTCAAGATCACGCATCAGGATCGCGCCGGGGAAACCGGGACGGTGATTCGCAGGGCGGGGGAAATTGTGACGACGGATGCGGATGGCTGGGCGGTCATCGCCACGCCGGAAGGCGACATCATCCGCTGCCCGGCGAAGGCGCTGCATGCGGTCACTCCGCAGATCGCCGCGGTCCTTTCCACGCGGAAGCAAGCCGCGCCGGACTACATTGCGGGAGAGGAGCTGGAGCGCTGGTTTCCGGCGCAGACCGTGCCTTTCACGCTGCGGTGGTTGGCGCAGGAGGAACTCGCGGAGGTGCTGCGCAAGTCGAAACGGTAAGAGGATTTACCGGAACTCAAAAAAAGGTCCGTCATCCTGAGCGGAGCGCCGCTTTGGGCGCGGAGTCGAAGGACCCCGGCGATTCCGAGCGACATCGCTGGTGAATGCGCGGGGTCCTTCGACTGCGCTGCGCCCGCCTTTCCGCCTCCGCTCCGCTCAGGATGACACGCGAGTGGAGTTTCGGTACACCTCATAAGAGACTGTGAAATGAGTGGGGAGCACGGGCGCGGGAGCGCCTCGTGGGCGCGCAGGAGCGCTTGGCTCCGAGTGGGAAGCTGCGGAGCCGAGCGCTCCTGCGTGCAGGGCCCGGCTTCGCCGGGTCATCGTGGATTGGTGAGAATCTCGCGAGAGGGCGGGATGGGGGTTGAATCGCAGGCGCGGATCGGGCTCCATTTGAGCACCTCGTGATTCGCGGGGTCCGCCACCCTCCGCTGCATGAAAGTCCCCGCCGTTCTGCTCGCCTCGTTTTGCGTCTTTGCGTCTGCGTTTGCCGCGGAGCGGGGGCCGAATGTGGTGCTGATCTATGCGGACGATCTCGGCTACGGCGACGTGGGCGCGTACGGGGCGAAGCGCATCGCGACGCCGAACATGGACCGGCTGGCGAGCGAGGGGCTGCGCTTCACGAGCGGTTACGCGCCGTCTTCCACCTGCACGCCGTCGAGGTATGCGATGCTCACGGGCGAGTACGCTTGGCGGCAAAAAGGGACGGGCATCCTGCCGGGAAATGCGGCGCTGATCATCGCGCCGGGGCGGACGACGATGGCGTCCATTTTCCAAAAGGCGGGCTATCGCACGGGCGTGGTGGGGAAGTGGCATCTCGGGCTCGGCGCGGGGAAGATCGACTGGAACGGCGGGATCAAGCCGAGTCCGAACGAGGTCGGCTTTGACGAGTCCTTCATCATGGCGGCGACGGGCGACCGGGTGCCGTGCGTGTATGTGCGGGATCACCGCGTCGTCGGGCGCGATCCTGCGGACCCGATCGAGGTCAGCTACGGAGCGCCGATCCCCGGCGAGCCGACGGGCAAGGACAACCCCGAGCTGCTGAAAATGCACCCGAGCCACGGGCACGATCAGAGCATCGTGAACGGCATCTCGCGCATCGGCTACATGAAGGGCGGGAAGGCGGCGCTGTGGAAGGACGAGGACATGGCGGACACGTTCACGGGCGAGGCGGTGAAGTTCATCGAGAAGCATCACGCGCAGCCGTTCTTCCTCTACTTCGCGCTGCATGATCCGCATGTGCCGCGGGTGCCGCATCCGCGTTTCGTGGGAAAGACGGAGCTGGGTCCGCGAGGCGACGCGATCGTGCAGGCGGACTGGTGCGCGGGCGAGGTGCTGGCCGTGCTGGACCGGCTGAAGCTGGCGGAGAATACGCTCGTGATCCTGACGAGCGACAACGGGCCGGTGGTGGATGATGGCTACCGCGACGAGGCGGTGGCGAAGCTGGGCGACCACACGCCGGCGGGGCCGCTGCGCGGGGGGAAGTACAGCAAATTCGAGGCGGGCACGCGGGTGCCATTCATCGTGCGGTGGACGGGGCGGGTGAAGCCGGGCGTGAGCGAGGCGATGGTGAGCCAGGTGGATTTTCCGGCGACGTTTGCGGCGCTGACGGGGCAGACGCTGGCGGCGGCGGATGCGCCGGACAGTTTCAATATCCTGCCGGCGCTGCTCGGCGACTCGGCGGAGGGACGCGACCATGTGGTGGAGCACGGGAATGGACTGGCGCTGCGGGTGGGCGGGTGGAAATACATCGAGCCCGCAAATGCGGCGAAGGTGAACGCGGCGACCAACACGGAGACGGGCAATGCACCGGAGGGGATGCTTTTCGACCTGGGCGCGGACCTCGGCGAGAAGCGGAATGTGGCCGGGGAGCAGCCGGAGAAAGTGAAGGAACTTGCGGCGCGGCTGGAGGCAATCCGGGCGGCGGGGCGCTCGCGACCTTAGTGCCGAAATCCGATATGCCGTGTCATCCTGAGCGGAGCGGAGGTGGAAAGGCGGGCGCAGCGCAGCGAGCCGAGTCCGCGAGACAGCCGAGTGGGCGGCGGAGGGGAGGCAACGACCCCGCGCATTCAGGGGCAGTACCGCACGGAATCGCCGGGGTCCTTCGACTGCGTTCCGTCCCGCCTTCGCCCACGACGGAACTCCGCTCAGGATGACACCGTGTTTTGAGTTTCAGTACGACGCTTTTAACGTTCAGCTCCCCGCCCAATGAACCGACACATCGCACTCCTTCTCACCGTTCTGATTTGCTCCGCTGAGTCGCGTGCGGCGGAGAAACCGAACATCATTTTCATCCTCACGGATGACCTGGGCTACGGGGATTACGGGGTCTTTTTCCAGAATCTGCGGCGGGAGAAAGGCGACCGCGCGGAGCCGTGGCATGTGACGCCGCAGATCGACCGGATGGCGGAGGAGGGGGTGCAGCTCCGGCACCACTACTGCCCGGCGCCGGTGTGCGCGCCGTCGCGGGCGTCGCTGCTGCTTGGGGTGCATCAGGGGCACTCGAATGTGCGGGACAATCAGTTCGACAAGGCGCTGGCGGACAATCACACGCTGGGCACGGTGATGCGCGGGGCGGGGTATGCGACGGCGGCGATCGGGAAGTGGGGGCTGCAGGGCGGGCCGGCATCCAACGATGAGGTGAAGCAGGCGAAGATGGGGCCGGAGCAGTGGGATGCGTACCCGACGAAGCGCGGCTTCGATTTCTACCACGGCTATGTGCGGCACAAGGACGGGCACGCGCAGTATCCGACGGAGGACGGGAAGCAGGTGTGGGAGAACGGGCGCGAAATCTCCGCCGATCTGGCGGGCTGCTACACGACGGATCTTTTCACGGCGCGGGCGAAGGCGTGGATCACCGGGCAGCGGGCGGCGCATCCGGAGCAGCCGTTTTTTCTGTACCTCGCGTATGCCACGCCGCACGCGAAGCTGCAGCTTCCGCCGGGGGAATTCCCGGCGGGCGGCGGCGCGAAGGGCGGCGTGCAGTGGCTGGGCGAGGCGGGGCGGATGATCAATACGGCGGACGGCAAGCCGGACGGTTACGTGCATCCCGACTACGCGAAGGCGACTTGGGACCACGATCGCGACGCGGCGACACCGGAGCAGTCGTGGCCGGATGTGTATCAGCGCTACGCGACGGTGGTGCGGCGGATCGACGACTGCGTGGGCGATCTGCTGGCGCTGCTGAAGGATCTGGCGATCGACGAGAACACGCTCGTCGTTTTCACGACGGACAACGGGCCGAGCCGGGAGTCGTATCTGCCGGAGAATTATGAGCCGACGTTCTTCAATTCGTTTGGGCCGTTTGACGGGATCAAGCGCGACTGCTGGGAGGGCGGCATCCGCGTGGGCGCGCTGGTGCGCTGGCCGGGCGGTGCGGCGATGCAGCGGGTGAGCGATGTGCCGAGCCAGTTTCACGACTGGATGCCGACGTTTGCGGAGCTGGCGGGTGTGGCTGCGCCGGCACGGTGCGACGGGACTTCGCTGGTGCCGACGATCACGGGACGCGGGGAGCAAAAGGCGCCGCGGGTGTACGTGGAGTACGTGAACAATGCGAAGGTGCCGCCGTTTCCGGAGTTTGAGGCGTCGCGTCGCGGGCGGGTGAGGCAGCAGATGCAGGTGATCCGGGAGGGGGACTTCGTGGGTGTGCGCTACAATGTGAAGGCGCACAGCGACCCGTTTGAGATTTACAACGTGGCCGCTGATCCGAAGCAGACGAAAAATCTGGCGGCGGAGCAGGCAGAGCTTCAGCAGCGAATGCACGATGCGGTGCTGCGCATGCGGCGGCCGGATGCGAGCGCGCGGCGGCCTTATGATGGGGAGCTGATCCCGGCGCTGGCCGGGAAAGCTGGCGCGGCCGGTGTGCGGTGGCGGGCGTATGCGAAAGCGGGGCCGTGGCTCGGGCGGCTGGATGATCTGAAGGCGGACGCGGACGGGACGGCCGCGGAGATCGGCGCCATCGAGTCGAAAGATGCGGATGCGGTGCTTTTCAGCGGGTGCATCGAGGTGGCGGCTGACGGGGAATACACGTTCACGCTGCCCGCGGGTGCGACGGCGCTGCTGCGTGTGCATGACGCGATGGTGATCGACTCGGCCTTTGCGGCCGCGGCGGGGGAAACGTCCGGCGCGGTGCTGCTGCGCGCGGGCCGGCATCCGTTCCGCCTTTACTGGAAGCAGTTGGGCGGGGTGCCGCATCTGGAGATCGCGGGTCCTTCGCTGCCGCGCGGGGCGGTGCCGGCGGGGATGCTTTTCCGGGAGTGACGCGCGAGCTTTACTCGATCTCGACCGTCATCCCTTTGGTGATGAGTTTCGAGAGGCGGACGACGTCCCAGTTTGCGACGCGCATGCAGCCGTGGCTCTGGGCGCGGCCGATGGTCCAGGCGCTGGAGGTGCCGTGGATGCCGATGCCGGGTTTGTTCAGGCCAATCCAGAGGACGCCGACGGGGTTGCGGGGGCCGGGCGGGAGCATGTAGGCGGTTTCGGTGCGCTTGCCGTGGTCGAGGACGCCTTTGTCCCAGCGAAAGGTGGGGCTGGTGGCGATGCCGAGGATTTTCCACGTGCCGGCGGGAGTCTCGCGGGCTCCGCCGCCGCGGACGCCGGGTGTGATGGGAACGGCGGCGATGAGTTTTTCGCCCTCGTAGAGTTCGAGCATTTTGTTGCCGCGGTGGATTTTGATGACGCGGCCGAGGTGCTCGGTGATCTCGGGGAGCATGCCCTGCTCGGGGAGGCTCTCGATGACGAAGGGCTCGACGTTTGGGACGCGGACGGTGTCGCCGGCTTTGAGTCGATCGAGGCGGACGGTGGGGTTGAGCTTGGCGAGGAAGGTGGGGGAGACGTGGTAGCGCTCGGCGATGAATTCGGTGATCTCCGGGTAGAGGAGTTTTTTGAGGGTGGCCTGATCCTTTGGCTCGGAGGGGAGGGGGCCGACGAATTTGAAGTCCTCGGCTTTCACCGTGTAGAAGGTGTAAACGGGGAAGACGGAATCGAGCGGGATATTGGCGTCGAGGATGCCGGTGTCGGGGAGGCCGTGGGCGCGCTGGTAGCGTTTGAGGGCTTTGCCGACGAATTCGCCTGGGCGACCGTCGATGGCGCCTGGCCCGAAGAGCTGCTGGTCGAGGAAGATCTGGAGCTGGGTGGTGATGTCGCGGGTGGTGACGGGGACGGCTTTGGCGATCTTTGGCTCCTCCGCACGGGCGAGGAGGCCGGTGGCGAGGACGATGCCGAGGGTGAGGAGGAGCGTTTTCATGCGGTCAAAAGATCGGGTCTTGGCGAAAGGGGCGTGGGAGGTAACATCGCGGGCCGCTGACCGCAAGTTGCCATGCTGAAAAACACACCCCTCCGCATTGCCCAAGTTTCGCCGCTTTGGACGAGAATCCCGCCTACGACGTACGGGGGAATCGAGCTGGTGATGAAGCTGCTGATCGATGAGCTGGTGGCGCGCGGGCATGAGGTGACGCTTTTTTCCTCGGGCGACTGTGTGACGAGCGCGCGGCTCCACGAGACGGTGGAGACGAATCTGACGACGCGGATCGAGGCGGGGGAGATGTACATGTTTGAATACTACGCGAACTCGACAATGGCGGAGGTGATCCGTGAGGCGGGAAAGTTTGACCTGATCCATTACCATCTGAGCAGTGCGTGGATCCCGCTGGCTGGGGCGGCTGGGGCGCCGGGGCTTTTCACGATGCACACGAGTCCGCATCTGGATGACGAATGGGTGATGCGGCGATGGCCGGATGTGGCGGTGGCCGGGATCAGCGAGTGCCAGATGCGGGCGGCGGGCCTGAAGCTGGGGCGGACGTTTCCGACGGTTTACAATGGGTGCGATTTCGACGCCTACGAGCCGCGGTATGAGCCGGGGAGTTATCTGGCTTTCCTGGGGCGGCTGTCGGTGGAGAAAAATCCGCTCGGGGCGATCCGCATCGCCCAGGCGGTGGGGATGCCGCTGCTCATCGGCGGGCAGCCGCAGAATGCGAACGAGGCGGCATATTTCAAGAAGGAGCTGGAGCCGCTGATCGACGGGGAGCAGATCCGGTGGATCGGCCCGGTGAATCACGCACAGAAGAATGAGTTGCTGCGGAATGCGGCGGCGCTGCTTTTCCCGATCCAGTGGGAGGAGCCGTTCGGGCTGGTGATGATCGAGGCGATGGCGTGCGGAACGCCGGTGGTGGCGCATCGCCGGGGGTCGGTCGGGGAACTGGTGGAGGATGGGGTGACCGGCTATGCGGCGACTTCGCTGGACGCGCTGCCGGAGCTGGTGGCGCCCGCTTTGAAGCTGGACCGGGAAAAGGTGCGGGAGCGGGCGAAGGCGCGCTTTGGCCACCAGCGGATGGTGGATGACTACGTGGCGCTGTACCGGGCGCTGCTCGCGGGGCGTTGAGCAGCGGGCAGCCTACTGCTCGATGATGAGGATGACGCTGGTGGCGTCGGGCTTCCGCCAGGCTCCGGTGGCAAGCACGCCATTGTCGATGCGGGCGTCGATTTCCGCCATGCGGGCGACATCCAGCGGGAAAGGTGAGAGGGAGCCGATGCTGGCCACGGGGGAGCCGCTCGCATTGTTCGTCCAGAACCACTGCCCGCCGAGGGTGTTTCTCGTCACGTAGGAGACGCGGTCGAGATAGAGGCCCATGCCCGACGGAACCATGCTTGGGCGTGTCGTGGCCGGATACCTGTTATTCTCCGCGGCATACATCTCGAACGCCCCGGCGACCGTGCGGAGATCGGAAACGTAGCGGGTGTTCTGCGACATCGCTCGCGAACGGAGGAAACCCGGCACCGCGATGAGCATCACATTCGTCAGGATGGCGACGATGATCATGATCTCGACGAGGGTGTAGCCGGAGCGTTTGGACATGCTGGAGATTGCTTGGATTTTTAGCAGGTCGCGAGCCACCCGTGCGGGGGCGTCCGCCCGGCTTTTGAAGCAAACCGGGAGTCGGAGCCCTGAGATAACGCCCCAGATTTGGAGGCCTTGTGAAAACTTTCACAAATTCGTCTTGCGGGTGCGGGCGGGCGTTCGCATGCTCCGCGCCAACGTGCGTTCCATGCCCGCCAGCGTGCTTTTTTTCTCTTATGTCCTCGGTCTGACGGCCTGCGGCCCACGCGTCACGAACCGGAACATCGACGCTGTGAATGCCCAGTTCGATTCCGGACGGAGTGTCTCCCTCAAAGAGGTCGAGGCCATCCTCGGCCTGCCAACCCGGCAGGAGACTCATAAGATCGAGCAGGAGACGATCCGGGAGCTCCCGATGCTCCGCTATTATTACGTGGAAAACGGGCAGACGGTGGAATTGCATTTCATCGACGGCAAGCTGCAGAACCGCCTCGTGCATTTCGGTGAGCAGCCGCCGGACAAAGCCCCGCTGCGCATGCCTCCAAAGGCGAAACCCGCCCGCTGATTTTT
>JANOBH010000148.1:0-1540 GCA_031411535.1 Chthoniobacter sp. | reverse complement strand
GAAGCTGGGGATGCTGACGACGCGGACGCCTGCGCCGAGCTGTTTGGCGGCGGCGATGGCGTGCTGCACTTCGCTGCCGGCGGCGAGGAGGATCGTCTTCAGTGCGCCGGTTTCTTTGATCGCGATGTAGCCGCCTTTGAGCACGCCTTCGCGGCGGGTGGCGACCGGGATCTCGCTCAGATTCGGCACGACCTGGCGTGTGAGGGAGAGGAGCGTGGGGCCGTCCGTGCGCTGGAGCGCGGCGGCGAATGCGCCGGCGGTTTCCTCTGGGTCGGCGGGGCGGATGACGTCGAGATTCGGGATGACGCGGAGGCCGCTGACGGTCTCGACGGGCTGGTGGGTGGGGCCGTCCTCGCCGACGCCGACGGAGTCGTGGGTGAAGATGTAAACGGTGCCGAGGCCGGACAGTGCAGCGAGGCGGATGGACGCGCGGCAGTAGTCGGCGAAGACGAGGAACGTGGCGCCGCTCGCACGGAAGAGTCCGTCGTAGGCGATGCCGTTCATGATGCCGCACATGCCGTGCTCCCGGATGCCGAAGCGGATGTTGCGGCCGGTGTGGTTGGTCGCGTTAAAATCCTTGCTCGAATTGATGTAGTTGAGCGTGGAGCCGTAGAGGTCGGCGCTGCCGCCGATGAGATTCGGGACTGCCGCGGCGACGGGCTGGAGGACATCGCTGCCGGCTTTGCGCGTGGCGATTTTCGCGTCGGCGGGAAACTCCGGGATGCGGCTGAGGAGGTCGGCGGGGACTTCGTTTTTGAGGGCGGCGTTCAGCTCCTTGGCGAGCGCGGGGTTCGCGGTCTGCCATGCGGCGAAGGTGGCGTTCCACGCGTCGTATTTCGCGGTGAGATCATTGCCGTGCTCGATGAAATAGGCGCGCGTCTCCTTGCTGACGAAGAAGTGCTCGGACTCGGGGAGGCCGAGGGCCTTGCGCGCGCCGTCGATGAACTTCGCGCCGCCTTCGCCGTGGGCTTTGGCGGTGCCGGCGACCTCGGGGATGCCTTTGCCGATGAGCGTCCGCGCGATGATGATCTGCGGCTTGCCGGTGGCGGACTTGGCTTTTTCAAACGCGTCGAGGAAGGCGGGCATGTCGTGGCCGTCGATGGTCTGCACGCCCCACTCGATTGCGCCGAAACGCTTGGCGGCGTTTTCGCTTTGCGACTCGCAGGCCATGGCGTCGAGGGTGACGTCGTTGGAATCGTAAATGAGGATGAGGTTATCGAGTTTGAAGTGGCCGGCGAAGGCGATGGCCTCCATGGCGACGCCTTCCTGCATGCAGCCGTCGCCGGCGAGGGCGATGACGTGGTTGTCGAAAATGGGGTGCTCGGCGGTGTTGTATTTCGCGGCGGCCATCTTCTGGGAAACGGCGAAGCCGACGGCATTGGCGACGCCCTGGCCGAGCGGGCCGGTGGTGGCCTCGACGCCCGCGGTTTCAAACGACTCCGGATGTCCGGGCGTGTGCGAGCGGAGGGCGCGGAATTTTTTCACCTGATCGAGATCGACCGAGGCGTAGCCGCTGAGGTGGAGCCACGAGTAGAGGAAC
>JANOBH010000147.1:0-4100 GCA_031411535.1 Chthoniobacter sp. | reverse complement strand
GGCAAACTGGACGCTGCTCCGCGGCCGCGAGGACGATGTCCGCGAACTCGCCGCCTTGCTCGGCGTCAACTACCAGCGCGACGCGCGCGGGCAGTTCTCGCACTCGAACGTCATCACCGTCCTCAACGCCGAGGGCGAAGTCGTCTTCCAGCAGGCCGGGCTAAACAAGGACAGCCGCGAGACAATCTCAGCGCTCGAAAAGGCCCTCGCCGCCCCGCGATGAGTCGCAGCGATCGGGGTGGATGAAGCGCGGCGGTTTTGCCAACGTGACGCGACTGTGACCGACGCCCCGCTTTCCACCCGAACCTCCCGCCGCCCGCGTGCGGCACGCGCACGATGAGCGGGCGTGCGCTGGTCGTCTCGCTGCACGACGTCTCGCCGCAGACGCAGCCGGCGTGCGTGGAAATCCTCACCGAACTGGCCGCGCTCGACGTGCCGCGCTGCTCGCTGCTCGTCATCCCGGATCATCACCGACGCGGGCATTTTCTCGCGGACGCGGCGTACAGCGGATGGCTGCGTGCGCAGGCAGCAGCGGGGCATGAGTTGGTCATGCACGGCTACCATCACCAGCGCGCGCGGCGGGATGGCGAGAGCGTGGGCGCGAAGCTGACCACGCGCATTTACACGGCGGACGAGGGCGAGTTTTACGATCTCGACCGCGCGGCGGCGGCGGCGCTGGTGGAAAAGGCGCGCGCGGATTTCCGGCGGCTCGGCGTCGAGCCGGCGGGCTTCATCGCACCGGCGTGGCTGCTCAGCGCGGAGGCCGAGGCGGCGCTGCGCGCGCTGGGCTGCGCCTACACCACGCGCCTCGGGAGCGTGACCGACCTGCAAAGCGGGCGGGTTTTCCAATCGCAGTCGCTCGTCTGGAGCGTGCGCAGCGCGTGGCGGCGGCAGGTCAGCCTCGCGTGGAATGCGCTGCTTGCGCGCCGGCTCGCCTCGAATCCCCTGCTCCGCATTTCCATCCATCCTGCCGATCTCCGGCATGCGAGGATTTGGAAACAGATCCGTGAACTCATCGCCCGCGTCCTTGCCGACCGCGAGCCGCTCACCTATCACGCATGGCTCACGCGACAGCGTGCCTCTCACTCTTCCTCTTAATCTTCCTCCACTAGGCGAAGAGGAAGCTTAAGAGGAAGAGGAAGATTTTTCATGAAAGCCGACCTCCACCTCCACTCCCGCCACAGCGAGCGCGCGCCGGAATGGCTCTTCCGCCGCGTGGGGCTGCCGGACAGCTACTCCGAGCCGCACGCGCTGTACGAAAAGCTGCGGGATCGCGGGATGGACCTCGTCACCATCACCGACCACAACCGCATCGAAGGCTGCCTCGAAATCGCAGGCCGGCCGGGCGTATTCATCAGCGAGCAGGTGAGCACGCGCTTCCCAGACGACCGCTGCGAGGTGCATGTGCTCGTGTGGGGAATCACCGAGGCGCAGCACCGGGATCTGATGGGCGAGCGGGAAAACATCTTCGACCTCCAGCGGTATCTCGCGGCGCAAAACCTCGCGCACGCGGTGGCGCATCCGCTCTACCGGGTCGATGACCGCCTCAGCCTCGCGCATGTCGAAAAGCTGGTGCTGCTGTTCAAACATTTCGAGGGACTGAACGGACACCGGCACGCGCTGCTCAGCGGCGTCGCGCGGGAAATCCTCGGCGCGCTCACGCCGGAGAAACTAGACGAGCTGGCGAACCGGCACGGCATTGCCGCGACTCACGCGGAACCGTGGCGCAAGGTTTTCACCGCCGGCTCGGACGACCACGGCGGCATCTTTCCCGCATCCGCTTTCACGGAAACGCCGGACGGGGAAACCGTCGCGGATTTTCTCGCCGCCATCCGCGAAGGCCGATGCACGCTGCGCGGAACGGGCGGCACGCCGCTGGCGCTGTCGCACAGCCTTTACAGCAACCTGCGGCAGTTCGCCGGCGCGAAGGTGGCCGGCGCCAAGAGTTCGAGCTTTGTCGGGAAGGCTTTCTCGCGATTCATGGAGGGCGAGGATCCGACGGAGTTTTCGTGGGCGGACAAGCTCGGGTTCGTGGCCGAGGGCATCGCGAGCGGGAAGATTTTCGAGCTGGCGAAGCCGGCGAACGCGTCGCTGTGGAAACAGTTCGCCGCGACCTTCAGCGGCGGCGCGATGAAGAAACGGCTCGCGCGTGAAACCGAGGGAATCACCGAACCGGAGCGGCGCGCATTCGTCATCGCAAACTTCTTCGTCAACCAGCTCGCGTTCCGCTTCTTCACGACCTTCGTGAAGCAGCTCTCGGACGGAAACATCATCGAGGCGATCCGCGAGATCAGCGTGCTCGTGCCCGTGCTCGCCCCGCTCGCGCCTTACTTCTACGCCTTTCGCAGCCAGGCGCCGGATCGGCGCTGGCTGGGCGAAATCGGACGCGAACTCACGGGCCGCCCGCCCGCGCTGCTGGCGAACCGCAAGCGCGCGTGGTTCACGGACACGCTGGAGGACGTGAACGGCGTGGCGAACACGATCCGCAAGCTCACCGCCGCGTGCGTGGCGGAGGGGCACGACATCACGGTCGTCACCTCGCGCTCGACGATCACGATCACCGGCATCCCGATCAAAAACTTCGCGCCCGTCGGCGAGTTCGAGCTGCCCGAGTACGAGCTGCAGAAGCTGAGCTTCCCGCCCATCCTGCAGATGATCGACTTCATCCAGCGCGAAGGTTTCACCGAGCTGATCATCTCGACGCCCGGCCCCATCGGCATCACCGCGCTGCTCGCCGGGAAGACGCTCGGCCTGCGGACGAGCGGCATCTACCACACAGATTTTCCGCAGTACGTCCGCATCCTGACGGACGACAAGTTCCTCGAAACGCTGACGTGGAATTTCATGAAGTGGTTCTACGAGCAGCTCGACGTGCTCTACGTGAACAGCGAGGGCTACCGCCGCGCGTGGACCGACCGCGGCATCGCGGCGGACCGCATCCGCATCCTCCCGCGCGGGCTCGACACCACGCTCTTCCACCCCTCGCGCCGCGACCCGGAGTTCTGGCAAAAGCGCGGCGTGCCGGTCGGGGCAACGGTGCTGCTCTACGTCGGCCGGGTGTCGAAGGAGAAGGATTTGGACGTGATCGCGGGGATGTGGGAACGGATGAAAGGCGAAAGGCGAAAGGCGGAAAGCGATGGCGGAAATACGGACGAGAGATCTCAAGCGTCGGACGACTCCTCTCCTTCCGCGCCCAGCGCGCCATCTTTATTTTCGCCGGCCGCCTTTCGCCTTTCGCCTTCTCCGCTGGCGCTCGCCTTCGTCGGCGACGGCCCGCACTTGAAAGAGCTCCAGCAACTCCTTCCCGATGCGGTTTTCACCGGAGTGCTCGCGGGGCTCGATCTCGCCCGCGCCTTTGCCAGCGCGGATGTGTTCCTTTTCCCGAGCACCACGGACACATTCGGCAACGTCATCCTGGAAGCGCTCGCTAGCGGCGTGCCGTGCGTGGTTTCGGACCAGGGCGGGCCGCGCGATCTCATCGCGCATGGCACGACCGGCTACATCACGCGGGCGCTGGATGTGGCGGACTTCACGGCGCATGTGGAAAAGCTCGCGCACGACCCGGCGCAGCGGCAGGCGATGGCGGGCGAGGCGCACCGCGCCGTGCAGGATCGCGACTGGCGCGAGGCGGCGAGGCAGTTTTGGGCGATGCCGGGGGAAGACTGATCCCCGGATGTTCGCTCCCGCGCCATCGGGCGCCGGCGACGCAATCAGCGCGGCCCGATTAGCGACGAGCGGGACGGCGAAGTAGCAGCGCAGAGCCGGCGAGGGCCAGTAGCGTGGCGCTTGCAGGCTCAGGCACGAACGGCGAATCGGTGCGAATGACGATGTCGGAGAATGTCGCGGAACCCGTGGTGTTCCCGGCGCGAACGAGGATGCGATCGAATGTGAGATTGCTGGTGCTCGGCGTGAGGAGACTGGTCAGTCCGACGTCCTGCGCCCCTTCCGACAGCGACAGATTTGGATCCATCCATACCGTGGCGCTAGCCGCCGATTGCGTGAACCTCATGACAAACGACACCGTCTCGGTCGGAGTGATGGGATTCGGCGCGCCGCTGCCCGCGGTCCCAGCGAGGTCGGCATTCGTATCCCCGTTGAAG
>JANOBH010000146.1:0-2104 GCA_031411535.1 Chthoniobacter sp. | reverse complement strand
GCCCATGTTTGTCGGGCTGCCGACTGCGATGCCATCGCACCACAGCACGTCGTCGGCGCTGGCGTCATCGAGCGAGCGCACGCGGACCTCCGTGCCGGGGATCAAGGCTGCGCCTTCGCCGACGAGCCGCGCCATCTTTGCAACATTGCCGGAGGCGGAGTCGTAGAGGACGAGGATGCGGTTCATGCGGCGTGGAGGGTAGCCGTGCGCGTCCGGCCTCTGCAAGGAGGGCGCTCGCCGTGACGGTATTGACGTAGTGCGCGTTGCCTCTTTGGAGACGCAGGGAAGCGCTGAGGTTCACTCGAAGCGAACAAGTTCGCGCAATGCCTCCAATTTCTTGGGGCCGATGCCGCGGATCATTGCAAATGCCTCAATGCTTTTGATGGGACGCGCCTGAATGATGGCTTCGGCGGTCTTCGGGCCGATGCCAGGAAGTCCTTCGAGTTCCGCGATCGTGGCGGTATTCGGGTTGATCCGAGTGTCCGTCCCTTTGTTGCCGGAAATCGTGCTTTTGACTTTGCTCACGGCCTTGTCCACGACCTTTCCAAAGCCTGCTTTCACTGCGCTGCCAACCTGTTCGGTGACCTCTTCCGCGCGCCCGCTCGAATGCGCCCAGAGACCCCTTTTCGCGCCGGTAGCCTTCTGCTCGCGGATGCGTAGATCCTGCACCGTTCTTTGGCTTGCGGCGGCGTCGGGGTAATTCGGAATCTCGCCACTCACGCGCGCCAGCCCGGCCTCGACCAGGGCGGCATCCAGCCGGCGGCCATTCAATTCCACAATCGCGTAGTAGCGCTCTCCGCGGCTCGCTCCTGGTGCGATCTGGCGGCGCGTGATCACGCGAAATGGAGTCGCGAGGAACTGCTCCGTGAATTCTTTCGCCGTGCGGCCCGCGGCGAGAACCTCCGCATTGCTGACATGATAGAAAGTGGCTTGTTCGGCGACGCGCCCGCCGTATGCGCTCTCGATCTCCGGTGCATCGACAAAGTAAAGGCGGACGATCGCACTCTCGCGACCATGCCGGACACGGAAGCTGTCGCCGTCAAAATATTTTTCCGATTCGAGCCGGCAGTCGTCCCATTTTTCCCAAACACCGGATTCCGCGGCGCGTACGCCGAAGGTAATTAGAAGAAACGTGAGAATGAGGAGCCGGCGCATTGCCCCGGAGCATTTGCCCGCGGAGGGGGCGTCACAAGCCGTTTGTGCGGCTGCGGAGGTATGTGCGCTACGGAACCAGCGCGAAATAGACGGCGGCGCAGATGAGCACGGAAACGGCGACGGCGGTGAGGCCGAGAGGCCGCCATTTTGGGACGAGCGTCCAAAGCGCGACGCCGGTGAGGGAGGTGATGAGCAGGAGCACGGCGGAGGCGTCGATGATGAGCCTCCAGGCGCCGCCGGCATCGGTGCCGCGGTGGAGTTCGGCGAGACGGCCGCTGATGCCGTGGGATTCCAGCGTGACTTCGGTGTGGCCGTCCGTCCGTGAGAGCACGGCCTCGCAGCGGCGGGCAGGGGATCGGAAGAGGACCGTGAGCCGATCCGCGTCGATCTCGAAGGAATCCAACGCGCCCGTCGCGCCGAAGCGCTTCCGCAGTTCCTCCACGAGGGCGAGTTTGTCCGGCTCGCGCGCGGTCGCACCCGGCAGTGTGCCCTCCCTTTTCACGATGCGCGGCTCGGCGTAGCCGAACCATTCCTCATGATTGAGCATGATGCCGGTGAAGGAGAAAAAGATGAGGGCGAGCAGCCCAAGCATCGAGATGTAGATGTGGAGTGAGCGCGTCCATTTTTTGAAAAGCAGCCGCCGATGGTGCGCGTCCATGTTTACTGCCCGGCGGGCCCGTAGGTGATTTCAGCGGCTTCAAACTCCGAGCCTGCGGGGATCGTCCCTTTCGCCGGGGTTTTTCCGCAGACGATCTTGCCGTTTTCGAAAGCGCGCGTGCCGTGCTCGCGGTTCACCTCGAGGAAGAGTGTGTACGTGGCGGGCGGGAGCGGCTTGCCGTCGTCGTCGAGCCCGTCCCAGGCGATGCGATGCTGCCCGGCGGCGCGCGTGGCGCGCGTCACGGACTGCGCCCATTGCTCGTCCGCCTTGGCGAGCTTCCACCATGCGGGG
>JANOBH010000145.1:0-2677 GCA_031411535.1 Chthoniobacter sp. | reverse complement strand
GTGCCCATGCGCTTGAGCATGGAGACGTAGAGATTCGTGAGCGGGGAGTTTTTCTCGTAGGCGAGATGCCGGCCCGTGGCGATGGTCCCGCCGCCGCGGCCGGCGAGGACGATGGGGAGCTTGTGCGGGTCGTGCGCGTTGCCGTCGTGCATGCCGGCGCCGAGGAGGAGCATGGAGTTGTCGAGGAGCGAGCGCTCGCCCTCGCGGATGGCGCGCATTTTTTCGAGCATGTAGGCGAACTGCTCGTAGTGCCACCGGTTGATGCGCTCGTACTGCGCCATCTGCTCGGGGGAGTTCTTGTGGTGCGAGATTTCGTGGAAGCCGCCGCTCACGCCTTCGAGGAAGGAGAAATTCCGGCCGCTGACGGCGTTGCCAAACATGAACGTGGAGACGCGCGTGGAGTCCGCCTGGAAGGCGAGCACCATGAGGTCGAGCATGATGCGGACGTGCTCGGTGTGGTTGCCCTTGCGCTCGCTCACGCGTGCGGGGTCGGAGTAGGCGTCGATGCGCGCGCCGAGTTCCTTGATGGCTTTTTCGGCGAGGCCGTCGCTTTTCGCGGTTTCGGTCTGCCGTTTCGCGTCAAAGGCGATGCGCTGCTCCACGCCGCGGACGCTTTCGAGATACTCGTCGAGCTTCTGGCGGTCGTCCTTGCCGAGCCTTTGCTGGAGCCGTTTCGCGTCCTCGAGGACGAGGTCGATGACGCTGCGATCCTTCGCGGCCTCGGCGGCGCGGCCCGGGGTGTTCGAGCGGAAGAGGCGGTCAAAGGCGGCGCGCGGATTGATCTCCTTGGCGAGCGGCGTGGTCGGTGTGTTCCAGGAAATGTGCGCGCCGTAGAGCTGGGTGTAGCCGACATTCGTGTCCACGCCGGTCGCGGGCGGGTCGATGCCGAGTTCGAGGGACGGCAGCGGCGTCATGTGGCCGACGCGTTTCGCCGCGACCTGGTCCATCGAGACCGCGCCGCTGCGGAGGTCGCTGCCGGTCGTGCGCGTGATCGTGGTGCCGGTGAGAAAGCCGCCGGTTTTCACATAGTGGCCGTCGCCGGTGTTGCTCGCGGCGTTCCAGAGATTGCGGAGGACGAGCACCTCGTCCTTGTGGGGTGCGAGCGGGGAGAGGATGGGCGAAAGCTCGAAATCGCGGCCTGCGCCGGTGGGGTTCCATTTGCCGGGGCAGACGCCGTTCGGCATGTAGAGGACGGCCATGCGGACGGGTGCTCCGGCGGCTCCGGCGGCGAGAGCGGAGGCGGGGCGCATCGCCTCCAGCCACGGCAGGCAGAGCGTGGCTCCGAGGCCTTTGAGCACGGTGCGGCGGGAGAGGGATGTGGTCTTCATGGGTGAGTCTGGGAAAAGTGGGAACGTCTAAGAACCTTCATCCCGTGTCATCCTGAGCGGAGCGGAGGCGGAAAGGCGGGCGCAGCGCAGTCGAAGGACCCCGGAGGTCCGATGACGTGCAGCGCTTGATCGAACCGCCGGGGTCCTTCGACTGCGTTCCGTCCCGCCTTCGCCCACGACGGAACTCCGCTCAGGATGACAGGGAATGAGCGCGCTCATGGATTCGTGGCGACAGCGGTGGTGCCGCGGCGGTTTTGGAACGGGTAGCTCTTCACGATTTCGAGGACCAACGTGTTCACCCGATAGTCGGCGGACGCCAGTGCTTTCGCGGAGCGGCGGACGGTGGGCAGGTCGTAGGACTCCATCCCGCGGTTGAGCGCGTAGGCGTACATTTTTTCGGTCACGTTACGCGCGAAGACGTCCTTCTGCGTGAGCAGGATCGCCTTCAGCTCGGCGGGGCCGCTGAACTTTTCGCCACTGACCATTTCGCCCGAGGCATCGACCGGCTGGCCGGCGATCTCGGTGCGCCAGCGGCCGATGGCGTCGAAGTTTTCCAGCCCGAAGCCGAGCGGGTCCATGCGCTTGTGGCAGCCGGCGCACTCGGCTTTTGTGCGATGCTTTTCTAGCTGCTGCCGCAGCGTCATGCCGTCCTTGGGCTTGTCATTGGTCGGCAGGCTTTCGACGAGCGGCGGCGGCGGCGGCGGCGGCGTGCCGAGGATTTGCTCGAGAATCCATTTGCCGCGCAGCACCGGGCTGGTGCGTCGCGGATACGAGGTGAGCGTGAGCACGGCGCCCATGGTGGCCACGCCGCCGCGGTTGCGGTCCTTGAGGGCGACGCGCTGGAACTTGTCGCCCGTCACGCCGTCGAGTCCGTAGAGCTTGGCGAGCGGTTCATTCGCGTAGGTGTAGTCGGCGTCGAGTACGCGGAGCAGGCTGCCGTTTTCGCGCAGCAGCGCGTGAAAAAACTCGATCGGCTCCGCGAGCATGGCGTCGCGCAGGGCGGGCGTGTAGTCGGGAAAGCGTTTGGCGTCGGGCTGCGCGGAGGTGGTGAGTTCGTCCGTGCGCAGCCACTGGGCCGCGAAGTTCTCCGCGAAGGCGCGCGCCTTGGGATCGAGGAGCATGCGCTTTACCTGCGCCTCCAGCACGGCGGGCTGGCGGAGCGTGCCGGCGTAGGCGATGCGGAAAAGCTCGTCGTCCGGCATGCTCGCCCAGAGGAAATACGAGAGGCGGCTGGCGAGTTCGTAGTCGCTGATCGGCGAGGCGTTCAGGCCGCGCGGCACTTCCACGCGGAAAAGGAAATCCGGCGAGACGAGCACGCCGCGCAGCGCGTAGCGCACGGCGTCGTCGAA
>JANOBH010000144.1:0-2005 GCA_031411535.1 Chthoniobacter sp. | reverse complement strand
GCCGGCATCTGCGCCTCCAGCGGCTCCGCGTGCATGGTCGGATCGATCATGGCGTCGCACGTCCTGCTGGCGATGGGAGTCGCGCCCGAGCTGGCCCGCGCCACCGTCCGCTTCTCCCTCGGCAAGGAAACCACCGCCGCCGAAATCGAGACCGCCATCAGCCGCCTGCCCGCGATCTTCGCCCGGCTAGCGCCCGAGCCGGCCTGAGAAAAGTCCCGCGTGCGGCGAAACTTTGCCTTGCAAAGGTCGCTTTGCCGCGCAAAGTCCACACCATGCAGACCCGCTCCGACGCCGAGGAACACCTCCGCATCATCCGCTCGCTCATCGAAAAGGCGACGATCTACCGCGCCATCTCCGCGGAGGCCGCGGCAGTGGGTGGCGTGCTGGCGGTTGGCGCAGCGTTCGTCTTTGGAAACATCTTCAGCGATGAGATTTCCCAGGAAGTCGAGCTTTGGCAGTTTGCGGCGCTGTGGTTGGCGGTTCTCGCGCTCGCCGGTTTGAGCAACGCAGTTTTCCTGTATCGCGGCGCTCAGCGGAGAGGGGAAAAGTTCATTTCCTCCGGGATGAGGGTGGCTTTGAGGGCGCTGGCCCCAAGTTTTTTGGTCGCGGGATTTTTCACCGCTTTTCTAGGTTCGGCTTATCTGAAGCACCTGATCGCGTTCGAGTGGATCGTGCCGATCTGGATCACCTGCTATGGACTCGCGTTGCTCGCTACCACCCACTTCGCCCCGCGATCATTGGAATGGCTCGGTTGGGCTTTCCTTGTCGCGGGACTAATCGCCTTCACCCAAGTGCCGGCGGCCCGCTTTGAATGGATGGGCGGCTCCAGCATGCAAGATCCCATGGATGCCGATCATCTCGACTGGGTTGCCTTGGGCGCTTGTCAGCGCTGGATGGCCGGCACCTTCGGGCTCTTCCATATCATCTACGCCGCCTGCACATGGCCGCGCAAAGCCAAGGACGCCGGGGGGACGCCGTGAACCGATGTTTGACTTCGATAAACTCGACAAACTCATCCATGAAAAGGGTCGCCTCGGCATTATGACGCTCCTCGCGGCCCGCCCGAGCTGGACGTTTCAGGACCTGAAAGCCGAGCTGGAACTCAGCGACGGCAACCTCGTCTCGCACCTGCGCACACTGCACGACAGCGGCTACGTGGCCGTGACCAAGGAGATCCTCGACCGCCCGCAGACGAGCTACGCGCTGACCTCTAAAGGCCGGAAGCAGTTCGAGGACTACCTCACGATCCTTGAGCAGATTCTGAAAGTCGGCCGCCCCGGCGGCGACCCGTCCACGCGCCAATGAACACCTTTCCTTTTGCCATAAAGCTTTGCCGCGCAAAGCGAAGATCCAATCTATGAAAATCCAACTCGCAGAACACTACGGTCTTTGCTTCGGCGTGCGCGATGCCATCGCGCAGGCGGAGCGCCTCGCGGAGCAGGGTCCGCTCACGATCCTTGGCGAACTCGTCCACAATCCTGTCGTCCGCGAGCGCCAGGCGCGGCGCGGCGTGCGCGAGGGCGCGCTCGATGCCGGCTCATCCGCCACGCCTCAGGTGATGATCACGGCGCACGGCGCTTCGGACCGGAAGCGCGCGGAGTGGCGCGCGGCCGGGTTCGGCGTGGCCGACGGGACATGCCCGCTCGTCCGCCACGCGCATGATCAACTGCGCGTGCTGGTCGGGCTCGGCTTTTTCCCCGTCGTCATCGGGAAGGCGGGGCACGTCGAGGTCGCGGGGCTGACCGGCGATTTTCCCGAGGCGTGGGTGGTGGAGAGCGAGGCGGACATCGCGCGGCTTCCGCAGCGGGAGCGGTTCGGCGTGATCTCGCAGACGACGCAGCCGATCGAGCGCGTGCAGGCGCTGGTCGAGGCGCTGCGCCGGGCGCGGCCGGAGAGCGAGGTGCGCTTTGCCGACACCGTCTGCCAGCCGACGAAGAACCGGCAGCGCGCTCTGCGGAAGCTCATCGCCGAGTGCGACACGCTGGTCGTCGTCGGCGGGCGCAAC
>JANOBH010000143.1:0-12664 GCA_031411535.1 Chthoniobacter sp. | reverse complement strand
TCCATCCCTGCGAACGACATGGAGCACTGGCGCATGGCCGCGCAGAGCGGGCGGCAGATCGTGGAAAACGTGTGGGCCGATCTGCGGCCGTCGCGCTTTCTGACGGCGGAGAGTTTCGACAATGCGATCGTCGCCGACATGGCGGTGGGCGGCTCGACGAATGCGATCGTGCATCTCGTGGCGATGGCCGGCCGCGCGGGCGTGAAGCTCCCGCTGGAGCGCTTCGACGAAATCTCGCGCATCACGCCGCGGCTCGCGGACCTGCGGCCGGCGGGGCGGTTTCTGATGGAGGATTTCTATTTCGCCGGCGGCCTGCGCGCGCTGCTCGCGCAATTGCCCCGGAGGGACGCGCTCCCGCGCGTCCCTGATTCTACGCGGGCGGAGGCGGAGGACGGTGCGGTGCAGCCAGCGGGAGATGGGAACGCGTGGGAGCGCGTCTCTCCGGGATTGGATGGCGGCGCGATGACTGTGAATGGGCGCACACTCGGCGAGAATCTGGAGGGTGCTGAAATCTTCAACGCGGAGGTGATCCGCCCGTTCGCCAACGCGCTTTCCGAGGAAGGTGGCACGGCCATTCTGCGCGGGAATCTTTGTCCGCGCGGCGCGGTCATCAAGCACGCGGCGATGGAGCCGCGCTTTCTTCGGCACAGCGGGCCCGCGATTGTCTTCCGCGACTACGACGACCTCGCGGCGCGGCTGGATGATCCCGCGCTCCCTTTCACCGCGGACACCGTGATGGTGCTGCAAAGCGCCGGCCCGATCGGCGCGCCCGGCATGCCCGAGTGGGGCATGTTGCCACTGCCACAGAAGCTGCTCGAAGCCGGCGTGCGCGACCTCCTGCGCATCTCGGACGCGCGGATGAGCGGCACGAGCTACGGCGCGTGCGTGCTGCACATCGCGCCGGAGAGCGCCATTGGCGGCCCGCTCGCGCTGGTGCGCGACGGCGACCGCATCGCGCTCGACGTGGCCGCGCGCACGCTGACGCTGGAGGTGCCCGATGAGGAACTGGTCGCCCGGCGAGCCGCATGGGCACAGGCTCCGCGGCCCATCGCCCGCGGCTACCTCTCGCTTTTCCTGAACGAGGTCACGCAGGCCGACGAGGGCTGCGACTTCCGCTTTCTCGAAGGCACCGCACCCACGCCCGAGCCGGCGATTCACTAGCGGGCGTCATTCGCTTTGTGGAGCGCCAGGCTTTGGAGGCGCGAGCCAACCGCGGCGCCAGTACATCAGCCAGCCGATCTCCTCGTGCAGCCAGATGCCCGTCTTCACGAAACCCTCGGAGCCGGGAATCCGGATGGCAAAGGGCGGTTCATCCGTGGCGACTCTCGTGAGGAAATTGCACGGCGCTGGCGTGACGTCGATGCCCAGATGCCGGAAGGTCGCCGCCGCGCGCCGCATGTGATTGGCCGAGGTGACGAGCAGGATGCGGCGCACGCCGCGCGCGGCGGCGAGTTCACGCACCTTGAGCGCCTCGTCGTGCGTGTCGCCGTTGTTGCCGAGCGGGGTCATCGCGTCTGGTGAAACACCCCAGCGTGTGAGCAGGTCGCGCGTGATCGCGGATTCGGGCATCTCGCGTCCGTCGAGCTGTCCCCACGCCCCTCCGAGGAGCAGCACCGGCGCTTTGCCGAGCCGCATCAGCTCCGCTGCCATGACGAGACGGTCGCCCGCCGGGGAGAGATGCACGCCGGCCACCTCGTAGCGTGAAGCCTGCGCGCCGCCGCCGAGCAGCACCACTGCGTCCGCCGCGGGAAGTTCGCCGGGCTTCCCGCCCGCATAAGGCCGCTCCAGCGAGGCGAGCAGCCGGTCGGGGACGCTGGTGCTGCCGATGATCGTGATGAAGCCGGCCAGCGCCGCCGCCACGAGCGCCGGGCCGCGCTGCTTCCGCCGCCAAAGCACGACGGCCAGCACGATCAGCGCGCCCCACACAAAGCCCACCGGCGCGAGCAGCGCGGCGACCTGGTGCAGGAAAAAACGGGCGGCGTCGCCGAGCGCTTGGGTCATCGGGGCGCGTCAGTCGCGTGCGCGGGACATGAGATCCAGCACCGTCGGATTGTCGTAATCGCCGATGTGGATGCGCCCCACTTTCAACAGCACCACGCCGATGCCGAAACCCGCGAGCATGCCGCCGACATGCGCCCAGCACGCGATGCCCGGCACGCCGCGCACCGCGGAGATCAGATCCCACGCAAACCAGCCGATGATGAGCAGGTAGCCTTTCACGTCGAAGGTTCCGAAGCGCATGATCCAGTAGAAGCACGAGACTTCGTTCTTCGGATACACGGCGAGAAAGAGGCCCATCAGCCCCGAGATCGCGCCGCTCGCACCGACGACCGGCGCACCGTCCACGACGAGGTGCAGCGCTCCCGCGAGCACTCCCATGGCGAGGTAGGAGAGGACGTAATCCACGTCGTGCATGATGCCGCTGAGCGCATTCCCGAAGACCCAGAGCAGGATCATGTTTCCCGCGAGATGGAAAATGCCCGCGTGGAGAAACTGGTGGCCGACAAAGCCGAGCGGCGACCAGTCGGAAAGCACGAGATTGCCGAGCAACTCGTCCGACAGCGCGCCGCTCATGGTGAGGACAAACATCACGACGTTGATGGCGAGCAGCGCGAGGTTCGCCCACGGCGAGCGCATGGTCAGCGTGCCGACTCGGTAGGGGATGATCATGGTGCGGGAGGCTATTCGCCGAGGGCGTGGATCGTGTTGATGATCTCGCTGCGCAGGTCCGCGCCGTCGGCGGATTTGACGGTGAATTTGATCTGCATCTGCATCACCGGCTTGATGTCGGGGATTTCGAGGAGGACGGATTTTTTGTCGGCGGAAAGCGTGGCGCTTTTCACCGTCAGCGGGTCGTGCTTCTTCTGGCCGAGCTGCGCGTTGGTGAACTGCTGCGCGCCGTCCTTTCCCAGCTCGGTGGGCTGATCCGCGGCAGTGAGCGTGGAAAGCTCCGGCGAGCCGTAGGCGCTGGACCAAAGGTAATTCCAGACCTCGACGTTCCAGTTTTGCGGGTCGCCCGCGCTCGCGGCGTCGAGCGCACAGGTGAAGTCAATGCGCACGCCGCGCTTCGTGGCGTGCAGGCCGATCGGCATGCGCACCGGCGCGCCGGTGTAGCGCACGCGCTGGAGCGCGCCGTTTTTCACGCCCGTCGTCTGCCAGCCGCGCAGGCCGGCGATGTAGAGCTGGCCGTCGGCGGGATTGAAACGCGCGCGCATCGTGCCGCTTTGGAAGTTCACCGGAAAGCGGGTGACGCCGCCCTGCACGGAGGGCTGCGCTCCTGCGCGGCCCACTTCCTCGCGCATCACGCCGAATAGCGAGCAGGTGCCGTAGCTGAGGTGCAGGAGCTGGTCGCGCCACGGCCCCCACTTGTCGCCCGTCACCCAGACCTGAGCGCCGCCGGAGTTGTCCACGCGCTTTGGCAGCCAGCAGAGCGGGCGGTCGTAGTCGGTCGGCGGCGGG
Source organism: Chthoniobacter sp. (assembly GCA_031411535.1). Lineage (GTDB taxonomy): Bacteria > Verrucomicrobiota > Verrucomicrobiia > Chthoniobacterales > Chthoniobacteraceae > Chthoniobacter. The sequence goes on along the minus strand of JANOBH010000143.1, from coordinate 9,205 downwards.
TCGCGATGCGCGAGCGGGACCACGCCGTAGAAGCCGCCGGGCGTGATCCAGTTGATTTTGCAGGCGGGCGTCCAGGTGCCTTCGTTGTCGCCGCTCGTCAGCTCGCCGTGCGGGCCGCAGCCGATGCCGTTCGGCGCGCGAAAGCCCGTCGCCACGACATCGAACTTTTTCCCGTCTGGCGAAACGCGGAACATGCTCCCGTGGTGCGCGCAGATTTCATCGAAGCCGCGCCCGCCGTTTTTCACAGGGCCGGCTTTGGCGAAATAGAAATTGCCCGCCGGGTCGGTCTGGAGGTCGAAAACGAATTCGTGGAAGCTCTTCGTCACCATCACATCGTGGTTGAAGGCCTCGTAGAAATCGCACTCGCCGTCGTTGTTCAAATCCTTCAGCCGCCAGATGCCGTCGCGGCACGTCACGTAGATTTCGCCGTTCACGACCTTCAGTCCGAGCGCGTGGTAGAGCCCGCTGGCAAAGCGTTTCCACACCACCTTCTCCAGCTTCGCGTCGATCCCCGAGACGATGAAGACATCGCCATGAAACGTGCAGACCGCCGCGCGTCCGTCGGGGAAAAAATCTAGCCCGCCGAGAAACATCGGCGCGTTCCATGGATTCGGGTCCGGCAGCTTGATCGTGTCCACGACGTAGGCGCTGGCGGTGTCGGCGGAGACTTCGCCCTGCGTAGTCACGGTCTCAGGCCAGCGGGCGGGGCCGCCTTTGCTCATGCGTCGAAGCGTTTCCGAGTTCCTCATTTCGAGGTCACATCCCTCGATCTGAACCGCCGCCGTATTCTTGTCCGCCACCTCCATGAGGCGGACAAAGCGGCCGTTCTTATAGTCAGGCATTTCCAGAACTTCGGCACCCTGAACGTCCCACTGGACGATGACTTTGCTTCCGTTCACGTAAAATCCCTTGAAACGCGCCTGCCCCATCGGCAGCGGACCGAATGGAACTGGACGAGGATCTGGCCGGTTGGTGCCGCGTGATGGAAAGCCGGGGGCCGCCTCCGTCGTGAATGCCACCTCTCCCATCGCCGTCGGGTATTCGCCGCGCGACATGAGGTTCATCGGCGTGGTGAATTTCCCCGTCCACGCGCCGGCCATGCGGCAGAGATCGAGGTCGTAGCAGACCGCCGCCTCGCCGTGCTCGCCCACCTTGATCGCGAGCCCCTTGAGCGCCGTCGTCTTCGGCGTCTTGCCGTCTTCGCCTTTCCCCACGCCGATGGTCCCGAGCAGCCACGGCCCCGGCGCCTCGCCTGCGGGCGTCTGCATTTTTTGCGCGGATGCGCAGAGCGTGAGCGCGAGGAGCAGCACGGAAGTGCGGAGAGCGGCGGGGATTTTCATGCGGAGGAAAACGGCGTGCGCATTAACGTCGGAACACGCCCGCCCTGCAACGCCGCGAAGCGGGCGCGCGCGGGAAACTTTCCTCTCGCCATCCGCCCGCCGTTTCCAAAGTCTCTCGCGCGGCAAGCCATGAAAAAGACCGTTCACCTCCTCGCGCTGCTCCTTGCCGCGCTGTGTTTATCTGCTTCGTCGGCGTGGGCGCTGCCCACTGTGGTGATCGACGCCGGACACGGCGGGCATGACCGCGGCGGCGTGCCGGGCGACCGCTACTCAGAGAAAATCTACACGCTCGACGTGGCAAAGCGGCTGGAGGCGCGGCTGCGGGCCGCGGGCTATCGCACGGTGATGACGCGGCGCGGGGATTACTTCGTGAGCCTCGGCGCGCGCTGCGGCATCGCCAATTCGCAGCGCAACGCCGTTTTCGTGAGCATCCACTTCAACTCCGCCACGCGCGAAGGCGCCAACGGGATCGAGACGTACTACTACTCCCGGCAGAGCGGACGGCTGGCTGCGGCCGTCCACTCACGGGTCGTCCGGGCGGCAGGCACCGAGAACCGCTATGTGCGGGCGCGCGGCTTTTACGTGCTGCGGAATACGCGCATCCCGGCCGTGCTCGTCGAGTGTGGCTTCCTCACCAACCGAGCCGAAGGGGGGCGCATCGCCGGCTCGGCCACACACCGCCAGCGGCTCGCGGACGCGCTCGCGGGGGCGATTCGGACCGTTTACTGACGAAAGGCGTCCGCCTTTTTCCGGCATCCGGCCGGATGTCCAGAGGAGGGCGCTCGACGCGGGAACGATCTTTGCTACCGTGCGCGCCGTGATCGATTTCTCAGGCAAACGCGTCCTCATCTTCATCGTCGCCTACAACGCCGAGAAGACCATCAACAGCGTACTCGACCGCATCCCGGCCGAACTGCATACGCGCAACGTGGAAGTGCTCATCATCGACGACTCGTCGAAGGACGCGACCTTTGCGACCGGACTCAAGCGCGAGGATGCCGCGAGCGATTTCAAAATCACGATCCTGCGCAACCCGGAGAACCAGGGCTACGGCGGCAACCAGAAGCTCGGCTACCGCTACGCGATCGACCACGGCTTTGATGTCGTGGCGCTGCTCCACGGCGACGGCCAGTATGCGCCGGAGAAGCTGCCCGCGCTGCTGGAGCCGTTTTTCAAGGACGACGCCGACGCGGTCTTCGGCTCGCGGATGATCCACAAGCACGACGCGCTGAAAGGCGGCATGCCGCTCTACAAATGGGTCGGCAACCAGGTGCTCACCACCTTTCAAAACACGCTGCTCGGCACGAGCCTGAGCGAGTTTCACAGCGGCTACCGGCTCTACGCCACCAAGGCGCTGAAGCGAATCCCTTTCGAGCGCAACTCGAACGACTTTCACTTCGACACGGACATCATCGTGCAGCTCCATTTCGCAGGGATCACGATCCGGGAGATCCCGATCCCGACCTTCTACGGCGACGAAATCTGCCATGTGAACGGGATGAAATACGCGTGGGACATCTTCAAGACGATGCTCCGCGCGAAGTTCCACGAGATGAACCTGCTCTTCGATCGCAAGTTCGACGTGGGGCAGATCGAGCTGACCTACGATTTGAAGATGGGCTTCGCGTCGTCGCACACGTTTGCGATCGATTCTGTGCAGCCGGGTGCGCGCATTCTGGACATCGGCTGCGGGCAGGGCTACGTGGCAGAGCATCTCGCGGAAAAGGCGGCGCACGTGACCGGCGTGGACCAGTACATCCGGGAGAAGTCCGACAACCCGAAGATCGAGTTCAAGCGCTGGGACATGGACGGCGGCGAGTTTCCGGTGAGCGTCTCGGACTTCGACCAGATCTTCATGCTCGACGTGATCGAGCACCTCAAGGATCCCGAGGTCTTCATGGAAAAGCTCCGCATCGCCGCCGTGAACAAGCGCCCGGAGATCGTGCTGACGACGGCGAACATTGGCTTCGCGATCACGCGCTTCATGCTGCTGCTCGGCAATTTCAACTACGGCCGAAAAGGCATTCTCGACCGCACCCACACGCGGCTGTTCACGTTCGCGTCGCTGCGCGAACTCTTTGACCAGACGGGCTACAAAGTCCTCGAAGTCCGAGGCATCCCGGCGCCATTTCCAAAGGCGCTCGGCAACAATCCGCTTGGCCGGATGCTTGTCTCGCTGAACGAACTTTTCATCGGGTTGAGCAAAGGGCTTTTCAGCTACCAGATCTACATCCGCGCCCGCGCGCTGCCCACGGTGCCCACGCTCCTCACGCAGACGATCGAGCGCAGCGCGGAGCTTCGCAAAGAGTTGGCGGGCAGCGTGGGCGGGACTTCCTAGTCCCGCAGTCAGCAGATGCGGCTCTGGGAAGAGCCGCCTACGTTCCGCGTCACCGCCGCGGCTCCGCGCCGAGCAGGCTGCGGACGAAAAAATCCTGCCGCCGGCGCGCGGCGTAGGGAGACTCGCCCGCGCCGTGATCGCGGCCCGGCAGGATGAGCAGCTCGAAATCCTTGTCCGCTTTCACGAGCGCGTTGACGACCTGCATCGTCGAGGCGGGATCGACGTTGTGATCCAGTTCGCCGACGGTCAGCAGCAGCTTGCCGGTGAGTTTGCCCGCGTTCACCACGTTGGAATTCGCGGCGTATTCCGGGCCGACGGGCCAACCCATCCACGCCTCGTTCCACCAGATCTTGTCCATGCGGTTGTCGTGGCAGCCGCAGTCCGCGGCGGCGGCCTTGTAGAAATCGCCGTGGAAGAGCAGCGCCCCGAGCGCGGTCTGCCCGCCCGCGCTGCCGCCGAAGATGCCGACGCGCGTGATGTCCATCTCCGGGTGCTGCGCCGCCGCCGCGCGCATCCACGCGATGCGGTCCGGCAGCCCGGCGTCGGCCACGTTTTTCCACGCCACATCGTGAAAGGCGCGCGACCGCCAGTTTGTGCCCATCCCGTCGATCTGCACGACGATGAATCCCAGCTCCGCCAACTCGTGCGCCTGCGTCTGCCGGCCCCATTCCTTCGGCACGAAGAAGTCATGCGGCCCGGCGTAGATTTTCTCGATCACGGGATATTTCTTCGCTGGATCGAAGGTCGCCGGGCGCACGATGAGCCCGAAGATGTCCGTCTTCCCGTCGCGCCCCTTCGCCGTGAAACGCTGCGGCATCCGCCAGCCCGCGGCGACGAGCGCATTCGCGTCCGCCTTTTCCAAAAGGCAGACGAGCTTCCCATCCTCCGAGCGGCGCAGCTCGGTGACCGGCGGCTGATCCACGCGCGACCACGAGTCCGTGAAGAACCGGCCATCCGGCGAGAACTCCCACTTGTGAGTGCCGTCGCCCTCGGTCAGCACGGCCAGCCCGGTGCCGTCGAAATTCACCCGCGCGAGATGCGTGTGATATGGGTCCTGCCCGGCGCGGATGCCGAGCGCGCGAAACCAAACCTGACGACGCTCCGCATCCACGCGCACGACGCCGCGCATGACCCACGGGCCGCGCGTGATCTGGTTTTTCACCGCGCCGGTGCGCGTGTCGTAGAGATAGAGATGGTTCCAGCCGTCGCGCTCGCTCGCCCAGATCAGCTCGTCGGTTTTGTCCAGCCACTCGATGTACGTCTTCTGCGAGTAGTCGATGAAAGTCGGGCTCTTTTCATCCACGAGCGCGCGCGCCTCGCCGGTCGTGGCGTCCACTGCGATCACGCGAAGCGCCTGGTGGCCGCGCTGGTTGTAGCGAAAGGCGAAGCGCTTACCGTCGGGTAGCCAGCGCAGGTCGGAGATGTCCCACGGATTCGCGAAAAGATCGTCCTTCACCGGGATCGCGCGGCGCTGCGCGAGGTCGAAGAGGCGCGGGCGCTCGCGGGCGATTTTGTCGCCTGGCTTCAGGTAGTCGTAGCTCAGGAGCTTGGGCTGGACTTGATCCGCTGGCGACGACTCGACGAGCCAGACCTTGTGTTCCTGCGCCGGCTGCACCTGCATCGCGGCGAGCTTCGTGCCGTCCGGCGAAAGGCGCAGCGGCTCGCGATATGCGTCCGCCGCCGTGCCGTCGCGCGAAAGCTGCACCTCCTCGCCGGTGTCGCGGTGCCTCACCCACACGTTGAAATCCTTGATGAATGGCTTCCACGTCCGGTCCGTCTTTGGTGCGTCAGGTGCCGGCGCTTTTGGCTTTTTTTCCGGCGGCTTTGGCGCTGTCCGCGTGCCGTCCACCACCGCCTCGCCGCCGCCGTCCTGCGCGGTGAAGACGCCGAGCGTTTTCCCGCCGTCGTCTTCCACGAGCCACACGTGTCCGGCGTAGGTGTTCTGCTTCGATGACGCGCCCGCTTTCACCTCGCCGTAGGGCTTGCGGCCTCCGCCCGTATCGAGCCAGAAAAGCCGCACGTCGCCAGCGGTCTTGTTCGTGATCGTGAGAGTCGTGCCATCGCCGCCATTCGTGCTCGCGTGCGGCTGGCCGTCGTCCGCGATGCGCGCTGCGTCCCCCACATTGGCGCCGGGGATTTTCGAGGGATCGGCCACGACGGTGCGCGTGCCTGTCACGGCATCCACATGCACGACCTCGCGTGTCCCCGGCCCGGTCTCCACGCGATACCAGAAAGCGTTCCCGTCCGGCAGCCAGTGCGGTGTGACCTTCGCGCGGAAGACCTTGTTTTCCGTGCGCCTGCCGAGCGACTGAGCGCGCTCGTAGTCGGCCTTCGTGCCTTGGGCGAAAGCGGGGAGCGTGGAAAGAAGCGCGGCGGCGGCGAGAGCGAGGAAGCGGGAGAACATGGCGGGCAATGCACGCCGAGGCGCGTGGGAAAGTCCAGCGCGCTCAGCCGCCGCTCCGGTCGCCGGCGTCCGGCCGCGGCTGGCCGCGGTAGCTGGCAGCGAAGAAGACGAAGACCGCGAGCATAACGAGCGTGAGGCCGAGCCAGAAGGCCGGCCAGCGCGTGTGCTCGCCGGAGGTGTTCACGCCTTTCCACCAGCCGTTGCCAATGAAGCCGATGAGGTTTCCAAAGCCGCCGACCATGACCGAGAGCAGCGCCTGCGCGCGCGCCCGCAGGTGGCTGGCAACGCGCTGCTCCAGATAGATCTGCGTGGTGATGAAATAGAGCGTGAATGCAAAGCCGTGCAGCGCCACGCCCGTGAGCAGCCACCCGCGCGCATCCAGCGCGCAGAGGGCGTAGCGCAAAACGCCGAAGCCGATGCCGCCGAGAAAGACCCACTTCAGGCGCACGCGCGCGAGGAGCGTGGCGAGAGCGAACATCGCGATGAATTCGCTGACCTGGCCGAGCGACATTGCCGCCGCCGCGTGGTCCACGCCAAGGTCGCGCAGGTGCATCGGCGTGTAGGGATAGAATGCCGCCATCGGGATGTTGAAAAGCGCGGCCGTGAGGAAGACCACGCGGTGATCGCGGTGCGCGAACAGCTCCAGCGCCTCCAGGCCAAAGACATCGCGCCACGTCCGCCGCTCCTTGATTTCCAAAGGCGGCACCTCCGGCAGGAGTAGCGTGGACGCGGCGCTGAGCAGCCATGTCCCTGCTGCCGCGTAGCCGGACAGCACCGAGGTATCCGCCATCAGCACCCAGCTCACGAAAAGTCCCGACACCAGCCACCCGAGCGTGGCCCACGCCCGCACGGGTCCAAATTCCCGCGACGGATCGCGCAGCCTCGCCATCACGATGGCTGTCGCCAGTCCGAAGATCGGGGCCGCGCAGACCGACTGCACCTGCAGCGCCGCGAGCACCCAGCGCGCACGCCAGTGCTGGCCGATCCCGAAAAAGGTGAGCGCCAGAAATCCGGCCGTGAGCACCGCCAGCCACCGCACCAGCCGCGTCGGGGAAATCCGCTGATCGGCGAGCGCGCCGAAGATCATCGGCGAGATAAACGCGGCCACCGCGCTGCACGCGTAGGCGTAGGGCACGATCGCCGCGTAGCCGTGCGCCTTGAGCACATTGCCGAGCGGCACGTTCCACATGCCGATTGCAGCGGCATTGAGGAAAAATAGCGCCGCCATCTCGGCGTGCTCGAAACGTCGCCGTTGGATTTGCACGCGTGGAGAAAAGCCGAAGCCGCTCGCAAAGCGCAAGCGGCGCGGGGATCAGGCGTAGCGATCCGGGTCGAGGAGGGTGAGGTCGTGCGCGGGGTTTTCGCCGGAAAGGATGGCCGCGATGAGCTGGCCGGTGATGGGGCCGAGGCTGAGGCCCATCATGGCGTGGCCGGTGGCGAGGCTGAGATTGGCGTAGGTGCGGGTGCGGCCGATGTAGGGGAGGCCGTCCGGCGAGCAAGGGCGCAGGCCGCTCCACGGGCGGATGCCGGCGAAGTCACCGGGTGAAAACTCGGGGTAATACTGTGGCACGGCCTTGATGATTCCGGAGACGCGGCGCGGGTTGATCCGTTCGTTCAGCCCGGCGATCTCCATCGTGCCGCCAAAGCGCAGCGTGCCGCCCATCGGCGTGACGGCCACGCGGGCCTCGGTGAAGATCGCGCACAGTTTCGGGAGCTGGCGCGGCTGCGCGAGTGTGAGCGAGTAGCCTTTCCCCGCCTGCATCGGCAGCGTCAGGCGCAGCGCGCGCGCGATCTCCGGCGACCATGCGCCCCCGCAGAGCACGAATTCGTCGCCCGCGATTTCACCGCGCGCGGTCTGGGCCGCGGCAATCCTGCGCGACTCGAAGCGCCAGCCGGTGACTTCGGAGTCGAAAAGGATTTCGCCGCCGGCACCGAGCACGGCGCGGTGCAGGTCCGCCATGAAGCGCTGCGGCGTGAGGTGGCAGTCCTGCGGAAAGAGGACCGCGCCGGCGATGTCCATGCGCACGCCGGGCTCCAGCGCGGCCACGGCTTTGGCGTCCAGAACTTCCGCGGGGATGCCGAGGGCGCGGGCTTTCGCGGCCATCTGCGATTCCTCGTCGAGCGCGTGCTGGCTCCTGCATAGCATGAGCAGTCCGCGCTTTTCCAAATCGAAATCGAAACCCTGCTGAGCCGCCAGCTCCTCGAAACACGCGCGGCTGGCAAAGGACAGATCGCGGATGAGCGGCGCGGCGCGGCCCACATGCTCCGGCGTGGCTGCGCGCCAGAACTTCAGGCCCCACGAGATGAGGTCGCGGTCCAGCCGGGGCTTCACGTAGAAGGGCGACTCGGGATTCCACATCCACTTTAGTCCGAGCGCGACCATGCCGGGCGCGGCGAGCGGCGTGAAATGCGATGGCACAATCATTCCCGCGTTGCCGAGCGAGCAGGAGTCGTGGTCTGCGGCGCCGCGCTCCAGCACGGTGACGCGATGCCCGCGCTGTAGCGCGTAATACGCGACGCAAAGCCCGATGACGCCGCCGCCCACGATGACGATGCGCTTGCTCACGGCTCAGCGGATTCCCCAGCAGAATGGGTCGCGCTCGTCGAGCAGCAGCGTGGCCTCGGCGGTGACGTGTGCGGTGCCGGTGATGGTGGGCACGATGATCCCGCGTTCCTTTTCGACCCAGCGGAATGAGCCGCGGAAGGCGCTGCCGACGATGCTCTCCTGCACCAGCTCCGCGCCCTCGTCGAGGCGTCTGTCGGCGGCGAGGCAGGCGAGCCGCGCGCTCGTGCCCGTGCCGCACGGCGAGCGGTCGTAGGCCTTGCCGGGGCAGAGCACGAAGTTTTGCGCGTGGGCGCCCGGCGAGCGTGGCGGGCCGAGGAGGACGATGTGGTCCACTTCGGGAAAGCCCTGCGCATTCACGGCCTGGCGGACGGCCCACGCGAAGGCGGTGAGCGCTTCGGCGTTCGCGATGTCGAGCGCGAGGCTGTGCCGCTCGACGAGGAAGAACCAGTTGCCGCCCCACGCGACGTCGCCGGTGACTTTTCCAAAGCCCGGCACGACGACCGTCGCATCCTTCGCCTTGCGGTGGGCGGGGATGTTTTCGAGCGAAACGGAGCCGT
>JANOBH010000142.1:0-1896 GCA_031411535.1 Chthoniobacter sp. | reverse complement strand
CAGTCCGCAGCCCGTGGTGCTCGATCAGTGGCCGGTGACGGCGGCAGCGGATGACGCGCCCTTTGCGAGCATCGTGAGCTGGCGCGGGCCGTTCGGCCCGGTCGAATACGCGGGGCAGACGTATGGGCTGCGCGTCCACGAGTTTCGGAAATTCGTGACGCTTCCGAGCGCCACGGGCCGGCGGTTCGACCTCGCGCTGGACATCGACGCCAGCGAGAAAAACGATCTCACGCTGCTGCGGGAGAACGGCTGGGGCCTGCTCGATCCGCGCGCGACGGTTTCGGGCACAGAGGACTACCGGGCCTTCATCCAGCGCTCGAAGGCGGAGCTGATGGTGGCCAAAAACATGTACGTGCGGAGCCACGGCGGCTGGGTGAGCGACCGCAGCATCTGCTACCTCGCCAGCGGCAAGCCGGTGCTCGCACAGGACACGGGCTTCAGCCGGCGCTATCCGGTCGGCGAAGGGCTGCTCGCTTTCAAGACGCTCGAAGAGGCGCGCGCGGGCGTGGAGGAAATCTCGTCCCATTACGCGCGGCACTGCCGCGCTGCGCGCGCTGTGGCGGAGGAGCATTTCGACTCGGACAAGGTGCTGACGCGGCTGCTGGAGAAGATCGGATGAACGTCGGCACGATCATCGTCGGCGGCGCGGTGGCCAATAAGGCGGGGCATGGCGGCGAAGCGTGGGTGCGGCTGAACTGGGTGCTGGGTTTTCAGGCGCTCGGCTTCCGCGTCCTGTTTCTCGAACAGATCGCGGGCGAGCCGGATCGTGCGGCGGTCGAATACTTCCGCGGCGTGACCGAACGGTTCGGCCTGGCGGAATCCGCCGCGCTGATCGGCGCGGACGGTGCGACGCTTTGCGGATTGCCGGCGGTGCGCATCGCCGAATTCGCCGCCGACGCGGATGCGCTGATCAACATCAGCGGGCACCTCACTTACGCGCCGGTCTTCGAGCGCGTGCGGCGGCGCGTTTATGTCGATATCGATCCCGGCTTCACGCAGTTCTGGCACGCGGCGGGGAACGAGGGCGCGCGGCTGCGCGGGCACGATTTCTTTTTCACCATCGGTGAAAACATCGGTGCGCCCGACTGCCCGATCCCGACCGGAGGCATCGCGTGGCGCAAGACCCGACCGCCGATCGTGCTCGATCGCTGGCCACGTGTGGCGGCGGCATTCGACCGCTTCACGACCATCGCGAGCTGGCGGGGGCCGTTCGGCACGGTGGAATTCGGCGGGCAGACCTACGGGTTGAAAGCGCATGAGTTCCGCAAATTCATCGAGCTGCCCGCGCGCGCGGCGGGACCGTTCGAGCTCGCGCTGAACATCCATCCCAGCGACGCCGCGGACCGCGCGGCTCTGGAGCGCAACGGCTGGCGGATCGTCGCGCCGTCGGTCGCGCAGCAGCCGGAGGATTTCCAAAATTATATCCAGCGCGCGGGCGCGGAGTTTTCCGTCGCGCAGGGCATCTACGTCCAGACGCGGAGCGGCTGGTTCAGCGACCGCACCGCCGCGTTTCTCGCCTCCGGCAAGCCCGCGCTCGTGCAGGACACGGGCTTCAGCCGGAATCTGCCGACCGGGGAAGGACTCATCGCTTTTCAAACTCTCGACGAAGCAACCGCCGGAGCCGCCCGCATCGCCGAGCACTACGAGCACCATTGCGCCGCTGCGCGGGCGCTCGCGGAGGCGCACTTCGATTCCCGAAAAATTCTCACGCAACTCCTCGCCGACATTGCCGACTGAACCGCGGCCCCGCTAACTTTTCACCCCTATGAGCACCGCTGAAATCAAACGACTGAACTGGGGCTGCGGGAGTTGGGTTCCGGAGGGCTGGATCAATTCCGACATCAAGGACGAGCCCGGTGTGAATCTCGTGTGCAACATTCTCGAGGGCGGTCTTCC
>JANOBH010000141.1:0-3991 GCA_031411535.1 Chthoniobacter sp. | reverse complement strand
CGGCGGTTTTCCAGGAAAGTTTCACGCTGCCATCCGGCGGCAGGAAGCTTGTGAAGTCAGCGCCTGTGCGCTCCGGGCGGGCGGCGTCGGCGAATTGAAACTGCGTGTCGGCGGCGAGTCCTTGCAGCACGATCGGTTGCAGCGCGCTCGGCGCGACTCGGAAATCGACGGCGTTCCATGCGCCGTTCTGCTTCACCGCGGCATTGAATTTGAACGAGAGCGGGAAGTCGCCGGGTTTGTCGAAGACGAGGACGAAGCGCCCGCCGTTCGACACGATGCGCCAGTCGGGATGCGGCGGGAGTTCGGTGAGCGCGAGTCCGCCGGAAAGCAGGTTGAGCGAGCCGCCCTTCGGATTCATCACGCGCGCGGTCGCAGTGAAGAGGAAGGCGGCGTTTTGTTCGCCAAGCGTGCCGACGAGTTTGAAATCGCGCAGCACGACCTGCCGCGCCTCGGGATCGGCGACGGTGATCTTTAGCGGTAGCGTGTAAGCCGCGCCGTGGAACTGGAAGGCGAGCGGCTCGGGATCTTCAGGTTTGATCTCGGCCTGGAGCGTTCCGGGCAGATACCTGGCCTCCATCGGCAGCAGCCCGGTCGGCGCATCGGGCTGGACGTCGAGATCGGGCGTGGCTTCTACTTTCACAAAACCGCTAAAAAGCACCGACTGCGGCGGTGCGAGCGCGAAGGTCGCGAGCGGGTTCTTCCACGACTTCAGCTCACGCTCGGCGACGACATACGCGATGACTTGATTGAACGGTTTTTCGCCCTTCTTCGGCCGGATGATGAGCGTGCGTCTACCATCGGTCTCCTGCCGGAGGCTCCAGTCCTGGACTTGATCCCCGGTCACCTTCTTGATCTCGCCCTCGCCGGCAATCGTGAGCGGAATCTCCTTCGGATCGCCTTGGAGAATGTCGATCGTCATCCCGATGTTGTGGGTGATTTTCTCGCGCGTGACCTTGATCGAATCCTGATACGCGGTCGCGAAGATGAGCTTGTCCTTGTCGCCTGCCGGGCCGTTGAGCAGACCTTCGATGACGATCCGCATTTTGCCGTCCACGACGCCGCCGCTGATCGCGGGGTCTTTGATTTCGGTAGTGGTTTGCGCGGCGCTCGTGAGAGCGAAGAGAGTGAGCCACAGGCAGCAGACGAGCGTTGGGAGTTTCATGCGATCTTGGTGGGAAGTTGGCAGCGGCGGGTGGGCGAGTTGTCAGAGCGATGTCAAAAGGCGGTGCGGATTCCGTGAGGGCGATTCTGGGGAGCACACGGACGTCTCGCTCATCTGCCCGAGGCGCTCATCGCCGCGCGGATCATCCACTCGAGTTTCTGCGGGCGCGGGTCGGCGCCGTAGATCGCGGGGACGCCATTCAGCAGGCCGAGCAGGCGGTCGGGCGTCACCTCCGTCGCGTATTGGCTGGCGACCAGCCATTCGGAGAACGCGCTCGCGGTTCCCGCCAGGCGCAGCGCGGGGCTGGCTTGTTCGAGCGGCGGGGCGTCTTTGGTGTAAGGCACGGTCCACTCGTGCTCATTGTAGTCCGAGCTGCCGGGCACTTTGAACCGCACGCGCACGGTGCCGAGGTCGCCTTCGCCGCGCGGGTTCACTTCGCAGACGTAAAGCGCGTTGCCGCTTTCCGCGGCACCGATCTCGGCGGCATCGACGGTGTTGTCGCGGAACTGCTCTTTCTTGAGCTGATGTTTCGCATAGCCGATCTGCCGATACGATGTGACGCGGCGCGGGTTCCACTCGACCTGCACTTTCACATCCGACGCCGCCACGCGCAGCGCGCCAGCCAGTTGTCCGGCGAATTCCGTCGCGGCGGCTTCGGGCGTGTTGATAAAACCGTAACGCCCATCGCCATTGCGTGAGAGGGCTTCGAGCAGCGTGTCATCGTAGCCTTCCCAGCCGATGCCGAAGCAATCGAGCGCCACGCCCCGCTTGCGATGCGCCTCGACCTTTTGCTTGAGCGCGTCCGGGTTCACGTAGCCGAGATTTGCCGCGCCGTCGGTGAGCAGGACGACGCGATTGATGCTGCCGGGCTGGTAGTGACGGAGCGCCGTCGCGTAGCCGAGGTCGAGCGCGGCGGCGAGATTCGTGCCGCCCTGCGGCGTGATCTCGCCGACACGCGCGCACTTTTCAGCGGCCTGATCCCCCGGCACGCCATCCGCCCAGAGCCGCGGAGTGCGGGCGAAAGTGACGACGCTCAGCTTGTCCTGCGGCTGCAACTGCGCGGAGAGCACGCGCAGCGCTTCGCGCAAAATGCCGACGCGATCCGCACGCTCCATCGAGCCGGAATTGTCGAGCAGCAGGACGAGATTCAACGGGCGTCCCGGCTGGCGTCCCGCCGCCGCCGTCTTCACCGAGCAGCGGAAGAGGTCGCGATTCTGCGCAAAGGGATACCGCGCCCGCTCCGTGGTGCAGGCCAGCGGCATGTCCCCGGCCGGCTCGGGATCGTGATAGTCAAAGGCATTGATGAACTCCTCGCTCCGCACCGTCGCCAGCTCCGGCATCTGCCCCTTCTCCAGACTCGCCGCCGCGAGCTTGAACGCGACATCGCTGACATTGAGCGAAAACGTGGAGAACGCATTCGCGCTCGTGGCGATTTCCGGCTGCGGGATGGGCGCGGGATGGGCGGGCACCGCCTGGCGACGCGCCATGTCGTCCTCGTCGGCGAGTTTCGCGAGCTTCTCCTCGACCAGCTTTGGCATCTCCGGCGCGTCCGCGACCTTCAGTTTGGCGACCTCCATCGGCTTCTCGGCGACGGTCGGCGCGGGAGCGTCCGACGACTGGACGCTGTAGCCATGCTTGGCGAGCAATTCCCTGATCTTCCCGTCTTTGAGCGACTCGGCAGCCAGACTCCGAATCGGATCGGGTCCGGCTTGCTGGAGAATCACGCCTCCGTCTGAGTGCCCCGGTTTTTCCTTCGCCCGCTCAAAAAGCATCTCATCAATCTCTTTGTAATACCGCGCCGGCTGTTCCGCTTTTTTCTCGCCGCTGGCAGGCTTCTTCGCTTCGGCAGCTCCGCTGACGGGCCGATCCCCCTCCACCCACGCCTTGTCCAGCGTCTTCACCGCCCGGGAGCGCGTCTCGTTGTAGCTGGCGATCCCGAAGTCGTCCTTCGCCGCGCTGATTTTCTCCTGAAGCTGACGCGCTGCGGCATCGCCCGGATCGGAAGCGAGGGCTTGCTCCGTGCGCTTCAACGCAAGGTCATACCGGCCGGTATCGAAAAACTTCTTCGCCTCCTGAGAATACTGCTTCGCCTGCCCGCTGCCGGCGCCGGCTTGCGGAGCGATCGACTTGTTGAAAGGTCGCGGCTCGCGAGCCGTCGGATGGTCCGGGGCGGAAGCGTCCCAGCCAACTCCCTCCGCCGCCGTATTGACGTTCAGTTTCGTCGATTCGTCCTCGCTCCAGAACGACGCCGCAGCGGGTTCCGGTCTGGTGTCCTCCGAATACATCCGCGCGAGATCGCTGCGGTCCGCGCCCGCAAGAACTTTTCCACGGACCTCCTCCTCCAGCCGCAGCCGCTGCCTCGCCTTGTCTCCTTTTTGATCCGCTTCCTTGCGATTCGCAGCGCCGGGTTCGATCCCTTGTCCTCCCAGCACGCTCCCGTCGGGGAGGTTGAATCTCCCATTCGAGTCGGCTGGAATCGGCGCGCCGTAGTCGATGCGGACGCCAGCTTGAGCGGGCTTCGATTCGAAGCCGAGCGCCGCGTTTCGATCCATGCCGTCGAAGTCGGTCGGAGTCGTCGGCGTGAATTGGTAACCGTCGTCGGCGTTCCCCACCGACACCTGGTTTTCGAAGCGCCTGTACACACCGTCCTTCGCCGGCTTCGCGCCGTCGCTGAATTCCAGTATGGCCTTCAGCTCGTCCACTGACCCTTTGTTTCCCCCGGCGAATTCTCCAAACCACACCGCCGGATTCTTCCTGTCCTCGATTGCGAGCGTCCCGCCCGTGACCGTCGTCGCGCCGGAGTAAGTCGCCGCCCCATTCAAAGTCACG
>JANOBH010000140.1:0-5164 GCA_031411535.1 Chthoniobacter sp. | reverse complement strand
CCCTTCGACGGAAAACCGGGGCGCGTGGTCGCGGCGTTCATGTCCTTCTACAACCGCCGCCTCGCCGCGCTCGCGCGCCGGAAAATCGCCGCCGGCACCTACGGCGCGCGCAATGCGAACTGGCGGCTGCTCGTCGGCGGGTTCCTGCCCGACGGCAGCTCCGGGAAGCTCCTCCTCAGCGGGCTCGCGCGCTGGGCGCACGCGGAGTGGCGCGCGCTTTTCCTTTCGCCAAAGGCGGACGCGCCACTCGCCGGTCCTCTCGTCAGCCGGGCGAACGACGCGGGGCTGAACGCTCAGCGGGTGAGCACCCGTTCGGAAAGCGTCAGCTCGTCGAAGGTGGTCACACCCGAGAGGCTGCCGTAGCTGCTGCTGGCGGCGGACGTCTTTGCCCACTGCCGGGTGCCGTCGCGGCCGATGAGTTCCACGGCGTCGATCTCGTTCCAGCCGGGGACACGCGCGGTGTCCAGATACACCTTCACATTGCGCGCGGTCAGACCCGCGGGCGCATTAAAAGGCGCATCCACGATCCCCTCGCCCGCGCTGTGCCGGCCCTGCCAGATGATGACCTCCGCGCCGTTGTCCAGGATCGCGGCGACTTTCGCGATGCACCCCGCGCCGCACGTTTCGCGCACGCGCACCTGCGAAATCTCGACCGCTTTCTCGTAGCCAAGCTGCAGCCACTCGGTGCCGCCGTCCGCAGCGGCCGGAGCCCAAGCCGTGCGCTGATCGCCTGCCGTCATCGTGTCCGGTTCGCCGACGACCTGGCCCGCGCTCCACGCCGGCTCGCGGGCGCGCTGCACCTCGGCGGCCGAGCGGTTGATGTGCTCGATCACCGTGTTCAGCGATGCCGCCACCTCGGCCATGTCGCGCTCCAGCCCCGCGATCCGCGCGGACACCTGCGCCGGATCGTCCGCCGCGGGCGGACCTTCCCGCTCCAAGTCCGCCGGCTCTCGCGAACCACTGTCAGCAGCTCTCGCGGCGCGCGCGAGCGCCTGGCTTTCCGCCCTCGCCTGATCCCGCTCCGCGCGCAGGCGCTCCACTTCCGCACCCGTCTGCCGGCCCTGCCACCAGAGAAAGGTCACGACGACGACGAGCGCCGCGAGCAGGTGTGGCTGGAGTTTCATCGGGGAAAAATCGGTGGAACAGCTCGACGATAGGACGCTTGCTCGGCTCGGCAAGCGCCGGAAATCCGAACGGTGAAACAGTGGAAAACGAATGCAGTTTCTTCGCGCCGGGCCGCCCCATAGCCTCCGCCCATGCCGCGCCCTTTTCTCACCGCCGAATGGCGCGCGCTGCTGATCGTGAACTACGCCATCGACCCGGCTGTGCTCGCGCCGCATGTGCCGCGCGGCACGGAGCTGGACCTGTGGCAGGGCGAGGCGCTGGTGAGCATGGTCGGGTTCCTTTTTTTGAAAACGCGGGTGCTCGGCGTGCCGGTCCCGTTTCACCAGGATTTCGAGGAGGTGAACCTGCGCTTCTATGTCCGCCGCCGCACGCCGGACGGCTGGCAGCGCGGCGTCGTCTTCATCCGCGAACTGGTGCCGCGCCGCGCCATCGCCGCCATCGCGCGGCTGGCCTACAACGAGCCGTATCTCGCCGTGCCGATGCGGCATCGCGTGCCGTCAGCAGCGGGCGAATTCGAGTTCGCGTGGCGCTTCCGCGGGCGCTGGCACACGCTCGGGGCGGAGACCGCGGGCGGGCCGCAGCCGATCGCGGAGGGAGGCGCGGCGGAGTTCATCTTCGAGCACTACTGGGGCTACACACGCCAGCGCGACGGCGGCACGGTGGAGTACGAGGTCGGGCATCCGCGCTGGCGGGTCTGGACGGCTGAGCGCGCGCGGCTCGACTGCGACATCGCCGCGCTCTACGGCGCAGCTTTCGTCCCCGCGCTCAGCGCGCCGCCGCGGAGCGCCTTTGTGGCCGAAGGCTCGCCGGTGCTCGTCCGCCGGGGCGTGCGGGTGGCGTGAAAGGCGCGGCGCGCTATTTCGCGAGCGCCTTTCGCAGGTGGTGGAGCGTGACCGCGCCGACTTTTTGCAGGCTCTCGGGGGCGATGCGCTCCAGCGTGTCGTCGGCGGTGTGCCACGTGGGGTAGTCGAAGTCGATCAGGTCGATGCTCGGGATCCGGGCCACCGTGTTGAGCGGCACATGGTCGTCGTAGATGGAGCGCTCGTAGCGGCTGAAGTGCTGGCGCAGACCGAGCGCCTCGGCCGATGCGAGGATGTCGCGCATGAGGTCGGAGGGAGAGTCGGGCGGAAGCGTGATCGTGAGATCGCGGTCGCCGATCATGTCCCAGAGGATGCCGAACTTGAACTGCGAGGCGCGGCGGCTTTCGCGGAGTTTTCCGGCGTAGTGGCGGCTGCCATAGAGCCCGTCCGTGGCGGTGTACTGGACGAAGGCTTCCTCGCCGTCGAAAAAGACCAGCTCGACCTTTGCGGCCAGCGCGGGATCGAGGGCGAGGACGCGGGCGAGCTCGATCAGCGCGCCGGTGCTGGATGCGCCGTCGCTCGCGCCGACGAAGCGGATGGTGCTGAAGCGCTTCGTGTCGTAGTGCGAGCAGACGATGGCGCGCTGCGTATCGCGCGGGGCGGGGCTCGTTCCGGTGGGTGAAAAGCGCGCGATGAGGTTGGTGAATTTCACCGGCCCGCGCGGTGTCTCGTCGGTGAAGCTCTGGCGCTCGACCTCCCATCCCGAGCGGCGCAATCCATCCTCGATCAGCGCGCGTGCCTTGCCGAGTTCCGGCGTGCCGGACGGCCGGGGGCCGATCCCGACCTGCTTTCGCACTTCATCAAATGCGCGATCGCCGGAGAATTCCTTCCAGATTTCCACCGACGCCGGCGCACCGGCCGGGGCCGCAGGCTTCGTGGGCGGGAGGATATTTTCGGGCAGCGGCGCGGACGGCGCGGATGGGCCTTTTGCCGGCTCCTGCGCGGGCGGCGCAGGCTGCTCCGCCTTCCGCTTGCAGCCGCCCAGCGCCAAAGCCACCGCTGCGAACGCGAGAGCGCCGGATCTGAAATCTGAAATCTGAAATCTGAAATCCACTCCCGTCAGCTCTCCTCGCCGAGCCCGAGGAGCGCGAGCACGCGCTGCAGGTCGTCGTTCCCGTAGTACTCGATCTCGATGCGTCCGCGCTTCTCGCCGTGATGCAGGACGACGTGCGTGGCGAGATGCGATTGCAGCCGGTTCTGCACATGCTGATACGCGGGGGCGAGCGCCGCCCCTCCGCCAGCGGATCCGTTGCGAGTCGGCTTCGTCGCGCCGCTCTTGGCGAAGTGCTGGGCGACGAGCTTTTCCGCGGCGCGCACAGTCAGGCCGCGCCGGATGATCTCCTCCGCGAGCAGCGCCTGCTCGTCCTGCTCCTTGATCGAAAGCAGCACCTTCGCGTGGCCCACGGAGATGCGCTCCTGCGTGAGCCAACTCTGCACCTGCTCGTGCAGGTCGAGCAGCCGCATGCTGTTCGCGATTCCCGCGCGGCTCTTGCCGACCTTTTGCGCGATGTCTTCCTGCCGCAGGTGAAACTCGTGCGCGAGCCGGGCGAAGGCCCGCGCCTCCTCGATCGGGTTGAGGTCTTCGCGCTGGAGATTCTCGATGAGCGCGAGCTCCAGGACGTCCTGGTCGGACGCTTCGCGCACGATGAGCGGCGCCTCGGCGAGCCCGGCGCGCTGTGCCGCGCGCCACCGCCGCTCGCCGGCGATCAGCTCAAACTGCTCGCCGCGTTTCCGTGCGATGAGCGGCTGGATGATGCCGTGCTCTTTGATCGATGCGACGAGTTCATCCAGATGGTCGTCGCGGAAAACCGTGCGCGGCTGGAGCGGCGTGGGAATGATCTGCCCGAGCGCGACCATCTGCACCCGCTCGCCGCTCTCGACCGAGGGCGTGGGCGACGCGACGCGCGTGTTGATGAGCGCGCCGAGGCCTTTTCCGAGTGCAGCTTTTCCCATAGGACCGCCGAGGCTAACGGCTCGTCCGCGAAAGGCAACGGCGGAAGACGCAACTACGCCGCCTCGCCCGCGCGTTGGCCGCCCGCGCCGCCGTAGCTCTCGAAGATGTGCTCAAAAAGCGTGAGACACTTTTGCTGGAAAACGTCTGGCGTGTAGGCCCGCGGCAAGCCGTCATCGAGGGCGTCTTCGATGGCCAGCCGCACCTTGGCGCGGGCGTCGTTGCGCCGCCGCCAGTCGAGCACGAGCACGGCCTTGAGGCGGTCGAGCAGCAGCTTCGCCACCTTTTTCACTTCGTCGCGCTCCTCCGGGCTGAGTTCGGGGCCGGGCCGGGTGAGCAGATCGAAGACGGTCAGTTCCTCCTCGCTGAGATTCTCGCGGACGTGGCGCTGCTGTTCATCGGAAAGAGCGCGCGTGAGAGCGAGGAGGTCGTGAAAGAGGTCGTCGATGTTACGGCTCCCAGCGTTGTATGACTCGATGAGTTCCTCAAACTTGGTCAGGTAATCGGCGCGCGTTTTGTTCAGCCGGATGAGCTTTTCGAGCTGGGCGCGGATGGATGCTTTGAGCGTCTCCAGCTCGATGTTCCTGGACTTGGATTTCTTGAACCGCTTCGCCAGCGCCTCGAAGTCGATGGCCGAGATGTCGATCACGCCGCGTCCATCGCCCTCGGCCACGAGCGGGCGGATGTGAAAGCCGTCGGCGGCGATGGAGTCATCGAGCAGCCGGTTGATGCCGGCCATGACGGCCGAGATGTCCGGCGCGTCCTCGCCGAGGCGTTCGCGGATCGTGCCGGCGATGGTCGCAAGGCATGCCGCACGCGACGCAAATTCCACCACCGCCGGATCGGGCTTCACCGCATTGTACAGCGTCGTCACCAGCCGCTCGTGCCCGAGGAACTCCTTGCGCAGCGGGTCGGGCGAAATCAGCGCCTCCACGGCGGCGGCGAGAAGATTCAGTCGATCCATGCTGCCGGGCGACGCCTTCTCGATCTCCGCGATGCTGACGCCTCGGCCCATGCAAAACACCACGGCGTCCTCGACCGCTTTGCGCAAGTCGGCGACGAGCTGCGCCTTGTCGCGAACGGGCATCGCGCCGCCTTTCCCCGCGCCGTAAATGGCGAGCGCCTTTTCGAGCGACGCGAAGACGTTCGCGTAGTCCACGATCAAGCCGCTGTGCTTGCCGGGGAATACGCGGTTCGCCCGCGCGATGGTCTGCATCAGCGTGTGATT
>JANOBH010000139.1:0-2105 GCA_031411535.1 Chthoniobacter sp. | reverse complement strand
CTCCGACTCCGCCACCGCGGACAAGGTCCGCATCCAGTACGGCGGCAGCGTGAAACCCGGCAACACCGCCGAGCTCATGACCCAGCCCGACATCGACGGCGCGCTCGTCGGCGGCGCCAGCCTCGTCGCCCGCGACTTCGCGGAGATCATCAAGATCACCGCAGCATTGTAAGGCCGCCGCGCGTCCGCCTCACCGCGGGCGCTGCGGATTTTCCCTTCGCAAGGCGCCGCCCGCCGTCTTATTAGCTTCCCCGCCATGAAACGCATCCTCCTCTCCCTCCTCGTCCTCGCCACTTCCGCCGCGGCCACGCTGCGCGCGGGCGATTTCGCCGGCGCCGCCGGCCTCCAGCTCTACAGCCTGCGCGAGCTTTTCAAAAAGGACGTGCCCGGCACGCTCGACAAGGTGAAGGCCTACGGCATCACCGAGGTCGAGACCGCCACCACCTACGGCATGCCGCCGGAGAAATTCCGCGAGATGCTCGAGGCGCGCGGGCTGAAGGCGGTGAGCGGCCACTTTCAATACGAGGCGCTGACCAAGGACGTGGACGCCGTGATCCGCGAAGCCAAGGCGCTCGGGCTGCAATACATCGCGTGCCCGTGGATTCCGCACACGGAGGCGGAGTTCACCGAGGAGGTCACGCGCAAGGCCGCCGCGGATTTCAACCGCATCGGCGAGGCCGTGGCAAAGGCCGGGATGAAATTCGCCTATCACCCGCACGGCTACGAGTTCGCGCCGCTGGGCGAGGGGACGATGTTCGACCTGCTGGTGAAGGAGACGAAACCGGAGTTCGTCGGCTTTGAGATGGACGTCTTCTGGGTCGTGCATCCGGGCAAAAACCCCGCCGAACTGCTGGAGAAATACCCGAACCGCTGGCTGCTCATGCACCTCAAGGACATCCGCAAAGGCGCGCGCACCGGCATCTACACGGGCCGCGCGCCGCTCACCGACGACGTGGTGCTCGGCACCGGCCAGGTGGACTGGCCGACGGTGCTCCGTGCCGCCGCCAAGGTCGGCGTGAAGCACTACTTCATCGAGGACGAATCGCCCACGGCGGAGACGGCGATCCCCGAGAGCCTGAAGTATCTCCAGTCGCTCAAGTAGGCTGCGGTTCCCGGCGATGGGGGAACTCCAAATGCCGTGTCATCCTGAGCGGAGTTCCGTTCGGCTGGGCGAACGGCACGGAGTCGAAGGACCCCGGCATTTTTCCGCAAGACATCGCACGGATTCATCGGGATCCTTCGACTCCGCTGCGCCCGCCTTTCCACCTCCGCTTCGCTCAGGATGACACGCTTGGTTTGATTTTCGGCGCACGTTTCCGGAGCCTGCCATTTTGAAAAAAACCGCGTTCACCGTCCTGCAGGTGCTTGTCACCGTGGGCGTCCTTTTCCTCGTCTTCCACGATCCGGCGGTGCGGGCGGAAATGGCCGGCGCGCTGCGAAAGGCGGACCGCTGGTGGCTGCTCGGCGGCATCGCCGCGTACGGTCTTGTGGAAATTTTCTCCGGCATCCGCTGGCAGATCCTCCTCCGCGTCCAGGGCATCGCGCTGAGCTGGAGCCGTGTCACCATGCTGCTGCTCATCGGCGTGTTCTTTAATTTCATCATCCCCGGCGGCACCGGCGGCGATGTCGCGAAAGTCTTCTACCTCCTCAAGGAGACTCCGGGGCAGCGCTCGCAGGCGCTGCTCTCCGTGCTCGTGGACCGCCTCTTCGGCCTCTTCGCGCTCATCGTCATGGCTGGCGTGCTCATCGCCGCGCAGTGGGACTGGCTCCACACCGCGCCCGCCGCGGCGAAGTACATCTGGGCCGCGCTCGCCATCCTCGCCGGCAGTCTCGCCGCTCTCGGCGTCTCGTTCCTGCTCACCGGCTTCGGCCTCATCCACCGGCTCCCCGCGCGCATGCCGGGGCGCGACCGCCTCGCGGAACTCGCGCTCGCCTACAATCTCTACGGCCGCGCGTGGAAGGCGGCGCTCGCGTCCGTCCTCCTCTCCATCGGCGCGCACTTCGCCTACTTCGCCGTCTTCTTCTGCGCCGCCGCGTCCTTCGGCTCCGCGAGCCGCATCCCCACCTTCGGCGAGCTGTGCGGCATCATGCCCGTCATCAATACG
>JANOBH010000138.1:0-2265 GCA_031411535.1 Chthoniobacter sp. | reverse complement strand
CGTATTGATGACGGGCATGATGCCGCACAGCTCGCCGAAGGTGGGGATGCGGCTCGCGGAGCCGAAGGACGCGGCGGCGCAGAAGAAGACGGCGAAGTAGGCGAAGTGCGCGCCGATGGAGAGGAGGACGGACGCGAGCGCGGCCTTCCACGCGCGGCCGTAGAGATTGTAGGCGAGCGCGAGTTCCGCGAGGCGGTCGCGCCCCGGCATGCGCTCGGGGAGCCGGTGGATGAGACCGAAGCCGGTGAGCAAAAACGAAACGCCGAGCGCGGCGAGACTGCCGGCGAGGATGGCGAGCGCGGTCCAGATATACTTCGCCGCGGCGGGCGCGGTGTGGAGCCAGTCCCACTGCGCGGCGATGAGGACGCCGGCCATGACGATGAGGGCGAAGAGGCCGAAGAGGCGGTCCACGAGCACGGAGAGCAGCGCCTGCGAGCGCTTCCCCGGCGTCTCCTTGAGGAGGTAGAAGACTTTCGCGACATCGCCGCCGGTGCCGCCGGGGATGATGAAATTAAAGAACACGCCGATGAGCAGCAGCATGGTGACGCGGCTCCAGCTCAGCGCGATGCCCTGGACGCGGAGGAGGAGCTGCCAGCGGATGCCGGAGAAGATTTCCACCACACCGTACGCGGCGATGCCGCCGAGCAGCCAGCTGCGGTCCGCCTTGCGCAGCGCTGCCGCCATCTCCGCGCGCTTCGCGGGATCGTGGAAGACGAGGATCAGGACGCCGACGGTGACGAGCACCTGGAGGACGGTGAAGATGGTTTTTTTCAAATGGACGGGTTTCAGGAGGGCGTGCCGAAAATCAAACCAAGTGTGTCATCCCGAGCGAAGCGGAGGTGGAAAGGCGGCGCAGCGCAGTCGAAGCAGCCCGCGCATTCACGGGCGATGTCGCACTGAATCGCCGGGGTCCTTCGACTGCGTTCCGTTCGCCAGGCCGAACGGAACTCCGCTCAGGATGACACCGCATTCAGAGTTCCCGCATCGCCGGGATCCGCACGCCTACTTGAGCGACTGGAGGTATTTCAGGCTCTCGGCGATCGCGCCCTCGGCGGTGGGCGACTCGTCCTCGATGAAGTAGTGCTTCACGCCGACCTTGGCGGCGGCACGGAGCACCGCCGGCCAGTCCACCTGGCCGGTGCCGAGCACGACGTCGTCGGTGAGCGGCGCGCGGCCCGTGTAGATGCCGGTGCGGGCGCCTTTGCGGATGTCCTTGAGGTGCATGAGCAGCCAGCGGTTCGGGTATTTCTCCAGCAGTTCGGCGGGGTTTTTGCCCGGATGCACGACCCAGAAGACGTCCATCTCAAAGCCGACGAACTCGGGCTTTGTCTCCTTCACCAGCAGGTCGAACATGGTCCCCTCGCCCAGCGGCGCGAACTCGTAGCCGTGCGGGTGGTAGGCAAATTTCATCCCTGCCTTTGCCACGGCTTCGCCGATGCGGTTGAAGTCGGCGGCGGCCTTGCGCGTGACCTCCTCGGTGAACTCGGCCGCCGTGTGCGGAATCCACGGGCACGCCATGTATTGCAGGCCGAGCGCCTTGGCCTCGCGGATCGCGGCGTCCACGTCCTTGGTGAGCGCGTCGTATTGAAAGTGGCCGCTCACCGCCTTCAGCCCGCGCGCTTCGAGCATCTCGCGGAATTTTTCCGGCGGCATCCCGTAGGTGCTGGCGGTCTCGACCTCGGCGATGCCGTAGGCCTTTACCTTGTCGAGCGTGCCGGGCACGTCCGTCTTGAAAAGCTCACGCAGGCTGTAGAGCTGGAGGCCGGCGGCGCCTTGGAAATCGCCCGCGCGGAGGGTGGCCGCGGCGGAGCTGGCGAGGACGAGGAGGGAAAGGAGGAGGCGTTTCATGGCGGGGAGTAAATACGACCGCGGCTGGCGCGCGCGAATGGAAAATGTGGGCGGCGGGGCGCGGTGCGAGCGCGTGTGGCGAAATGTTTCCGCTCGATATCCGCGGCGAATCTCAATTCGGCGGGTCAACCTGAGCGGAGCGGAGGCGGAAAGGCGGGCGCAGCGGAGTCGAAGGATCCCGCGCCCTCACGAGCGATGTCGCACAGAATCGCCGGGGTCCTTCGATTGCGTTCCATTCGCAAAGCCGAACGGAACTCCGCTCAGGATGACACGCGTTTTTTGAGGCCGAGGGTGCCGCGAAAGCCGGCGCGCAGCGCGCTACAGCGAGGCGGTGATTTTGATGATCTCAGCGAAGTCGCGGGCGACGAGGCTGGCGCCGCCGACGAGCGCGCCGTCGATGTCGGGCTGGGTCATGAG
>JANOBH010000137.1:0-2030 GCA_031411535.1 Chthoniobacter sp. | reverse complement strand
CGCTTGGCTCCGCAGCTCCCCTCGGAGCCAAGCGCTCCTGCGCGCCCGCTCGGCGCTCCTGCGCCAGCACCAACGGGTAGGAGAACGCTCCGACGGCTTTTCCACCGCCTCTGCGTTCAGAATGACGGCGCGCTGCGGCGCGGCAGCCATCGCTACCGCCGCGCGGCCTGCACGGCGGCGACGAAATCCTTCGCGCGCTGCGTGAGCTTTCCCCAGTCGCGCGACGCGAGCAGCTCCTTCGAGACCAGCGCTGAGCCCGCGCCGAGAGCCACGCTTCCCGCTTTCAAAAACGCACCCGCCGTCTCCGGCGTGACGCCGCCGGTGGGGATGATCTGGAGCATCGGCAGCGGGGCGAGCAGGTTTTTGATGTAAGCGGGGCCGACCTGGTCCGCGGGGAAGAGCTTCACGAAATCCGCGCCGGACTCGTGCGCGAGCAGGCACTCCGTCGGGGTGAATGCTCCGCTCGCGATCGGCTTGCCGTAGCGGTTGCAGAGGCGGATGACCTCCGGCTTTGTCACCGGCGTGACCACGAACTCCGCGCCCGCGAGGATCGCGGCCCGCGCGGTCTCGGGGTCGAGCACACTGCCGACCCCCATGAGCACGCGCTCGCCAAACTCGGCGTTGACGGCGGCGATGACTTCGAGCGCGTTCGGCGTGGTCATCGTCACCTCCATCGCCGTGACGCCACCGGCGAGCAGCGCCCCGGCGACTTCGAGAAGCTGCCCGGACGAGTCCGCGCGAATGATCGCGACGATGCCGGGGTCGAGGAGGCGCTGGATGATCTCGGGCTTGGTCATGGCAGGCGGCACGCTAGCGGACGGCTGTCCCGCCTCTCAACTACCAACTCTCGGGCTTCCCCTACGCGATCTGGAGCTGGTTTCTCAAGATCAGCGTCATCGCCTTGACGCTGAGCTCATTCAAATTAAACGGCTTGGCGATGAAGTCATTGCCGCCGCAGAGCGTGGACTGCACGCGGTTTTCCAGCGTCGCGAGGCCGGTGAGAAAGACGACCGGCGTGGACTTATGGAGCGCGAGTTCACGGATGTGCCTGCAGAGCTCGAAGCCGTCCATTCCGGGCAGATTCACGTCGAGAAAGATGAGGTCGTATGGGGCGCTCGCGAGCTCCGCGAGAGCGAGGCCCGGCTCCAGCGAGCAGGATGTGCGCATCGAGGAATTCTCCATCGTCAACTGGATGGCGTCGCAGTTGCCGGCATCGTCATCGACCGCATAGATGAGCGCGGTCGCCGGATCCTTGGCCTGCGTGTAGATCCGGTCTTTCATCAGCGAGCCGAGAAACTCGATCGTCTGGTTGACGGTGCGCAGTGTGGATGGATTGACCTGCTCCGGGTTGTCGTAAAGGCCGCGCGTCAGCTCGGAGAATGCCGCGCAGAGCCGGTGGACGGCGAGGAAGCCGGTGGTGCGGGCGCGTTCGGAGAAGTTGTGGACGTGGCAATGCAGCTCGTTCAGCAGGCTGAGATCGCCAGGTGTTTTCGTGAAGGACTGGAAGCAGTGCCGCATGGCGCCGAGCGCGCTCCGGGTTTCCCTTTCGGTGAGCGTTTCGTCGCCGCTGAGGTTGAGCGTATCCGTATTCGCTAATGGCTCCGGGGAAATGCCGGTGTGATCAGAATGCGTGGCGTCGCCTTTCGTGGCGCGGGTGGTTGCGGTGGCGAACTTCACCTGCAGGCGCGCTTCCGCGAGGTTGGCGCTCAGCTCGCGGATCTCGCGCTGGGCGGTCTGGAGCTGGGTGCCGATGTCGATGGTTTCGACGCGCTGCGTTTCAAAGCGTTTCTGAAGCGTCTTCAGATCTTCCTGGTGGTTCTTCCCGTCTGTCGCGGCCTTTTCGAATGAGGCAGCCTGCGCCCGCAGTGCGACGATCTGAGCCTCAAGCGTCAGCGCATTCTCCGTGGAGAGCTGGCGGATGCTGTCGCGGTCGCGAATGATGTGGTCGATTTGCTTCTGCGCCGCCTGCACGGAGGTCCGCGCGGCGTCGCGCTCGGCGCTGACCGCGGCAAGCTGCCGCTGGGTCTCGG
>JANOBH010000136.1:0-2025 GCA_031411535.1 Chthoniobacter sp. | reverse complement strand
CGGAGATCGAGGCGCTCGGGGCTTTGAAAAAGCCGGCCCTGGCGCGCGGGGCCACGCTCTTCGTGACGCTGGAGCCGTGCTCCACGCACGGGCGCACGCCGCCGTGCGCCGAGGCGATCATCCGCGCGGGATTCGCGCGCGTGGTCATCGGGACGACGGATCCGAATCCCGCGCACGCCGGGCGCGGCGCGAAGCTGCTGCGCGCGGCGGGGATCGCCGTGAGCGAGGGCGTTTTGGAAAGCGAATGCCGGGAGCTGAATGCGGCATTCAACAAATGGATCGTGACGCGGCTGCCGCTGGTCATCGCCAAGTGCGGCATGTCGCTCGACGGCCGCATCGCGCGCCCGCCGGGCGAAGGCCAGTGGCTCACGAGCGCAGCCTCGCGCGCGGATGTGATGCGCCTGCGCGCCCAGGTGGATGCCATCCTCATCGGCGCCCGCACGCTCCGCGCTGACAATCCGCGTCTGACCGTCCGCGGCATCCCCGGCGCGCGCCAGCCGTGGCGCGTCGTCCTCGCGCGCGACAGCGCGCTGCCAAAGGACGCGCACGTTTTCACCGACGCGCATCGCGACCGGTCGCTGGTCTTCCGCGGGAAGACGCTCCGCGCGGTTTTGCGCGAGCTCGGGCGCCGCGACATCACCAGCGTTCTTTTGGAAGGCGGCGGGCGGGTGCTTGGCGAGGCGTTCGACCGGCGGCTCGTGGATCGGGTGCAGTTTTACGTGGCGCCGCTGCTGTGCGCGGGGCCGGTGCCTGCCGTCGGCGGGCGCGGAGTCGGAGCGAGCGCGGATGCGCCGCTGCTCCGCAACCCGCGCTACCACAGGATCGGCGGCGATCTGCGGATGACGGCGGACGTGGAGTATCCCGCGAAAGACAAGCCGTCTTCCTGAGCGGAGCGGAGGCTTTGCGGAGCGCAGTCGAGCCGAGTCCCCGAGACAGCCGAGTGGGCGGAGGCGGGGAGGCAACGATCCCGCGTATTCAGGGGCAGCGTCGCACACAATCGCCGGGGTCCTTCGACTGCGTTCCGTTTGCAGAGCCAAATGGAACTCCGCTCAGGATGACACCGCGGTTGGAGTTTCTGTCGATCCCCTACAACGGCAGCGGCGGACGCGCCTTCGGCGGGGTGATGTGCGGCTCGCGGAGGTAGATGGGTTCGAGGTCGCCCGTCGCGGTGATGCCGCGGGCGGCGTCCGCCAGGCGTGCGATCCGCGCGGCGGAGGGCAGCGCGATCCGCGCGGCGGGAAAGCCGGAGAGCGCGGCGGTGGTGAAAACGGGCAGCGCCGGGTGCGCGGCGAGCCGTTCGCGCAGCTCGGCCTCGGTCGCGAGGAGCGGGCCTTCCGCGCAGACGCCGTCCGCAACGCGGGTGAAATAAAACGTCTCCCGGCGGGCGTCGCCGATGGCGATGTAGTCCGCCGCGTCCGTCTCCAGCGCGGCGACGGAGGGGATGCCGGCAAGCTCCGCGCCGATGCCCAGCTCCAGGCCGATCGCGGTGGCAATGGCGATACGCACGCCGGCGTAAGATCCCGGCCCGAGGCCGATCACGACTTGATCCACGCGCGGCGCGAGCGCGACGGCGCGCTCCAGTACGGCGAAGAGCGTGGAGCTGTGGCTGCGGTCGGCGACGAAGTTTTCGTCGAGCCGCATCTCGCCGCCGGTGAGCAGCGCGACACTGCCATGGTCGGTGGAGGTGTCGATGGCGAGGATCGTCATGGCTCGGGCGTCTCGTCGATCGCGCGCGCCCCGTCGTCGCGGTGGGTGAAGCGGAGCCAGCGGGTGTGCGGCGGCAGGAGCGCGGGAA
Source organism: Chthoniobacter sp. (assembly GCA_031411535.1). Classification (GTDB taxonomy): domain Bacteria; phylum Verrucomicrobiota; class Verrucomicrobiia; order Chthoniobacterales; family Chthoniobacteraceae; genus Chthoniobacter. The sequence goes on along the minus strand of JANOBH010000136.1, from coordinate 230 downwards.
ACTTGTCAGCCCACTCGATGACGCACGCGCCGTCGCCGTCGAGGTATTCGTCGAGGCCGATCTTGAGCGCCTCGTCCTCGTCTTCGAGGCGGTAGAAATCGAAGTGATAAAGCGGGAGGCGGCCGCCGGGATATTCGTGGATGAGGGTGAAGGTGGGGCTCGTCACGCCGGATGACGCGCCAAGGCCGGCGGCGACGCCTTTCACGAAGTGCGTCTTGCCGGCGCCGAGG
>JANOBH010000135.1:0-2086 GCA_031411535.1 Chthoniobacter sp. | reverse complement strand
GTGAGCTGGTACGACAACGAGTGGGGCTACTCGAACCGCTGCGTCGATCTCGTCCGCTACATCGCCTCCAAATAACGTATGGCCAAGCTCTCCGTCCGCGACATCGACGTCTCAGGCAAGCGCGTGCTCGTGCGCGTGGATTTCAACGTCCCCGTCGAGGAGCGCGACGGAAAGACCGTCATCACCGACGACACCCGCATGCGCGAGAGCCTGCCGACGATCAGCCACCTGCGCGAGCGCGGGGCGAAGGTCATCCTCATGGCCCACTTCGGCCGCCCGAAAGGGCAGCCGAACCCGAAATACTCGCTGCGCCCCGTCGCCGATCACCTCCACACGCTCATCAATCATCCCGTCATCTTCAGCCACGACGTCATCGGCGAGGTGCCGGAGAAAATCGTCGCGCATATGAAGGACGGCGACGTGGCGCTGCTCGAAAACGTCCGCTTTCACGCGGAGGAAGAGGCGAATGACCCCGCCTTCGCCAAAGCACTGGCGAAGCTCGGCGACGTGTTTGTGAACGACGCCTTTGGCGCGGCGCACCGCGCGCACGCCAGCACCTCGGGCATCGCCCAGCATGTGTCGCAGGCCGTCGCCGGCTTCCTCATGGAGAAAGAGCTGACCTATCTCCACGACGAGCTGGAGAATCCCGAGCGGCCTTTCGTCGTCATCCTCGGCGGCGCGAAAGTGAGCGACAAGATCGAGGTCATCAACCGCCTGCTCGACAAGGCGGACACCGTCATCATCGGCGGCGGCATGGCCTACACCTTCCGCAAGCTCGTGCAGGGCATCTCCATCGGAAAGAGCCTCTACAAGCCCGAGTGGGAGCCCATCGCCCAGGCCGCGCTCGACAAGGCGAAAGCCCGCGGCGTGAAGCTCCTCATCCCCGTGGACGCGCTCATCACGGACGCCTTCGATTTCGATGCGATGAAAGTCGGCGAGACAAGATTCACACAGCCCGGCGAGAGCATCCCGGACGGCTGGGAAGGCGTGGACATTGGTCCCGCCAGCGTCGCGCTTTTTGCCGAGGAAATCGCCACCGCGAAGACCGTGATCTGGAACGGCCCGATGGGCGTCTTCGAGATCAAGGAATGCGCGACCGGCACCTTCGCCGTCGCCGACGCCATCGCCGCGAACCCCGGGTGCAAGAGCATCATCGGCGGCGGCGACAGCGTGAAAGCCGTGAAACAGGCCGGCATCGCCGACAAGGTGACATTCATCTCCACCGGCGGCGGCGCCTCGCTCGAACTCCTCGAAGGCAAAGCCCTCCCCGGCGTCACCGCCCTCAACGACAGGTAAAAGACTTCTGACGGAATCACGGAAACCCGCCAAATGACGGAATCGGTTCGGCCATTCCCGACGCCCATCCCCAATTCCGTTAATTTGGCAGAATTCCGTAATTCCGTTTAAAACTCCCACCGCCCATGCGCCGCAAAATCATCGCAGCCAACTGGAAGATGCACATGACTCTCAACGAGTCAGATTCCTACCTCGACACCTTCCTCCTCGAAGTCTCGGAGGAGAAGCGCGTGGACATCGTCCTCGTCCCGCCCTTCACCGCCATCGCCCGCGTCTCCGAGCGGCTGAACAAGATCCAGAACGTGAAGCTCGGCGCGCAGAACATGCATTGGGAAATGTCCGGCGCATACACCGGCGAGATCAGCCCGCCGATGATCCGCGAACTCTTCGCCCGCTACGTCCTCGTGGGCCACAGCGAGCGCCGCACGCTCTTCGGCGAGACCGACGAGACCGTGAACAAGAAGACCCGCGCCGCGCACGAGGCCGCGCTCAAGCCCATCGTCTGCGTCGGCGAGACGCTCGCCGAGCGCGACTCCGGCGACGTCGAGCGCGTCCTGGAAAAGCAGCTCCGCGGCGGCCTCGCCGGCCTCGATCCGAAGATGCTCATGGACACCGTCCTCGCCTACGAGCCCGTCTGGGCCATCGGCACCGGCCGCACCGCCAGCCCCGAGCAGGCGCAGGCCGCGCACGCCTTCATCCGCAAGGTCCTCGCCGAAATCTCCGACTCCGCCACCGCGGACAAGGTCCGCATCCAGTACGGCGGCAGCGTGAAACCCGGCAACACCGCCGA
>JANOBH010000134.1:0-4320 GCA_031411535.1 Chthoniobacter sp. | reverse complement strand
CGGCGCGCAGGTTCGCTGGCGGCGAAAAGGGCGGGCAAGCTCTTTCTGCGCGGGAGGCCTGGGAAGCTCAAAGCTCAAAGTTCAAAGCTCAAGAAAAGCTCCACCGGCCAAAGCCCAAGGCCAAGTCCACGCACGGGGATTTGGAACGCGGTCCTTGGGAATTGTTTTGAACTTTGAGCTTTGAAATTTGAACTTCCGCTTCCCATGCCTGCACTCCGCGCCACTCCGCCCACCCAGCCGCCCCGCCAAAAGAAGCTCCTCGTAGCGAACCGCTCCGAAATCGCCATCCGCGTCATGCGCGCGGCGACGGAACTCGGCCTGCGCACGGTCGCGATCTACGCCGAGGAGGACCGCTTTTCCATGCACCGCTTCAAGGCCGACGAGGCCTATCGGGTCGGCGAGGGCAAGGGGCCGGTCGGCGCGTATCTCGACATCGCCGGCATCATCGCGGTGGCGAAGGAGCGCGGCGTGGATCTGATCCATCCGGGCTACGGATTCCTGTCGGAGAATGCGGGCTTCGCGCGGGCGTGCCGCGATGCGGGCATCGGTTTCGTGGGGCCGAAAGCCGAGCTGCTGGAACTGATGGGCGACAAGGTGGCGGCGCGCGCCTTGACCCAGAAGCTGAAGGTGCCGACGCTGCCGGGCACGGAAGATCCCGTGAGCGACCGCGGCGAGGCGCTGAAGGTGGCGGCGCAGATTGGTTTCCCGCTCATCATCAAGGCGGCATTCGGCGGCGGCGGACGTGGGATGCGCGTGGTCCACAAGGCGGGCGATCTCGACTCCCTGCTCGACGAGGCGCAGGGCGAGGCGGAGCGCGCGTTTGGAAACGCCGCGGTCTTTTTGGAAAAGTACATCCCGCGCGCCAAGCACATCGAGGTGCAGGTGCTCGGGGACCAACATGGCAATGTGCTGCACCTCCACGAGCGCGACTGCTCGGTGCAGCGCCGGCATCAGAAAGTCGTCGAGATCGCGCCGAGCGTGGGGCTGGATGAGCGGGTGCGCCGCGAGCTGTGCGAGGCCTCGGTGCGCATCGCGAAGGAGATCGGCTACGACAACGCGGGGACGATCGAGTTCCTCTACGATCTGGATACGAAGGAGTGGTTCTTCATCGAGATGAACCCGCGCATCCAGGTCGAGCACACGGTGACGGAGCAGATCACCGGCATCGACCTCGTGCGCTCGCAGATCCTGATCGCGCAAGGCATGGAGCTGCACGGCCCGGAGCTGGCGCTGCCCGCGCAGCATCACATCCCGCGCATGGGCTACGCGGTGCAGTGCCGCGTGACGACGGAGGACCCGGAGAACAAGTTCACGCCGAACTACGGGAAGATTCTCACGTTCCGCCCGGCGGAAGGCTTCGGCATCCGGCTCGACGCCGGCATGGGCGACGCGGGCGCGGTCATCACGCCATTCTACGACTCGCTGCTCGTGAAGATCACCGCCAGCGGCCAGACCTTTGACATGGCGCTCGACCGCATGGACCGCGCGCTCCGCGAGTTCCGCATCCGCGGCGTGAAGACGAACATCCCTTTCCTCGAAAACGTCATCCACTTCCCGATCTTCCGCACCGGCGTGGCGACGACGACGATGATCGACACCTCGCCGCAGCTCTTCGAGTTCAAGCCGAAGCGCGACCGCGCGACCAAGCTGCTCGGCTTCCTCGGCAACGTCATCGTCAACGGCAACCCGCACGCGAAGGGCTACAAGCCCGCCGCCGCGCTCACGCCCGCGCCGCTCCCGCAGTGGGATCGCAAGCAGACGCCGCCTCCCGGCACGCGCCAGCTTTTGCTCGAACTCGGCCCGAAGAAATTCGCCGAGTGGACGCTCAAGCAGAAGCGCCTGCTCGTCACCGACACGACCTTTCGCGACGCGCACCAGTCGCTCATGGCCACGCGCGTCCGCACGGCGGACATGGCGGCCATCGCCGGCGCAGTGGCGCGCCGCACGCCCGAGCTTTTCTCTCTCGAAATGTGGGGCGGCGCGACCTTCGACACCGCCATGCGCTTCCTCAACGAGGACCCGTGGCAGCGCCTCCGCGTGCTCCGCGAGCGCGTGCCAAACATCTGCTTCCAGATGCTCCTGCGCGGCGCGAACGCCGTCGGATACACGAGCTATCCCGCGAACGTCGTCGCCGGTTTCGTGAAACACGCCGCCGAGAGCGGCATGGATATTTTCCGCGTCTTCGATTCGCTCAACGACCTCGCGAACATGAAGGCCGCGATGGAGGCGGTGCAGGACACGCACGGCATCTGCGAGGCGGCGATCTGCTACACCGGCGACATCCTCGATCCGGCGCGCTCGAAGTACTCGCTGAAATACTACGTCGCGATGGCGAAGGAGCTGGAGAAGATGGGCGCGCATTTCCTGGCGATCAAGGACATGGCCGGCCTCTGCCGCCCGTACGCCGCGAGCGCGCTCGTGAAGGCACTCAAGGACGCCATCGGCATGCCAGTTCACTTTCACACGCACGACACCAGCGGCATCAACGCGAGCAGTGTCCTGCGGGCGGCGGACGCGGGCTGCGATGTCGTCGATCTCGCGATCGCCTCGATGAGCGGTTCGACCTCGCAGCCGAACCTCAACTCCGTCGTCGCCGCGCTCCAGCACACGCCGCGCGACACCGCGCTCGACCTCGGCACGCTCAATGAGTTCAGCGACTACTGGGAGCAGGTGCGCGCCTTTTACGCGCCCTTCGACACCTCGCCGCGCGCAGGCAGCGCCGAGGTCTATCTCCACGAGATGCCCGGCGGACAGTACACGAATCTCAAGGAGCAGGCCGCCGCGATGGGTCTCGGCGCGCGCTGGCCGGAAATCGCGCGCACCTACCGCGAGGTGAACGACCTCTTTGGCGACATCGTGAAGGTCACGCCGTCGAGCAAGGTCGTCGGCGACATGGCGCTCTTCCTTTTCACCAAGGGGATCAAGCCCGCCGACGTCGTCAATCTCCCGCCCGGCACGAGCTGGCCCGAGAGCGTGCTCGACATGCTCAGCGGCGGCCTCGGCGAGCCGATGGGCGGCTGGCCGCACGATGTCGTGAAAGCCATCCTCGGCACCGCGAAACCCAAGCGCGTGAAGCCCGCGCCCGTGAAGCTCAAGGACACGAAGGCCGAAGTCGCCGCGAAGACCAAGCGGGAGCCGAGCGACGACGACCTTTACTCGCACCTCATGTATCCCGGGGTCTTCGCGGACTTCGCGAAATTTCAGCGCGAGTTCAGCGACGTAAGCGCCATGCCGACGCCCGCGTTTTTCTACGGCCTCCAGCCCGGCGAGGAAATCAGCGTGCCGATCGAAGAGGGCAAGGTGCTTTTCATCAAGCTCATCAATGTCGGCACGCCCGACAAGGAAGGCCGCCGCATCATCAACTACGAGCTGAACGGCATGCCCCGCGAAGCCGTGGTGCAGGACAAATCCGTCGCGCCGAAAACGAAATCGCGCGTCAAAGCCGACGCCGCCGACCCCCTCCAGCTCGGCGCGCCGATTCCCGGAATGATCACCGCGCTCTCCGTCAGCGTCGGCAGCAAAGTCGCGAAGGGCGACAAGCTCGTGACGCTTGAGGCGATGAAGATGCAGACGACGATCTACGCGCAGCAGGACGGCGTCGTGGCCGAGTTGCTAGTCGCCACCGGCGACTCCGCCGAAGCCGGCGACCTGCTGGTAAAACTGCGCGCCTAGAAGGCTGTCGAAATTCGGCGTGGGGTGGATGGCGTCGCTCCGTCTTGCCCCGCTGGCGGGAGCGTGGCCGGCATCCTGCTATGGCATGGAAATCAAATCCCTGCCCATGACTCGCACATTTGAAATCACAGATGAAATGATCCGTGGCGGCTCCCGCCAATCGGACACGAAATGCCCGATCGGCCTGGCGCTGAAAGCCGCCGGCGTCGAGCCGATCTGCATCGGCTTCAACTTTATTTCCTGCACGGCGGAGGGCCGTGTTTACACCCTGCCGCTGCCGCGCGAGGCCTCGGCCTTCCTGAAAGCCCACGACGCGGCAAAGCGCGTCCGCCCCACGCGATTTCACCTCACTTTTCTTGAGGAAGGGCGGCGCCCGCTCCCCGCTCGACTCCGCAAGCGCCCGATGCCAAAGGCTCCCCCGCTGCCATCCGGCTCGGCAGCCGCCCGACTGGGCCGCTTTCGGAAAGCCGTCTCGAGAATCGTCAGCCTCTTTAGTTTCTAAAGCGCCGGACGCGCCGACGCCGCGCCTCCGAGCCCGCGGAGCACCTCCGGGTAAAGCGCGTGCTCTGCCACCTGAATGCGCGCGTGCAGCGTCTCCGCCGTGTCGTCGGCCAGCACCGGCACGGCGCGCTGGGCGATGATCTCCCC
>JANOBH010000133.1:0-32131 GCA_031411535.1 Chthoniobacter sp. | reverse complement strand
GCGGCGGGCAGCGTCTCCGGCGCGGGCGTGGAGTACCAGCGCGCGACGGCTTTCACAAACTCCGGCTCCTTCGCCCCGTCCACCGTGGTGAAGCCCGCGGCCGCCGCCATTTCCCACTCGGCGGTCGTCGGCAGGCGCCCTCCTTTCCAGGAGGCGTAAGCCTTCGCGGCGAACCATGAGACCCAGGTTGCCGGCTGACCCGCGTCGCATCGCGCGCCGAGGTCGGTGTCGCCGGCCCAGTGCTTGAGATAGCTCTCGTCCGCGAAAAGCCGCTTCACCTTCGAGCGCTGCCACTTTGGATTCGCGCTGACGAATTCGAGAAACTCGCCATTCGTCACCGGCGCGACGCCGATGGAGAAAGCGCGCACCGGGATCTCCGCCGCATCGTTTTCCCCGCGAAAGAGCGGCCGGTAAACTCCCGCTGGGATCGGCACGAACCCCGCCGGCGTCCCGGCCCACGCGCTCGCTGCGAGAAGCAGTGCCACGAGGCCGCGCCGGATGTCCCGTGCGAGGCGCATCGGCTATTGATGCGCCGATTCGGCGCGGACGCGGCGCACATCGTCCACGGTCACGATGTCGCCTTTGTTGCCCCAATCGTTGCGCACGTAGGTGAGCACCTGGGCGATCTGCTCGTCGTTGATCATCACCGGCGGCATCACGCCGTTGTACTGCGTGCCGTTCACCGTGATGGCTCCGGTCACGCCCTTGATGATTCCGCGGATCGAGCGGTCCTTGTCAGCCATGAGGTAGTCGGATTTCGCGAGTGGCGGAAAAACGCCCGGCAGTCCCTCGCCGTTCCCCTGATGGCACGCGAAGCATGTCTGCGAGTACACGCGCTTGCCTTTCTCCATGATGATTTCCTTCGAGAGGCCCGCGATCTTCGGATCCGCCTTGATCGCCGCCTTCATCTCCGCCTCCAGAGTTGCGACCTTGGAACTCTGCGGCAGGCCGGCGTCGCCGAGATACACCTCGTCCACTTCCTTGCCGGAATAGACGATCAGGTTCGGTGGCCCATCGACCTTCATCATTCCGAGCGCGCCTTTGTTGAAGGCGCGAAAGAGCGAGTGATCCACAAGAATGTAAGTGCCAGGCACCTCGACCTTGAAATCCACGATCGCCGAACCGCCTGCAGGCACGAGCGTCGTCTGCACATTCTCCTGCGCGATTCTCAAGCCGCCTTCCTGATACACATGGTCAAAAATCTCACCGATAACGTGGAACGACGAGATAAGGTTCGGCCCGCCGTTTCCCACGAAAAGGCGAACGGTTTCGCCGACGTTCGCCTTCAGCGCCTTGTCGCCGACGAGCGAGCCGACGGCGCCGTTGAAGAGGACATAGCTCGGCCTTTCATCGACCGCTTTTTGCTGGTCGAAAGTCTGGAGCCCCTCCTCGCCGAATGCGCCCTGCGTGTAGAAGTCCCCCTGCATCACGTAGTATTCGCGGTCCACCTTGGGCAGCCCGTCCTTTGGCTCGACGAGGATCAGGCCATACATGCCGTTCGCCACGTGCATGCCGACCGGCGCGGTCGCGCAATGATAGACGAACAGGCCGGGATTGATCGCCTTGAATGAAAACTGCGACTTGTGCCCCGGCGCGGTGAAGGATGAGGCCGCGCCGCCGCCCGGCCCGGTGACCGCGTGCAGGTCGATGTTGTGCGGCATCTTGCTCGTCGGGTGGTTGCCGAGGTGAAACTCGATGAGGTCCCCTTCGCGCACGCGGATGAATTTGCCGGGGACTTCGCCGCCGAATGTCCAGAAGAGGTAATCCACGCCATCGGCCATGCGTTTCACGACCTCGCGCACTTCGAGATCGACGATGACCTTGGCCGGCTGCTTCCGCTGGATCGGCGGCGGCACCAGCGGGGCGTCGGTGAGCACGGCCTTTTCCTCGCCGACGACCTCCGGGTCGGTGCCTTTGGCGAGTGGGCCTTTCGGCTTGGTGGTGTCAGGCGCCTCGGCGGCGAAAGCGGGTAGCGCGCAGAGCGAGCCGGCAAGGAACAGTGCGGCAGCGCGGAACAGCCGATGGGTGGGTGGGTGCCAAGTTTTCATATTGTGAAAATACCGCCGCCGCCGGGGATGCATCCTTGACGCAGGTCAAAGGTTACGCCTCTTCGCTAAACCAATCCCCTGAACGGGTCCAATCCCAATCGCCGTTTGAAAAGCCCGTTGCCGCCGCCAGCGGCTATTGAGGTGCTCCCTCCGGTTTCCCTTCATCCTTCTTTTTGTCCTTACCCTTGCCCTTGCCTTCCCCTTTTGCAGGCGGAGGCGGCTGAGGCTGGGAGGCAGCGGGCGCGACCTGCTCGTGTGACTCGGGTCGCTTAGTCTCGGGGCGCGGCTTCGGGATGTTGGGGGCCTTGCGTTCATTGTCGCGCACGGCGGGCTGCTCGGGTTTGGGCTGCGTGTCTCCCTTGCCGGGATGATTCTTCTTCCGCGGTGTCTCGTCCACGGCCGGCGGCAGATTGCGCACCGGCTCGACACTTTCCTTCTTTCGCGTGGGAGCCTGCATTTTGGGTGCATCTTCCGTGGGAGGCTGTGGTGCTTTGATTCCCTTGATCCCGCCCTTTTTGGATTGGCTCGAGGGAGCGGCCTCTTCAACGGCTGATGGCGGAGGTCGCCGGACAGCGGCTTCCGGTTTCGCAGGCTTCGCGTCCTTGGCCGGCTTGTTGGACTTCCCCGGTTTCTCCGGCGCGATTGCCTTCTCCGGAGAAGTTGGTGCGACTTCGGTCGCCACGGGCGCTGCGGGACTCGGCGGCACGTTGCCTTCACGCATCTTTCCCTTCGCCGGTTTCTCCACCACCCGTGGTGAATCGGAAGACTCAGCGGGCGCTTCCGCGGCTTTCTCGTCCTTCGGCGGCGACGGATCCACGGGTGTCGCAGGCTCGCTCTTGATCTTGGCGCGCAGCTTGGCGACCTCCGCCGGCGGCCCGGCATTTTTCCAGCCACGATCCAGCTCGGCCTTCTCCACCTTGGTCGCGACTTTCCGGGGAGCGGTTGCGGGGTTCGAGTTAAAAGGGGGCGCCAGCACTCGGAATGACCCGCCTTCCACCCTCGTCCGCAACTGCTCGGCGCGCACCGCGCCCGGTTCGCCGTCGAACTCCTCTCGCCGCTCAAGTTTCAGGCGGCGGATCGGTTGCTCACTTTCGCGGGAAATCACGTCGTACTGAGGACCTCCATTATAGACGACGTCGTTGACGTAGGTGATCCTGGTGATGTTTGTCGTCTGGCGAATGATGGTGATGTTTTCCCGCGGCTCGACGATGACCGTCCGCAGGTGAGGCACGCCGAAATTGCGCACTTCGACGAAGCTATAGTAAGTCGGGCCGATGTCGTAGTCTGCGTCCACCCGGGGGCCGAAGCCGACGGAGCGGCTGAATCTCGCCTCCGGCGGAAGGGGTGCCCAACCGACGTGCCGCGCACTGCGCCGCCAGGAGACCCAGGCCGGTCCCCATTCGCTGCCGGGCACCCAGACCCAGCCGATCCGATCGACCCGTGCCCAGCGCCCGTAGTGATATACCGCCCAGGAGTAAGGCTCGTCCGAATCCCATGTCCACCCGGCATCCGTATAGAGCCAGCGACCGTCCCTGTATGGCCGCCAGTCGCGGCCCACATCCCGCGGCTGCCAGCACCAGCCGTAGTCGCCGACTTCCCGCCAATCGCCGTGGGATTCCAGGTGATCATGGAAAAAATCCACGGAGACTTCGACGGCGGCATGGGTGACTGGCACGGCGACTCCGAAAAGCATTGCCGCGGCGAGGATCGAAAAGATAAGTTTCATAGGTATCGACTGCGTTGAGGTCATTTATTTATTGCTGGCTGCCCTCCCCCGTGGAACTGCTCGACGGAGTTCCGGATGGCCTCGTCGAAAAACCGGTGGAAGGTAATGTGCGCAAACAGCCTCGCTGCCAGGCCGAAATCCGGGTGATGTTCTTCAAATTCAATCATTGGACCTATGAACGCGGAGCGCACATGACTGAACTCCCGGAGCAGCTCGGAAAGATCGTATCCCTCCTTCCATCGGTGCTCCCCATGCTTGGCTGCTGTCTCGGCGGCTTCTGCTTTAAGGTCCGGGCTGAAGGCATTGCGGAGAGTGGCGTTCAGATTTTCGGAGAGTTGCGGCAGGTGATCTCTGAGTTGGTGAAGAGTGAGGTTGTCGGAACTCGGAAGTTTAGTGTCCTGCTCGACCGCCGCCATCCACTCCGCAGTGATGGCTTCACGGCGGTCGGAAAGAAAAGAGGCAAGCTCTGCCCCGATGCTCTGCCAGCTATCGGTCCGCTTTTCTGGATTCATAATTGGTTATGCGGAATACTTCGCGCTTGCCAGCCACGGCGGGGTTAGCGCCGCAGCGAGGCATTCGCTCACATCCCACGAACCCCCTCCAGCTCAAAGGGGGGGTCTCAAGATCAATACGCGCGGATAGTTCGCGTTTCGGTCGTCGCTTCCACGGGACGATGGACAGTGGTTTCTTCGGTCGTGGTCGTGGTGCTGCGCGCATGGCCGTGATGTTCGTCGCCATCCGTTTCACAGGAGCAAAGCGATAGGACGGCCGTGGCGGTGAGGCAGGTTAGAATCAGTGTTTTCATAGTTTTGTCAGTGTTCGGCTGTTACTTGGTGGTCGTCGTGGTCGTGGTTTTCTTTTCTTCGGTGGTTGATGGATTGACGATGGTGGTGTTATTTTCCACCTTCTTTTCCTCTTTGGCGGGTGGGTTCACGATCGTTGTATGCTTCTCGACGGGAGCAGGTGTGCTTACACGCGCATCGCAAGCGACCAAGAGAAGTGCTGCAGGGAGCAGGATGAGGAGTGTTTTCATTTTGTTTGGATGCTTTGTGATCGGGAATGACTGGAACGCCGTGCGAATGACGGCGCGCCAGCCAAAAGCCGCTCTCGACAACTATTTTTCGGTCGTCGTCGTCGTGGTGGTCTTTTTTTCTTCGATCACCGGAGCTTCCTTTACGACGGCCTTCCTGACGATGACCTTTGAGGCCACCATCTTGTCGCCGACTTTGACGTAATACACAGTGACCGGGAGGCCGGACTTCACGGTTTCGATCGAGACCGGGGCGCCGGTTTCATCGACGTAGGTGGTCGTCTTGCTGTAGCTGTAGCGGACGGGCTCTGGCGAGGTTTCCGAACGGATGATGATCGTATCCTGCCCGAACTCACTGATGGTTCCGGCGGTTGTGGTGGTGGTTGTCGTCTCCTTCACGGCAGTTTGCGCGAGGGTGACGTTGTCGGTGATCAGCATCATGCCCAAAAGGGCTGCGCCGGTGAGTATGCGGTTATTGTTTTTCATCATGGTTATATCGGGTGGGCGCCGGAGATGGCTGTATGTTGCAGGATTTAATTCTAGGTGCAGGCGGAGTGATGGTCCGCCGACAGCAGATCCTCGAAGCCGCGCAAGGATGTGGCCATTTTCCTGAGTCCGAGTTCCAGTCTCGTCTTAATGGTGCCGAGGGGTATCCCGGTGTGGGCTGCGATCTCTCGCTGACTCATCTGCCGGTGATAGGCGAGCTGGATCGCGTCCCGTTGCACCTGGGGCAAATTTGCCAGTGCACGGTGTAAGTGGGCGTTCATTTCACCATGCGCGAGATCTTCATGGACATGGGTCCAGCTTTCACCGTGGGCCTGAGCTTCCTCGGCGAAGCGATCCTCGATCCGGAAATAGGTCTCGCGTTTGCGCAACCGGTCGATGGAACGACGGCGCGTGAGCGTGGCGATCCAGGATAGCGGCCTGCCTTTTGACGGGTCGTAACTGCCGGCCCGCTCCCAGATCTCCAAAAAGACGTCCTGGAGCAGGTCTTCGGCATCGGCCTGATTGTGAAGCACTTTCATGCTCAGACCCTTTAAGAGCGGGGCGTAACGCTCGTGAAGGAGGTCGAGTCCGTTGCGGACCTGCGCCTGGATCATTTCCATGAGGTGCTCGTCGGTGAATGGCGGGTCGGAGCTGGCGGGCGCGGCCATGGATGTTTGTTCGTGAAGCTCTTTCATAAAAACCGGGCTCTCTAAATGGCCACGAGGCCAAAGGTGCGGAGCGCGTAAAGGAGGAAGACAAGGCCCAGAATGATCCCAATGATCTTGAGTGGCTGGCCTTTGATGAACATGCCCACGACATAATAGATGACGTAAAGGACAAGTCCGGCGATGAGCAGAGTGATGAGGGACGTGATCATAGGATTACGATGATGGTTGGCAGCGTTCAGGCTGGGTTGCGGGTTGACTGTCGCGATGAAGGTATTCGGCATCGGCGTGCCCGCGGAACGCCCCGGTGATGGGGCGCAGACTGAAGACCACGCTTCGTGAGGTGAGATCGCGCAGTTTGCCGACTGTGGCTTCGATCAGGCAATACGAGCCGCCACGAGTCCGGTGACGGAACTCCACAAGGGCGTCCGTGCGGAACTCCTCGATGACGTTAAAGAATGCGCAATAGGTCTTCGGCAGGTCATTGTCGTGGATGCGCTCGAAGATACTGCTCCCCACCAAATCCTCGGATTCGTAACCGAGCACGCGCCTTACGGCTTTGGATTGGGAAAGGATCATGCCGCCGCGATCCACGACCGTGATCGCGTCGGCAGCGCTGTCCAGAAGCGCCTGCAGCCGGCTTTCGTTTTGCCGCAGGTGCTCCTGTGCCGGGCGCAGCAGATAGGCCCGGCCGTCGGGATCGACGATCGCATCCACCTGGCCCGCGCAGTGCGCGTGGAGCGCGTTTTCTGCATGGGCCAGACGCAGAGCGAGCGTGATGGCCTTGTCGTTGCGGTGCGTGGGAAAGGATGGGTGGGGCGTGTCGGTCATGCGTCTTGTTTTTGTGGCAGGCCCAGCGCGCGGAGGACCTCCTCCTCTTCGCTCAGGTTGCCGATGATTTGCTGCTCGGGCGCGGGAGAGACTTTGACCAGCGTGGGCGTGACAAGGATCGCCTCGGCGAGCGCTCGCAGGGGTTCCTTCAGGACATCAATCACCTCGATGCGATGGCTCTCGGGAAAATGCCGATGGCAGATCGCGTAAAGGTTCGCCAACGCCCGCACGGAGTTCGGTGCGCCGCCGGCGATGTAGAGCCGGAAAATATTGGCGCCGTGCGGGTGGTCGCCGCCATTTTGGGCTGCGCTCATTTATCCGTTCCTCCTTTTTTGACTACTGCGGCCGACGGCTTGCCGATGGCTGGCCTGGCACGCTCCGACTGTTCCTGCAGCAGCCTGCCGTCGCGTTTTTCCACCACGGCGTCCTGCCGCTGGGTGCTCTCGTCGGTGTTCGCCTGTTCCGCGAGGGTGAGGGTGTCGAGTTCTTCGGAGCGGTTTCGCAGGTCGCGCTGGGCGGCCTCGAGGCGATGATCGCGCTCCGCGATGGTGAGTTCCACTTCGCGGCGCTTCTGCTCGATCTCATGCCGCTTGCGCCCGGCCTCGGCACGCATGGCGTTTTCCCTTTCGATCCGCAGGGTGCCCATGAGCACCTCGCCGCCCGCCGCGTAGGAATCCGCGAGGGTGATGCCGGTGTCGGTAAAGATCAGCTCGCGCTGCTGATTGGAGTGCTTCGAGCCGCGCGATTTGATGATCGACAGCGCGCGGTTGCGCTCGCCGCCGTGGAGCGCATACGTGATCTGGATCCAGGAGTCCGCGATCGTCGAAACGTGCAGCGTGGTGGTTTCCAGGCGGGGGTCGGTGCCTTCGAGGAGGCTGGTGAAGAGCACGGTGATGCCTGCATTGCGGCAATGGTAGATGAGCCGCTCGGCGACGGCGCGCGCTGCCAGTCCGCCGCCCACGCGGGCGAGCGCCGAGAGCGGGTCGATGGCGACGCAGCGCGGACGGTGCGCGGTGATGTGGCGTTTGATCCGCATGAAATGCTCTTCCGAGGACGCCGTTTCCGTGCGGACCGCTTCCATCCGCAGCAGGCCGCTCGCGAGATGGGGCGTGAGGTCCATGCTCATCGAGGCGAGGTCGCGGACGATGTCGCCGGAGTTTTCATCGAAAGAGATGAAGAGCGCCCGCTCGCCGCGCCGGCAGGCCGCTTCGATGAAGGCGCCGGCGAGCATTGATTTGCCGGTGCCCGAACTGCCGGTGATCAGGGCATTGGTGCCGCGGTAAAGGCCGCCGCAGAGCATGGCGTCGAGGCGCGCGATGCCGGTGGAGACGCGTTCTTTGAACGGCTGCGGCTCGGGATGGACGCCGTTCGCTGAGCCGACCTCGACACCCGCGGGCCCGATGACAAACGGGACCTCATTGAGCACGTGCGATGAGCCGCGGTATTTGAGCACGCGCATCTCGCGGAAGGCCACGCGATCCGCGATGCGTTGGCTGAGGAGCACCGCGCAATCGGCCATGAACGGCATGATCCCGTAGCGCTGCGCGGTGGCGGGTTTGTTGTCCTCGATCTTCGTGGTGAAAATGCCGGTCAGCTTGTGGTCGAGAAGCCATTCGTGGATGCGGTAAAGCTCGCGGCACTCGGCCGCCGGATCGTCGAGCAGACTCAGCAGCACGTCGATCGCATCGAACACGATGACCTGCGCACCCATCTCCCGCGCTTTCGCATCGAGCCCCGCGAGCAGCCCGGTGAGGTCGAACGCGCCCGCTTTCACCACGTCGGAGCGCATGCAGGCATCTACGAAAAAGAGCTGCTGCTTTTTCTCAAGCGCGCGCACGTTCCAGCCGAAGGTCTCGGCGTTTGCCGCCACGCGGCGCGCATTTTCCTCGAAGGCGACAAATATGCCCGGTGTACCGTGGCGCAGCGCGCCGCTGACCAGCATCTGCAGCGCGAAGACGGTCTTTCCGCACCCCGGGCCGCCCATCAGCAGTGTCGTGCGCCGCCGAGGCAGGCCGCCGCCGGTGATGTCGTCGAAGCCCTCGATGCCGGTGGGGATTTTCTCGAGGATCTCCGCAGGTTTCCTGTCGCTCATGCGGCCTCCATTCTGCCGCACCGCAAGCATCGCTTGAGAGCGGCACCTAACGGGTGGGTGATCGCTTCACGCTGTTGGTCGCAATGAGCGGGATGGCGGTGCGTCGGCGCCGCGATGCTTCTCGTTGGACGTGCAGAATCGTTAATGACTTTGTTCATATCACTGTCGGGGACGATCCGAGGAATGCCGGGCTTGCCCCGCATGAGTCTCGAACCTGTATGAAGATCGGGCTGCCCCGATGCGCCGACCAATACCTCCCCAGGGACCGCGCCATAGCCGGAAGCTATGCGCGCTGGGGAGCGGAGGATCCAGGATCGAAGGTCGAGGAGGGGGTTTGTGCCTTGCGTGTGTGGATTGGAGAGGCGGGCGCCTTCTGGCGAACGACATCTGGCCGTCTTTCCCATAGCCATCGGCTATAGCCTTCGCGATGCTCCGGGGAATGGAGCTTCGACATCCCCGCTACATCGTTCCGTTGGACGACGCATTGAGTCTTGGGCGGAAGACGGCCTTTGGGCGCGGCCAGCGCTCTCTGATTGTGAACACGGCGAATGCGGCTCGCGCGTTTTCCAAGGCTGATGGCAGCGCCCGCATCTAACATCCCCTCGATGTCCGCCCCGGAAAAAAGCCACCTGGCGCTGCTTAGGAAATTCTTCGTCCTAGCGAAGGCATTCTTCAATGGGGGTGCGAAGCGTCAGGCGCGCCTTTGGCTCGCGGCCTTGCTCGGGCTCTGCTGTGCGGTCGGCGTCGTGCAGGTTTTCCTGAGCTATGCGATGCGCGATTTCATCACCGCGCTTTCGCAGCGCGATCACGCGGCGTGGGTGCGCGGGCTTTGGAGATATGTCGCCATCTGTCTGATCTCCGTCCCGGTAGGCGTCTTCTACCGCTACGCGCAGGAGCGGCTCTCGCTGGCCTGGCGGCGCTGGCTGACGCAGATCCTCCTCAAGCGCTATTTTTTCAACCGCGCCTACTACCGCATCCGCGCCTCCGAGAGCGTGGACAACCCCGATCAGCGCATCGCCGAAGACGTGAAACTCTTCACCACCAGCGTGCTGAATTTCTTCCTGATCATCGTCAATTCCGTGGTGACGCTCGTCGCCTTCCTCGGCGTCCTGTGGGCTGTCTCGGGCCAGCTCGTGGGCGTCCTCTTCGTCTATGCCACGGTCGGCACGGCCGTCTCCATGCTCTTCGGGCGGCGGCTGGTGGGGCTCTATTTCAACCAGTATCAAAAGGAAGCCACCTTCCGCTACGGACTCGTCCGCGTGCGCGACGCCGCCGAGTCCATCGCCTTCTTTCGTGGAGAAAAGCGGGAGCATCGCGATCTCATCGAGCGCCTCAACGCCGTGCTGGAAAATACCTTCTGGATCATCGGCTGGACACGGAACCTGGGCTTCTTTTCCAACAGCTACAACTACCTCGCCCTGATCGTCCCCGGCCTCATTGTCGGTCCCATGTTCATGCGCGGCGCGGTGGAGTTCGGCGTCGTCACCCAGTCCGAGGCCGCCTTCGCCTCGGTGCTCGCCGCCCTCTCCATCATCATCGCGCAGATCGAGGGTCTCAGCTCCTTTACAGCCGGCATCCGCCGCCTCGGCGACCTGTGGGACAATCTCGACGAGTTCGACGCCGAGGACGCCCGCGAGGCCGAGGAGGCGAAGAGCGAAGTCAATGAAGAGGCGCTCCAGCTCAAGCTCGACGACGTGACCGTGCAGACACCGGGCGGCGACAAAATCCTCACGCAGCACCTCAGCCTCCAGCTTCCCAGGCGCGGCAGCCTGCTCGTCATGGGCGAGAGCGGTTCGGGGAAAAGCTCGCTCCTCCGCACCATCGCCGGCCTATGGGTACCCGGCGGCGGTGTGATCGACCGGCCTGCTCACAACCGCCTCATCTTCCTCCCCCAAAAACCCTACATGGTTCCCGGCAACCTCCGCGCCCAGCTCATGTATCCGCTCGGCGAAGAGGATGCCAAGGATGACGCCATCACCGCCGTCCTCGAAGACGTGAACCTGCACGACATCTTTGCCCGCGTCGGCAGCGACCTCGGCAAAGTCATTGATTGGACCAACGTCCTTTCCCTCGGAGAGCAGCAGCGCGTCGCCTTCGCCCGGCTCTTTTTGAAAAAGCCGGCCATCGCCTTTCTCGACGAGGCCACCAGCGCGCTCGACGAGGAGAATGAACGCTTCCTCTACGAAAAGCTGCGCGCCTCCGGCATCGCATTCGTCAGCATCGGCCACCGCTCCACGCTCAAGGAATTTCACGACCGCCTGCTCCTCCTCAAGAACGACGGCACCAGCGAAAGCACGCCGTTGCCCAAGCCCGGCGCGGAACCGGCCAGTCACGATTCCTGATGCGATTCAGCGCACGATGACTTTTCAAATCGGCCTCATGCTCGCGGCGCTCGCGGTCGCCGTCGTGCTCTTTTCCCTCGAGTGGTTCACTGCGGACACCATCGCGCTCGGGCTGCTGGTGACGCTCGTGCTTACCGGGCTACTGCCGGTCGAGCGCGCGTTCGACGGCTTCGGCAGCGACACGGTCATCGTCATCCTCGCGCTGCTCATCCTCACGGCGGCGCTCACGCGCACGGGGATGATCGACCTCGTCGGGCGGGCGATCCTCCGGCGCACGGGCGACAATCCCGAGCGGCTGCTCGCCGTGATCATGGTCGGCTCGGCGGCCATCGGCGCCTTCATGAGCAATACGGCCACGACGGCGTTCTTCGTGCCGATCGTCATCGGGATCGCGCAGCGCGCCGGGTTTTCCGCTTCGCGCCTGCTACTGCCGCTGGCGTTCGCGGGCATCCTGAGCAGCTCCGTCTCGCTCATCAGCACCTCGAGCAATCTCGTGATCAGCGGGCTGATGACGCAGAAGGGCCTCGCGCCGATGGGCATGTTCGAACTCGCGCCGGTCGGCATCCCGATCACCGTCGCCGGCCTGCTCTACATGTATTTCATCGGGCGAAAACTCACGCCGGATCGCGGCACGGGCACCGACTTGATCGAGCAGTTCGGCGTGAAGCCGTATCTCGCCGAGGCGCTGATTCCGCACGGCTCGCCGCTCGCCGGCAAGACGCTGGGCGAGACGAAATTCGGGAGCGACCTCGACCTCACGGTGCTCGAGGTCATCCGCGACAAGGACCGGCATTTCGCCCCGCGCAAGAAGATGAGACTGGCCGCGGGCGACGTGCTCCTCGTGGAAGGCCGGCCGGACGAAATCCTCAAGATCAAGGGAACCGCCGGCGTGGAGATCAAGGCCGACGTGAAGCTGGCCGACCCCGACCTCCAGGACGACGAGATGGGCCTCGTCGAGGTGATCCTGATGCCCGGTTCGCCGCTCATCGGGCGGACGCTCAAGGGCGCGCGATTCCGCGAACGCTACGGCCTCCAGGTCATCGGCATGAACCGCCGCGGGACCAATCTGCGCAGCAAGCTCAGCACCGTGCCGCTGCGGATGGGCGACGTGCTGCTCGTGCAGGGGCCTCGCGCGCATGTCGCCGCGCTCAACGACGACCACACTTTCCGCGTCCTCGGCTCGCTCGAGGAAAAGCTGCCGCGCGGGCGTCGCGCGCTCGTGGCCGGGACGATTTTCGCCGCCGCGATCCTCCTCGGCACGTTCAAGATCGTGCCGCTCTCGATCGCCTTCCTCGCGGGCTGCGTGCTCGTCTTCGCCACGCGCTGCATCACGCCGGAGGAGGCGTATCGCGAGGTCGAGTGGCGCGTGCTGATTCTCATCGCCAGCATGCTCGGCTTTGGCGTGGCGATGGAGCACACCGGCACCGCGAGCTACCTCGCCGGCCTGCTGCTCAGCCTGGCCGGCGACGCGAATCCGCTCTGGCTGCTCAGCGGCTTTTTCTTCCTCACCGTCGTGCTCACGCAGCCCATGTCGAACCAGGCCGCCGCCGCCGTGATCCTGCCCATCGCGATCCAGACCGCGCAGAGCGCCGGCCTGAACCCGCGCACCTTTGCCATGATGGTCGCCGTCGCCGCGAGCACCTCCTACCTCACGCCGCTGGAGCCCTGCTGCATGATGGTCTTCGGCCCCGGCCGCTATCGTTTCGCGGATTTTTGGAAAGTCGGCGCGCTCCTGACGGTGATCATTTTCGCCCTGGCCATCCTGCTCGTCCCGCGATTCTGGCCGCTGCGGTGAGCCTGGTGGGCCGTCGCACGAAGGCTATTGAGACTACGTGCAGCCACGGAGCAGAAAGAAGATCAGGAGGACGGGAATTGGGATTCCGATCAACCACAGCAGAATCCAACCGATTTTTCCGCTTTCCGCGGCAACTGTCCTGTTTGTTTTCATACCTCGAATTCGCGTCAGCACGCGGTGTTGCTCGTCACTTTATTCGGAAACGCGATTCTTATACGCGCACTGGTCGCCGTGCCTGCGATCCAGGTTGTACTATGAAAACACGCAACATCACCGCAGCCATTGTGGGCCTCCTGCTCGCCGTCACCAGCCCCGGCTGGTCGCAAGCGACGGTGGAGACCACGACCACTACGACCAACGCCGCCGGAACTATCAGTGAGTTTGGGCCTGAGATTCTCGTGATCAGGACGGAGACGGCCCCGGAACCGATTCGCTACAGCTACACCACGAAGACCGTCTATGTGGATGAGGCAGGCGCACCCGTGACCCTGACGACCGTGAAATCAGGTCTGCCGGTGACTGTCTATTACACCAAAGTGGGGGACAAAATGGTCGCCTCGAAAGTCGTCGTGAGGAAGGTCGTCGTGAAACCCGCGGCTCCGGTCATCGAGGAGAAAAAGACGACGACGACCACCACGACCACCAAAGACAAAGAGAAGGACTGATAATCGTCGCCTATCATGAAACATTACCTACTCCTTCCCGTGGCTGTCGCGGGCCTGATGTCACTGGCTGGCTGCGAGACCGATGACGATGACACGCCCCGGGTGCGGACGAGCACCACGACCACTGAAGAAACGAGGGTGCATCAACCCGCCGTCAGCACCACCACGGAAACCCGGTCCGTCCGGACCTATTGACCATGAAAGCACCGATCCTCCTCGTGGCGGTCGTGGCACTCTTCCCGGCGTGCGATGCGCGGGTGAACACTGGCACCCCGCCGGTGGTGGAAAAGAACACCACGATCATCAATCCTCCGGCCAAGGAGGATAAGAAGACTGAAACAACCACGGTGACAAGCCCCGGAACCACCGTTGAGAAGAAGACCACGGAAACAACCAAATAACTCCAACCCTCCTCTCCGCATCCCTCGGAGGGGAGGAGCGGAACTCAATACATTACTACTATGGGCACAATACTCTTAATCGTTCTTATCCTCCTCCTTCTCGGCGCCCTGCCGACCTGGCCGCACAGCTCCAAGTGGGGCTATGGGCCGAGCGGTGGGCTCGGGCTGGTCGTCGTCATCCTGATCATTCTACTCCTGATGGGTCGGATTTGACTCCATTCGGGACCAGCAAATCGGCGGGTCTCGGACCAATAGAAGCACCAACACTATGACTAAACTATCCTTCAAAGGCACATGGAACGAAATCAAAGGCAAGATGAAGCAGAAATACGCCGACCTCACCGACGACGATCTGCTCTTCGTCGAAGGTAAGGAAGAGGAGATGCTCGGCCGGCTGCAAAAGCGCACGGGCCGGGCTAAGGAAGACCTCCGCAAGGAGATCGAAGACCTGTAATTCCGCGCACGACGTTTCCGTAAACCACATCAAACCTATGCTTAACTGGGCCATTACCTTCCTCATCATTGCACTCATCGCCGCCGTGCTCGGCTTCGGCGGGATCGCCGGCACAGCCGTCGGCATAGCGAAGATCCTGTTCATGGTGTTCATCGTGCTCGCCATCCTCGCATTTCTGATGGGGCGCCGAGGGCCAAGTGCATGAATGCCCGGAGCCTCGCCTTGTTCGCCGTAGCCGGTGCCCTCGCCATCATGGGTTGCGAGCGCAAGACCGTGTTGGTGGAGGTTGCGCCAGCCACTCCCACGGCGGATCCCGTGGCAAAGACGAAGACGCTTGAGACCTCGCGATTGGGCGCGGCGGTGGATGCGTTTGAACGGCAGCCGGGCGCTGAGAACCACGCGGCGGTGAAGCTGGCACTCGCGGATCTCGATGGCGAGATCGCGGAACTCGAAGCGCTCGTGGCGAAGCGCACCGGTGGGGAGCGGGAGGAGGCTGCGGTGAAACTGGGAAATCTCCAGACGTATCGCGCGGCGGAGATGCTCCGCTTCACCGTGGCTCAAGGGAAGGCTCCGTTGGCGGCACCGGCTTCACGCGACGGCCGGACAGGCGCGGACAAGATGGAGGACGCTGCAAAGCGCGTCGGCGATTCAGTCGGGGATGCGGCACGAAAGACGGGGGACGCCATCAAGGACGCCGTTCGGTAGCCATGCCTTGTTTTTCCCTCGGCCGCCGCGGGCGGGTTCTGGTTGGTGATCAGGATGCCAGCGTGCAGATCTACGAATACCAGCCGACGATGTATCACTGCAAAGTCATGATCGTGGACGACGTGTGGGTGTCGCTCGACGAACTTCGATGACCGATCCTTCCGCCTGAACGACGAGGCCAACCGGAACATCTATGACGCCGGCTTCGCCGCGGAACAGGTGAAGGTGTTTGAACAAGACAAGCTCAAGTCCCGGCTGATGACGCGGGCGGAGTTTGAGGACCGGTCCAAAGTCGGTAAGTTATTCGACGAGATCGCGGGTACACTCCGCCGGCAACTTTGACCGGTTCATGCCCGCTGCTTTCCAAAACAACCGCCACAAGACACAGCTATGAAAAAACCAACACCAAGCCGGCCAGACAAAGCACCCGCGAGCAACAAAAAGCCATCGGATCCGCGTGAGAATCCCCAGGCTCGGGATTCACGGGGCAAAGCGGGGCGCGAAGAAGTCCGCGCCCAGACCCCGAGGGTGCCCGCGCCGCGCCAATCCCTCCGACCCAGGGAACAGAGCAAATAATCCGCGCCCGCTTTGCTTTGAGTTTTGGCGGGCGCCGGGTTCAAATCCGCCGCCGTGTGTCCGGGCGAGGGCGTGTGCGCCACGCGAGGGCAGCGGCGTCGTGCCGGTTCAGAGCTGGCCCCGCGATGAAGGGGCGGGCTTTTCCGCGCGCAATTTGCGGAATTCTTCCTCGAGTTTCTTCAGTTCTTCTTCGGACATCTCTTCGAGGTCGATGAGGCTGTTGCGCGCGCCTTTGATCGCGCGGATCAGTTCGTCGAGTTTGAGTTGCATGACCTCCGCGTCGCGATTTTGGGTGTTTTGGATGAGGAACACCATGAGGAAGGTGACGATGGTCGTACTGGTGTTGATGACCAGTTGCCATGTGTCCGAGAAGCCGAAGATCGGCCCGCTCACCGCCCAGACGGCGATCGTGAGGATCGCGATGACAGACGCCCAGGGAGAGCCGACGACCACGGATGTCTTGTGTGCGAACTTGTGAAAGACGTCTGGGAGGCGGGTGAGCGCACCGCCGTCTGGTTTGTTTTGTTTGTCGGTCATGGAGGTGGCTGGGTGGAATTGTGTGGGTCTCCGTTCCATGGGGTGATCCGCGAGAAGAAGGTGCGATGCGCCGCGATGAACCGATAGGCCACGCGCGCGATCGGCATGAATCCCGGTAACCCGCGCATCAAGCGCGGAAGCCATCGCTTTTGAGGGGCAAAGTCGAAGAGGCGGATGACGGCATCGGCACCGCTCAGGACACGGCCATCCAACTCGATCAACTGGACCGCCTGCTCAAAGGCGGCGCGCGGAATCTCCGGGAAGCGCCCGCCGAGTTGCTGGAATTCGCAGTAGCCAACTCGCTTCCCCGTCACCTGCTCCCACCGCGCGATCCATCGCCGGCAGAAATTGCACTCGCCGTCGTAAATCATCAGGGGCCTGTCGGGCGGCGGATGGCGCACCCTGCATGGCAGATGGGAGGATTGCGCATTCATCGAGGAAACACTCTGTCATCGCTCAACGCGCTGCACCGCCGCCGAAGCAGAAAATTCGCACCGGCTGGAGCGGCACCAACCGCGACACTAGATTACCTTCAGCAAATAAAGAATGATCAGGATCAGCAGGATCGTACCTATGCCGCCGCTTGGGCCGTAACCCCACTTTGAGCTGTGCGGCCATGAGGGCAGTGCGCCGATGAGCATGAGAATCAGGATGATGAGTAGGATGGTAACCATACTGAGGGATCGGCTCAGCGAAGCGCGGCGGATGCACTGACCGATGGCTCGACGCTGGTGTCCGGCGGAAGCACTCCGTAGCTATCCGCGACGCAAACTGATCACTGCCAGATCATCGTCGAAAGGTTGCCCATCGGATCGCTGGACGAGTTCTGCGATCAGGCGCTGGAGCAAGTCCGCGCTGCCGTCGATCACGGCGAGAGAGTCCGCGACAGTCTTGCTGTTGAAGCGCTCACCGTCGTTTGCTTTCAAGCTGTGCAGCCCGTCGGTGTAGAGCAGCGCGACATCGCCGGGCGCGAGTGTGGTGACGGCCTCGCTGGTCACCATCGCCGGGTCGATGCCCATCATCGTATTGCGCGACGGCAGCGACTCGACGACGCCGCCGCTCCGCCGAATGAGTAGCGGCGGATGGCCGGCCCCGGCGAAGGACAGCCGGCCGTCGGCTTCGATGACGGCGCAGCACGCCGTCATGAATGAGGCTCCGCGGACCACGCTGAAAAACTCGGCGTTCACGCGCGTGAGGATCCCGTGGGCCGTCCTGGAGGCCGCGCCGGCTTGGTTGAAAAGCAGGGCGATCAGGGTCGTGAAGAGTGACGCGGCCACGCCGTGCCCGGTGGCATCCGCGAGCCAGAAAAGCCAGACACCATGGTCTAACTGCCGCCAGCCATAGACATCGCCACCGACCTGGATCAGCGGTGTAAAGACAGTCTCCACCTTCCAGCCGTCGGGCTGCGGCGGTTCGCAGGCGACGATGCCCTGCTGGGTGGCGCGAGCCACGGCGAGATCGGCCTCCTGGAGTTCGCGCCAGCGGGCCATCTCGGTGTTGCGGATCTGCAACTGCCCGAAGAGATGCATCTCACGGTCGTGCGCGCGCTTTTTCCCGAGGCAGGCACCGATGCGCGCCTTGAGCAGCGTGGGATTGAAAGGCTTGGGAAGGTAATCCTCCGCGCCCATCCCGATGCAGCGCACCACCGAGTCGAGCTCGCTCAGGGCGGAGATCATGATCACCGGAATGTGGCGCAAAGCTTCGTCGGCCTTGAGGCGCTGGAGCACTTCGTAGCCATCCATTTCCGGCATCATGATGTCGAGCAGCACCACGTCGAAGGTGTCCGCACGCAGCCTTTCCAGCGCCTCTCGGCCGTTCTCGGCGGTGGCGACCGCGTAGCCCTGACGAGCCAACCGGCGCGAGAGCACGTCGCGATTGGCGGCGATGTCATCCACGACGAGCACGAATCCCTGCGCGGCTCCGGGAGCGAGGTCGGATTGACGAGCGGGGAATGACGAATGAGGAATCTCGCCGACATCTGCTGGCGGCGTTTCATCCGCTGCGGGTGTTTCCGTCGTGCGGATCGGATGAAAGCGGTCGTTGATCAGCGCGAGCAGTTCCTGGCCGGCGGCATGGGTCTTCTGCAAATCCGGCACGAAGCCGTCCTGGCCTTGCTCCTGCGCCTGCTCCATCAGCATCTCGGAGTAGCCGATGATCTGATTGAGCGGCGTGCGCAGGTCGTGGATGACGTCCGGCGGCAGTGCATGCCTTGTTCGATGTTGCCCCTCGCTCACGATGCCGGCCTCTCTGCGGAAGGCATCCCGCTTCCGCTCAAAAGCGCCGCGATTTTTCCGAGCAGACGCGGTAACTCGACGGGCTTGGTGTCGTAGTCGTCGCAGCCGGCCTCGATGGCTTTTTCGCGGTCGCTGGACATGGCGTGCGCCGTGAGCGCGATGACCGGGATGTGCTGCGTGGCAGCATCCGCCTTGAGTCGGCGTGTCGCCTCCCAGCCGTCGAGCACGGGCAGGCTCATGTCCATCAGGACCAGGTCCGGCGCCTGTGACTGGGCCATCTCCACGCCGCTCTGGCCGTCCAGCGCCAGCACGACCTCGTAGCCTTTGCGCTCCAGCCGGCGCGAGAGCATGTCGCGGTTCATTTCGTTGTCTTCGACGAGGAGGATTTTTGGCATGGGAAAGGTGGTTCAGACAGGAGTTGCGCGTGGCGCGGTGCAGTCGTCCAGCAAGTCGCGCAACTGGTGCAGCAACGCCTCGTGCGAGCCGCCCGCCTTTTGCAGCACTTTCTCGACGTTGCCGTTGAGCCGCCGCCGCTCGTCGGCGGTGAGATCGTGGGCCGTCAGCACCACGATGGGAATCGAGCGCCACTCCGGGCGCCGGCGCACCTCGGCGGCAAACTCGAAGCCATCCATCTCGGGCATCATCAGGTCCAGCAAGATCAGGCTGGGACGCTCCCGCTCCATGCACTCCAGGGCCATGCGCCCGTTTTCCGCCTCGCTGACCGTCCAGCCTTCCTTTTCCAAGAT
Source organism: Chthoniobacter sp. (assembly GCA_031411535.1). Taxonomy (GTDB): domain Bacteria; phylum Verrucomicrobiota; class Verrucomicrobiia; order Chthoniobacterales; family Chthoniobacteraceae; genus Chthoniobacter. Next base: position 12,798 of record JANOBH010000133.1, on the reverse strand, counting down.
CCCGCGCGTCAACTCGCGGGTCGCGGGATCGTCCTCGACGATGAGCACCGGGCAGGGCGGGTGCGGGCAGGTGTATTTCTTGAGGATCTGCGAAAGGCGCGCGCGATCCACTGGCTTCGTGGCGTAATCCGCGGCTCCCAGCGTGAAGCCCCGTTCCGGGTCGTCCACCATGGTCAGCATGATGACCGGGATGTCGCGCAAGGCGGCATCTTCCTTGAGCGCCGAAAGCACGCTCCAGCCGTCCATCTCGGGCATCATTACGTCGAGGGTGATGGCCACGGGGCGCAGTTGCCCCGCGAGGCGCAGACCGGCCTCGCCCCCCGCGGCGGTGCGCACGCAAAAGCCTTCCTTGCCCAGAAAACGCTGGATCAAGTCGCGCTGCGTTGGGTCGTCATCGATGATCAGCACGCAGCTCGCGGGCGGCAGCGGTTCCGTGGCATCTCCACCCGCGCTTTCTGGAGCCGCGACTACGGCCGCCGGCGCGACCGCCTCGGGCTTCGCGTCGCTGACCACGGCGGGCAGCTTGATGGTGAATATGCTGCCTTCACCGGGCACGCTATGCACGGTCACATCGCCGCCCATCATCTGGCAAAAGCGCCGCGTGAGCGCGAGCCCGAGACCGGTGCCGCCGAACTTGCGCGTGGTCGAGGCGTCGGCCTGCGTGAAGTCCTGAAAAAGCTTCACGATCTTGTCCGGACTCAGGCCGATGCCGGTGTCCGCCACGCGAAACACGATCCACTCGCAGTCATCCATGCGTTCGCGTCCGGCGTTGAGGGTGACACTGCCCTCCTGGGTGAACTTGACGGCGTTGGACAGGAGATTGAACAGCCCTTGGCGCACCTTGATCTGGTCGGCGTGCATCACACCCAGATCCGGCGCGCACTCGATGCGCAGCGTGTTGGCATTCTTCTCGACCAGGGGCCGGATCGTAGACGCGACCTCGTCGATCAACTCGGCCAGATCGAAGCTTTCGAGAAACAGCTCCATCTTTCCCGCTTCGATTTTGGACAAATCGAGAATGTCGTTGATCAAGGCCAGCAGGTGCTTGCCGGCCGCGTTGATCTTTTTGAGGTCGGTGCCGAAGTCATCCAATTGCCGATCCGAGGCTTCCTCCTGAAGCATCTCGGAGTAGCCCAGAATGGCGTTCAGCGGCGTCCGCAGCTCATGGCTCATGTTTGCCAGAAAGAGGCTCTTGGTTTTGTTCGCTGTCTCGGCGGCTTCCTTAGCCTTGGCCACCTCCTCCTCAGCGCGGCGCCGCTCCGTCACATCCTCCATCGCCAGCACCAGCAACTCCCCGTGATGGCCCGCCTGCAGCTTGCGCGCATTGAGCAGCATCACGCGACGCCCGATCGCCGGGAAGTCGTGCTCCAGCTCGAAGTCATTGAAGACCGAACTCTTGGGGACGATGTCTTCGAGCAGGGTTCGCAAGTCCGGAATGTCCCACTGGCCGTTGCCCAACTCGTAGATGAGGCGGTTCTCGGTTTCTTTCGGCGAGACCCGGAAGGTTTGGTAAAAGGCGCGGTTGCCCGAACGCACGCGCAGGGTGGTATCGAGAATCAGCAGCGGCTCGCGCACCGTATCCACGATGTTCTGCGCGTAGGTCTCGATCGCCTTCAAATCCGCCTCGGAGCGCCGCCGCTCCGTCACGTCCTCCATCGCCAGCACCAGCAGTTCGGAGTGACTGCCCGCACGCAGCTTGCGCCCATTGAGCAGCATGACGCGGCGCCCGATGATCGGGAAGGTGTGCTCGAGCTCGAAGTCGTTGAAGACGGAGCTCGTCGGGATCACATCCTCGAGCAGCGTTCGCAAGGCGGGGATGTCCCACTGGCCGTTGCCCAGTTCGTAAATGAGGCGGTTTTCGGTTTCCTCGGAAGAGACTTGGAAAGTCTGGTAGAACGCGCGGTTGGCGCTTCGCACGCGCAAGGTTGTGTCCAGCATCAGAAGCGGCTCGCGCACCGTGTCCACGATGTCCTGTGCGTAGGTTTCGATGTCTTCCACGAACGGTTTTCGATTCATCGCAGATCCTCCGCCGGGTGTGACGAGGCGGACGGACACGCCCAAATCCCGCGACAAGTCATGCTCCACCTCGCAGGAAGTGGACGAGGAGTATGATCGCGGCAACCACCAGAATGGTGTGAATGGTCCCGCCAAGAATTCGCATAGAGAAACCCAGACCCCACAGCACCAATAGGGATGACGGCGATAGTTACGAGCATCAGTCGGGTAGTTGGGAGGAGTCTTTCGGCGATCGGTCGCGCCGATGGGTCTTAACGTAACGCGGAAACGAGCCCGCGATCAATTCTGCCTGTCGGCGCGAAGCCGTTGTCGTACTGAAACGCTCGAATGGCAGCGAGGCTGCCGGGTCCGATGTCGCCGTCGATCGGACCCCGGTAATACCCTCGGCGAGCCAATCCGCGCTGGACGTCGATCTCCACGGACCGCCCGGAGTAAGCCGGGCGGCCGTCGTAGCTCTGCCGCTCGTAATAGACGGGACGCCTTTCCTCGACGATCACCGTGGGTGAGGGGCTGTAGTAGGTCCGGCGCGGGACCACCTCGATGGTCACGCTGGGACGCCGATCCTGGTAGTAGTGCTCGGTGGGTTTCTTGTGCTTCTTGTCCTTGTCATCATTCTTGTCCTTCGCAATGGCGGGGAAAGCCAGGAGTCCGGTGGTGGCGGTGATCAGGAGCAGAATCCGTAGTGATGGCATAGTGGTGGTGGCGGTTAGAAAAGGACTCGCACAACCTCCTTCGTCTTTTCGACGACGGTGGCGGCTGTATCGCAGGCCTTTTCGGTGATTGAGCGGTCATCGGCCTGCGCGGCGAAGGCCGTGGCGACGAAACGGGTGGTGGCGAGGATGTGTTTCATGGCTGGGTGGGAGCTTCAGGGCACACCGCCGGGCCGGCCAATACCTCCCCCGCGACGGCGTGATAGCCAAAAGCTATGCTCCGGCGCGCCACGCACACTGGCACTCTGAAAAAGCCGCCTGCCGCCCCCAAGATTTGCGATAGCCATTGGCTATTCCGTTGCCGATGCTTTGGCTCAATGGAACTCCGTCACCTGCGCTACTTCGTCGCCGTCGCCGAAGAATTGAGCTTTACCAAAGCTGCTAAAAAACTCCGTCTCGCGCAGCCATCACTCACCCGGCAGGTGCGGAATCTGGAGGACGAAATCGGCGTGCGCCTTCTGGACCGCTCAAACAACCGGGTCGCGCTGACGGATGAAGGGCGGCGCTTTCTCTTCGACTCCAAAAAGGTGCTGGCGATGTGCGACGAAAGTGTGGCCGCCGTGCAGAAGATGAACCAGGGGGAAAGCTCACAGCTCAATATCGGCTACGTCGCGAATATCCACTACGGGTTGCTGCCGGCGACGCTCGGGGCCTTCCGAAAGCTTTGCCCGCGGGTGGCGCTGAACCTTTTCGACATGACCAGCGCCGAGCAGTTCCAGGCGCTCGACGCCCGCAAGATTGACCTCGGCTTTGTCGGAATCCGCCCCGCGCTTTCCAACCACGATCTGCACTCGGAAGGCGTGGCGCACGACACGATGCTCGTCGCTCTTCCTGAGCGGCATCCGCTCGCGAAGAAGCCGAAGCTCAAGCTGACGGACCTCGCGCCGCAGTTTTTCATCGGCATGTCTGCGAAGACCCACCCCGGCGCGCGCGAATGGTTGCTCGCGACGTGCGAAAAGGCCGGGTTTGCGGGGAAGATCCTGCAGGAAGCGGACGTGGAGCCGACCGCGATCCGGTTTGTCGCCGACGGGCTTGGCGTGGCGTTTATGCCCGAGCAAATCACCGGGCTGCCGCACGACGGCGTGGTCTTTCTTCCGCTCACCCCGCCGCTCCGCCGTGAATCGACCATCGCCTGGCGTGCCGACAACCCGTCAAAACCGCTCAAGGATTATATCCAGATCGTGAAGGATCTTTCGCGCAGCATGTGAGGGCCGTGACAGCGTGAACCGGCCGGGGCGTGGCTTGCCTTACTCTTTGAAATCCGTGTCCGGCTTTTCGAGGTCGAGTTCCTTGATCCACGCGTTGCGGTAGCGCACGTCGTGGCCTTCGCATTGCAGTTTCAGGCCGCCGGGCACGTCGGTGAGGCCTTTGCCGCCGTCGTTGCCGCCGTCGAGGCCGGACTTCGGGCCGCCCCAGACCTGGTTGATCGCGACGTTCGTGTGGACTTTCTGGCCGTTGAAAAACATGGAGACCAGCGGCTTCTCCACCATCTTGCCGTCCTTGAACCGGGCCGCGCGGAAGGTGATGTCGTAGGCGTTCCATTTCCCCACGCCCGCGTAGGCGTGGTAGGGCGACTCGGTTTCATTGATGACCGCGCCCATGCCGTGCTTGGTCTTGTCGCCGTCGAGCACCTGGATCTCGAAGCGGTTCTGCAAATACACGCCGCTGTTTCCGCCCGGCTTCATGATGAGGAATTCGATGTGCAGCCGGAAATCCCGATACGCTTTTTTTGTCACGATGTCCGCCGTGCCGTACTTTCCGCCGTCGGCGACGCGGTCATCGGTCATCACCGCCGTGCCTTTGTCCACCGGGTCCTCCACGATCTGCCACTTGATCGGCATGGCCGACTTGAAGCCCGGCCCCTCCCAGTAAATCCACTTCTCGTCGAGCGTCGCACGCGTGCCGTCGATGATGACCTCGGCCCCGGGAAGAGGCTTTGCGGCGACGCCCACATCCGCGAGAGCGGGGTGTGCGAGGAGGGTGAAAATGAGCGCGGCGGGGAGGAGGGACGGGGTTTTCATGGAGGAGGTGAGGGTGGCAGGCGGGTGGCGTCAGCGCAAACCTCGCGCGGCTACTTCTTCGGCGCGGGGAGGGCGTCGAGTTTTTTGGTCAGCGTTTCGTCGCCGTGGGCGCGGATCTTTTCGATGACGAGCTGGGTGAGGGCGGTGCGAGGGATTTTTTTCGCGGCGACTCCGTCGAGCAGGGAGGCGGCGTGGTGCTTGCGAGAGGCGAGCGCGGAGTAGAGCAGGCTGCGCTCGGGCTCGCCGTGCGCCTGCGCCTGCGTGACGAGCGCGGCGGTGTCGCGCGGGTCGTCGAGGCTGGTCAGGACGAGGGCGGCGGGGAAGCGCATGAGCAGGTCGGGGAGGAGCTGCGTGCAGATGTCGCGGAGCGCGGGTGCGCGGGCTTCCATGAGCGTCTCCAGCGCGGTGCGGCGCTCGTCGGGGAGCATCTTCGGATCGAGCACCACGCGGCTTGCGTCGGTGACCTGCTGGCCGGTGAGGAAGATTTTGTCGAGGGCGTCGAGCCGCCCGCGGAGCTTGGGGTCGGCGTTGTCCGCGAGCTTGGCGGCGAACTGCTCCCAGGCGAGGGGCATCGGGGCGGAGCCGGCTTTTTTCAAGCCGTCGCCGAGTCCCTCGACGATGGCGGACTGAATCTCCGGCGCGGCGCTGAGCGCGGCGCCGAGGAGGAGATCGACGGCCAGCGGCTCGCGCTCAATGGATTCCGCGAGCCGGTGCGCGATGCAGCGGACGGTCGCTGGGATTTTCGCCTTGCCTCCGAGCGTGGCGAGCAGGCCGGGATCGCTGTCGCCAAGCGGGTTCAGGCCGTACCAGAGCATGAGCGGGATGTTGTGATCCGCGGCGTCGTCCGCGTGTTGGAGGAGGGGGCGCGCGAGGTCGGCGCGGGCTTCCGTGGGGAAGCGCTGGAGCGCGGAGGCGAGCGCGAGGCGGACGGCGGGCGAGGGGTCTTTCGCGGCGAGGCGGAGGAACTCGGCGGGCACTGTTTTCAGCGCGCGCGTGTCGTCGGTGAGAAGGCGGATGGCCCAGACGCGGAGATGCTCGTCGGGATTCGCGAGCGCCTCGCGGAGTACTTTGGCGCTCGCGCCGCCGATGGCGTGGAGCGCCCAGAGCGCGCGGAGTTGAGCCGGCACGGCGACCTGCTTCGCCGACATCGTGAGCAGCGCGGTTTGCGTTTCCTTCATTTTCCCGCCCGCGGCGGCGCGCTCTTGCAGGAGACGGCGGGCCTGGCGGACGAGCCATTCATTCGGCGAGAGCTGGAGCTGCGCGAGTTCGGTGTTGGTGAGCTTTGCGAGGTCGGGCGGCACGATGGCGGCGGGGCCGGCGGAGATTTTGTAAATGCGCCCGCTGGTGCGGTGGACGCCGTCGTTTTCATGGCACTCGCCAGTGTCGCTCCAGTCCGACATGAAGACGCCGCCGTCCGATGCCGCCAGAAGATCGACGCCGCGGAACCACGGATCGCCGACGGTGAGGAAATCCGCGCCGTGTTTCGCCACGTAGCCGCTGCCGTCGCGCTCCAGATTCTCCATGTTCACGCGGCGTCCGTAGAAATTGACCGTGAAAAGTTTGCCGCGGTATTCTTCCGGCCATGCGCCGCCCTGGTAGATGAGGCAGCCCTCGTGCGAGTGCCCGCCGCCGAGCGCATCCGCGCCGTTTTTCGCTTCGCGCGACTCCTGCCATTTCCCCGTCGCGTCCCAGTGGAAATGGTCGGCGTGCTGCTCGATGAGCCCGTAGGTGTTCGGCGTGAGATCCTCGCCGTACATGCGCCGGTAGTGCGCGCCGGGGATGAGGTGCCACAGGTGGCCGGTCACGGTGTTTGTGAAAAACGCCTCGCCGTACTGGTCCCAGTCCATGCCCCACGGATTCGTCGTCCCGCTGGCGACGACCTCGAAAACCTTCCGCACCGGATGGTAGCGCCAGATCGCGCAGTTCATCGCGATGCGCTTCGCGTCCGGCGTGCCGGGCGCGCCGACGCGCGAGGTGGCCTGGATGCCGTGGCGTCCGTAGAGCCAGCCGTCTGGCCCCCAGCGCAGCCCGTTCACGATATTGTGCCTCACCGGCCCGGAGTCGAAGCCGTCGAGCAGCACGACGGGCTTTCCGTCGGGGATGTCGTCCCCGTTTTTATCCGGGAAAAAAAGGAGCTGCGGCGCGCAGAGCGCATAGACGCCGCCGAAGCCGACCTCGACGCTCGTGAGCCGCTGCGCCTGATCGTGAAAGACTGTGCGCTTGTCCGCGCGGCCGTCGTGGTCCGTGTCTTCGAGGATGACGATGCGGTCGCGCTGCGTGAGGTCGAAGCCCGCTTTGGCCTCGCCGTAGGTGTAGTTTTCCGCGACCCAGAGCCGCCCACGCGCATCGGTGGCCATGCAGATGGGCTGCTGCACCTCGGGCTCGCTGGCGAAAAGGGACGCGTGGAAACCGGGTGGCAGCTTGATGGTGGCGAGCGCGTCCGCCGCGGGCATCGGCTCGCCCTCCTGCGTATTGACCGGCGCGGGAAAATCCGCCGCGAGCGCGGAGCCGCCGAGGAGGAGTGCAAGGCTCGCCAGCCGCGCGAGGTGTGTGGGGACGTCTTTAAGAGTCATTCCGTTAATTTGGTAAAATTCCGTTATTCCGTTTCTGCCTTAGGTATCGCGCGGAAACAAAAAAGCAGCGTGTCATCCTGAGCGGAGTTCCGTCGTGGGCGAAGGCGGGACGGAACGCAGTCGAAGGACCCCGGCGATTGCGTGGGACGGTGTCCTTGAATGCGCGGGATCCTTCGACTGCGCTGCGCCCGCCTTTCCGCCTCCGCTTCGCTCAGGATGACACGCGTTTGGCGGGGTCTTCCGAGGGCGGCTAGGCGACCCATCGGCGGTTACTTCAGATCCTCAACCTTTGTGAGCGTCGTGGTGATTTCCTGCTTCAGCGGGACGGTGAGCGTGGCGGCGGGATCGGCGGGATTCTTCATCGTCATGTTCATCTCCTGAGTGAGCTGCGCGTCGCGGGCAAAGCCGAGCTTCGGGTCAAACCAGACCGTGCCTTTGAGCGTGCCGCCCTCGACCTTCATGCCGAGCTGGGACAGCGCCGCGCTGGCCGGGGAGCTGGGATCGGCCTTGTCCATATTGAGCGAGATCTGGCCGTCGGTGGCGATCTCCGCGCACTGCGCGCCGCCGTGCTCGGTCATGCCTTTGAAAACGTAGGTGCCCTTGACCGCGACCTTGCCCATCTGCGGGAGCACGACCTCGGTGGTGAAGGGCCAGGAGTCGCCCGCTTTCACCGGCTTTCCCGGCATGGACTGGAGCGCGCCCTGTTTCATCATCTGCGCCATGGATTCCTTCGTGAACATCTTCGACATGTCCATGCCGGGCATCGGCGAGGCCGCGAGGTTTTTCACGAACTCATCGAAATTCTCCACCTCGCCGACCTCGTCCGTGGCGGTCAGGATGACCTTGAGTTCCTTGCCCACGGTCGCGCCGAGCGTCTTCGACAGCCCGAGCGGATCGGTGCCCTCGCCGGGCTTCGCGGAGTCAAAGCCCATCTTCTGCCCGTTCATCTCCATCTGCATCGCCACGCGGTCGTATTTGATCGTCACCCGCTTGCGCTGGCCGTCCTCGTGCGCTCGCACGGCCATGCTCATGTCCATCGTCGTCACCGTCTTCTGCTCAATCTTCTGCGGCCCGATGGTCATCGTCGTGCCCTGCGTGGATTGCATCGTCTGAAAGTACTGCTTTCCGGCGATCCAGCGCTGCTTGAGATCCACGGCGTCGGCGGCGGAAAGCGGTGCGGCGGCGCAGGCGAAAAGGGCTGCGGCGGGGAGAATGAGTCGGGCGAGTGGGTTCATAGGGTGGATTTGGAGGAGACGTCGGTATGCGGGGAAGGCTGGAAAGTCGAGCGCCATTGCCCAGGTGCGGCTGCTGCCGATCCTGCGGGATTTATGCTTCCGTGCGCCGCTGGCGATCTCCGCCGCCCGATCAAGCCGGACGGAGAGGCTGTCATCCGCCTGTTTTTCCTCTGCTGGATTCCGCCGCCGGAATCGTGTTTGATCGCCGCATGGTTTCCCGCCGGACTTTTCTCACTACGACCGCCCTCGCCGCGGCATCGCTCGCCTGTGCCGCTGACGCGCGGCCCCGCCGCATCCTGCTGCGCTCGTCGTGGCAGACCGTGAATATCGGCGACATCGGCCACACGCCGGGGATGCTCGCGCTTTTGGAAAAGCATCTGCCGGAGGCGGAGGTGCGGCTGTGGCCGAGCGACATCGGGAACGGCGTGGATACGATGCTGCGCCGCCGCTTTCCGAAGCTGCTCCTCGTGCAGGGTGCCGAGGCGCAGAAGGCCGCGCTCGCGGAGTGCGATTTCATGCTGCACGGATCGGGGCCGTCGCTCGTCGCGGAGAAGGACGTGACGCGCTGGCGCGCGGAAACGGGCAAGCCGTACGGCATTGGTGGCATCACGTTTTCGTCCACGAAACCCGAGACGCTCGATCTGCTGAGCGGCGCGCAGTTTGTGTTCTTTCGCGATTCCGTCTCGCTGGGTTTCGCAAAAGAGCACGGAGTGAAAAGTCCCGTGATGGAGTTCGGCCCGGACGGCGCATTCGCGGTGGACCTGCGCGATAACGCGGCGGCGAACGCTTTCCTTAGCGCGCACGGGCTGGAGGAGGGGAAATTCCTGTGCTGCATCCCGCGGCTGCGGAATACGCCGTACTGGACGATCCCGAGCAAGAAGCGGGCGTTTGACCCCGTCAGGCACGCGCGAAATGAGGCGATGAAGGAGCACGACCACGCGCCGCTGCGCGAGGCAATCATCGCGGTGACGCGGCAGACGCCGATGAAAGTGCTCGTCTGCCCCGAGGACGAGACGCAGATGGCCGTCGGGAAGGAGATGCTCGTGGACAAGCTGCCCGAGGACGTGCGCGCAAAGGTGGTGTGGCGGGAAAACTACTGGCTGACCGACGAGGCCGTGAGCACCTACGTGCGGAGCGCCGGGCTTTTTGGCAATGAGATGCACAGCCCGATCATGTGCGTGGGCAATGGCGTGCCGGCGATCGTCTGCCGCTGGGCGGAGCAGACGAGCAAGGGCGCGATGTGGCGCGACATCGGGCTTGGCGACTGGCTTTTCGACATGGACAAGGAGGACGATCTGCCGCGGGTTGCGCCCGCCGTGCTGGCGCTCGCGCAAGACCCGGCGGCGGCCAGGGCGAAGGCTGCCAAAGCGCGGGACTTTGTGCGCGAGCGGCAGGCGCAGATGATGGCAGCGATCGCAAAAGGGATCGCCTCACGGTGACTGCGGCTTTTATCCCGGGCCGCGCGCCGCGCGGGCTAGGTGAAAAGCCCCGGCTGGTTCACGGCGGGTTCGCGTCCGGCTTGGAAGGCGGAGGTGGCGGCGCGCAGTTGCTCGCGGGTGAACTGCTTTCTGATCCGCGCGATCTCCGCGGCGGCGAGCACGTCGCACCGCTCATTGCCGGCGTGGCCGGCGTGGCCCTTTAGCCAGCGCCAGTGGATGCGATGGCGCGCGGCGGCGGTGTCGAGCGCGCGCCAGAGGTCCTCGTTTTTCACCGGCTGCTTTGCGGTGGTCAGCCAGCCGCGCGCTTTCCAGGACTTGATCCATTTGGTGATGCCGTCGCGCAGGTAGGTGGAGTCGGTGAAGAGATCGACTTCGCACGGCGCGGTGAGCGCTTCGAGCGCGGCGATGGAGGCGCGCAGCTCCATGCGGTTGTTCGTCGTCGCCGCCTCGCCGCCGCTCACTTCCTTGGTGCGTCCATCGCACTCCAGCACGGCTGCCCAGCCGCCGGGGCCGGGGTTTCCCTCGCATCCGCCGTCGGTATGGATCGTGACCTTTTTCAGAGCAGTTTCATTCCGTTCATTCCGTCTGAAAAAGCCAAAACGGAATTAACGGAATTTTGCCAAATTAACGGAAGAGAGAGGGGTGGGGGGCGCGACCCTGTGATGGTGTTCACCCGATTCGCACCGCGCGGGTTTTGTCGAGTTTGAGCACGTCGCCGGGCTGCAATGCGGGCGCGGCCTTCGGGTCGGTGACCTTTTCCTCGGCGAGCTTCACGCTGCCCTGCTCGACGAGCCGCCGGGCGTCGCCGCGCGATTTGGCGATCTGAAAGCACTGCGCGTAACCCGCGACCACCACGGAGACGATGTCGCCCGCAATCCCTGACAGCGACAGGATCGGCAGCTCGGCACTCGCGAGGTCGCGCTTGCTGAAGCGCGTGTTGAAATCCTCCAGCGCCGCCTGCCCGGCGTCCGCGCCGTGGTAGCGCTCGACGATGCGCCGGGCGAGCTGCTTCTTTGCATCCATCGGGTGGCCCTCCGGCGTCTGCTCGCCGAGGAGCAGCAGGTAGTAGCGCGCCATTAGCTCGTCCGAGATGCTCATCAGCTTGCCAAACACCTCCGCGGGCGGCTCGCTCACGCCGACGTAGTTGCCGAGGCTTTTCGACATCTTCTGCACTCCGTCGAGTCCTTCGAGCAGCGGCATGAGGAAGACGACCTGCTGCGGCTGGCCCTCCTCGCGCTGGAGGTCGCGTCCCACGAGGATGTTGAAAAGCTGGTCGTTGCCGCCGATTTCCACGTCCGCCCGGATCACCACGGAATCCCAGCCCTGCATGATCGGATACTGGATCTCGTGAAGGTGGACGGGCTCGCCGCGGTCGATCCGGCATTTGAAATCCTCGCGCTGGAGCATCTGCTGGAGCGTCACGCGCGAGTTGAGCTTCATCACCTGCTCAAAGGTCATCATCTCGAACCACTCGCCGTTGAAGACGGTGCGCGTCCGGCAGGGATCGAGGATTTTGAAAGCCTGCGCCTGGAAGCTTTTCGCGTTGCCCATGATCTGGTCGTGCGAAAGCTGCGGGCGCGCCTTGGAGCGGCCGGTCGGGTCGCCGATCATCGCCGTGAAATCGCCGATGATGAGGATCGCCTGGTGGCCGAGGTCCTGGAACTGGCGGAGCTTTTGCAGCGCCACGGTGAAGCCGAGGTGGATGTCCGGCGCGGTGGGATCGACACCGAGCTTGATATTGAGCGGGCGTCCGAGCCGCAGTTTGGATAGCAACTCCTCTTCGCTGATGATTTTCGCGGAACCGCGTTTCAGGATTTGGAGCTGCTCTTCGGGTGACTGCATGGCGTATGCAGTTTGGATAAACGCCGCGTGTCTCGCGAGGCGAGAAAGAAAATGGAACTGCCGTGGAAGCCGCCGGCTTTCCCCGATCCCCGCCGCCCGCCGCGCCCGCCTATTTGTTCTTGTTCAAAAGCTCCCGGACGTCCTCGATCGTCAGCGACTTGATCGTGCTGTATTTCTCCACGGCTGTGCCTGAGTTGACCACGGATTCACGGCCGGCGTTCCGCCAGTCGCCCATCGTCGCGGGATCGATGCTTTGCCGGAGCTTTTTGCTCTCGGGTCCGAGGTATTCGCGCCGCCCGTCGTGCAGATCCCGCGTGGCTGCGGTCTTGCCCGCGTCCCATGCCTCTTTCGTCTGGGCGGTCTTCGTGGCGGCATCCTTTGTCGTGTACTGCCCGCGCGTATTCGCATCGCGGGACGTGAATTTCATCTCGCCCGACCAGGCCTTTTTCGTGCCGTAAAAGTCGCGTGTCCCATAAGTGCCGGGGCTCGCCTTTTGCTCGTAGTAGAAATCCTTCACGCGCGCTGTGCCGGCGTTGTAGGTGCGCCCGCCCACGGAGCTGCGGCTCGGGTCATAGACCTTGTCGGGATCGAATACCGCGATCTCCGCCCCGCGTTTCGACGCCACATCGCGCCCATCCACCATGCGCAGGCGCCGCTCCTCCACGGCCCGGCTGTTCTCCGTTCTGCGGGCCGACTCCTGCTTCTCCGCCTTTTGCTGCGGCGTGGCGCAGCCCGCCGCGAGGAGCGTGAGTGGGAGCACGATGGGGAGGAGGAAACGCACGCGCGAGAAGTGCCACAGGGTGGGGGCGCTGTAAAGTAGCTTGGGCTTCAGCCCAAATATCCGCCCGCCGACTTTGGGCTGAAGCCCAAGCTACTTTCTTTCATAGACTGTGAAATGAGTCGGCAGTCCGGGCGCGGGAGCGCCTCGTGGGCGCGCAGGAGCGCTTGGCTCCGCAGCTTCC
>JANOBH010000132.1:0-13993 GCA_031411535.1 Chthoniobacter sp. | reverse complement strand
GCTCCAGGAGCAGGCCGCCCTCTACGCCGCAGGCCCCATGTCCGCCGCCGAGCGGGAGCATTTCGAGCTGATCCTGGAGTTTCACACCGAACTCCGCGCGCTCGTGACCGGGCTGGAGGAAGTCACGGCGGCGGCGACCCTCGCCACGCTCCCGGCCGGCACCCCGCCTCCCTCCCCCGCCCTGCGCACCCGGCTCCTCGGGATGCTCGACGACCGCGCGCAGCAGACCACTGACGAGGGTTTCGTGATGACCACGCCGGACGGGCTCGTGCAATGGGTCAACCCCGCATTCACCGCCATGTGCGGCTACGAGGTCGATGAGTTGCGCGGGAAAAAGCTCGGCCCAATCCTGCAAGGCGCGCAGACCGACCACGCCACCGCCGAGCGCATGCGCCGCGCCGTCCACGAATACCGTCCGTGCGTGGAGACGATCCTGAACTACCACAAAGACGGACGGCCCTACTGGGTCGAAATCGCCATCACCCCCATCCCCGACGAGGCCGGTGCGCCCCGCTGGATGGTCGCCCGCGAGCGCGAGGTAAAAGACCGGAATATCGCAGCGTAAGAGGGGGATCGCCCGTTTCGCGGATTGATGGATTGCGTTTGCGAGCGGCGCTGAGCAAAGCTCCGCACCCACTCATCCCGCAACCCAACACCCCACTCCACCAACCCCATGGGACGCCAATGGCTCCAAGCTAAACGTGAAGTCGCCGGCCTGAAAAAAGGCCAGATGGTCGGCAAAATGGTCAAAGAAATCATGGTCGCCGCCAAGCTCGGCGGCCCCGAGCCCGATGCCAACGCGCGCCTTTTCGCCGCCGTGGAAAAGGCCCGGCGCGCGAGCGTGACGCGCGATGTCATCGAGCGCGCAATCAAGAAGGGCGCAGGCATCGGCCCTGAGAAGCTCGTGATGGATCACATCGTTTTCGAGGGCTACACGCCGCACAAGGTGCCGGTCATCGTGGAGGTGATGACCGATAACAACAACCGCACCGCGCCGGAGATGCGGCTGCTTTTCAAGAAGGGCCAGCTCGGGGTGCCGGGCTCGAACAAGTTCCTCTTCGACCACGTCGGCCTCGTCGAGGCGCACCACCCGGACGCGACGGTGGACACCGAGGGCGCAGCCATCGAGGCCGGCGCGCAGAACGTCGAGCCGCTCACCCACGCGGAGAATGACGACATCCCCGAGGGTGTGACCGGCGCGCGCTTCATCGCCGAGCGCGCCGACCTGCACACCGTCTCGCAGTGGCTGGCGAAAAACGGCTGGACCGTGGTGACCAGCGAGCTCGGCTACGTGGCGAAAAACTTCCCCGACCTCACCGACGAGCAGCGCGCCGAAGTCGGCGAATTCCTCCACGCCCTGGACGACAACGACGACATCCACCGCGTCTGGGCCGCGCTGAAGTAACGGCGCTCGCGGCGTCCGGCTCGCTCCAGGCCGCGCCACGCAGCCCCGCGGGCGGCCTCGCTAAAACGGCAGGCGGAAAGGCACGCGCTTCTGGATTTCCCGGCGGATGTCTGCTGGCACCTGCTGCTTGGTCTTCGGGCGCGGCTCGTCGTTGCTGCGATCTGCCGGCTGGTCGTTCCGGTCCTCGGCGGCGGGCGGCTCGTCCTCCCGCGGACGGGTCGCCGCGACTCTCAGCTTTCGCCACGTGGCCTGGCCGAGCGGGCCGGTGGTCACGAGTTGCGTGGCGGTCTTGAACTGATACGTCACGTCGGTCGTCACTCCGCTGGCGTCCGAAGTCTGGCGGAGCCTCCCGTCGTCAGCCGATAATCTCCCCGCGTCGGACGGCGTGCCATTGATGGCGACCCGGTAGCGCCCGTCGGCGTCCTGCTCCCAGCGGAAGGTCGCCATCCCGGCCGGACCGGTCGCCTTTGTCTCCCAGATCCCGACGAGCCGCCGGTCCACAGGCGCGTCGGAGTCCGAGGCCGCCGGCACCTCCACCGTCGGAGCGGCGAGCGGCGGGAGCACGAAAGCGGCCTGCGCGCCGGCCGGTGCAAGAACGCATCGGAAACCGGTGGTGACAAAGCGCGCTTCCGGCGGGCCGAAATCGTGCGTCGCGGTGAGCATCATCTCTTTGGCAAAGTAGGCCCAGCTCCCGCCGCGCAGGACGAGGAAGCGCTGCCCGCCACCGTCGTCATCGAGCCCGGGCACCTTTTCGCGGATCTCCGGGGCGTTGAGTTCCTTGCGAAACCACAGCCCCACCCATTCCAGAGCATTGCCCCCCATGTCGTAAAAGCCGGCCGCATTTGCCTGAAAAGTGCCGGCCGGCGCAGTGCCGGCATAGCCGTCGCGATACCCGGCAAGCGTCCGCCCGACGAGGCTGCGCGATTCTTCTCCCGCGTAGTCGCCCGCGCCCACCGTGGGCGGCCACGCGTCGCCCCACGGGAACGGCTTGCCGCCCGCCGCGCTGCTCCACTCCACGTCGGTCGGCAGGCGGTAGGCCATGCTCGCGTCGATCCGGCCTTCGCTGCGCTCCTTTTCCGTGAGCCAGCGGCAAAACGCGACCGCGTCGTATGCGCTCACCGCTACGACCGGATGCTCCGGCGTCTGCGGAAAGCCGGGACTGACCCAGCTCGCGCCCATCGCCCGCCAGCCTTTCGGGGTCAGGGAAAGCGCTCCCGCGATCGCGTTGTAACCCGTCGCCCGGACGAACGCCTCGAAATCCATCCGGCGCATCTCGCGGACGCCCATGTGCGCGTCCATCCCCGGCACCGGCGCGAATGTCATGCCGAGGCTGTTCGTCCATTTCTGACCGCGTTGCGGGCCGAGCGCGCGGACGGGCGGCGCGGGCGGCGGAGTCGCATTGCCATACGCGTTTCGGAAACCGTCCCACACGAGTCCCGATTTCACTGCCGCCGGCGGCGTCGATGGGGGCGGCTCGACGGCGACAGGAGGCGCGGGCGGAGGCGTGGCGATCACGGGCTTCGGCGCCGGGGTCGCCACCGCCACCGGTGCAGGCTCCGGCACCGGGGTTGCGATCGAAACCGGCGCCGGCGCAGGTGTCGCAGGTTTCTCGGACAAGATCGGCACAGGCTCAGGTTTCGGAGTCGGGCGCGAGATTTTCCACACGCCGACCGACAGCGCGACCACGCCCAGCGCCACACCCGCGGCCAATTGCGGCCTCGTCTGAGCCAGCGCCGCGGCCCGCGCGAGCCACGTCTCCCACCACGGCGGGGCCGCCCTTTCCGCCGGCTCCACCCCGAGCATCGTCCGCCACTCGGCGACCGATTGCGGACGGTCATCGGCCTCGACCGCGAGCGCGCGGTCGATCGCCTCGAGAAAGTCCTCGCTGTATTTTCCGCCGTGCTCTTTCGCGAGCCGCACGCACGGGTCGTCCTTCAGCCGCCGCGTGGCCTCGGGCGGTTTCGCTCCGTGGATCGCGCGATAGAGCACCGCAGCCATCGCGTAGATGTCCGTCCACGCGCCCTGTTTGCCATCCTCGTGGTATTGCTCAAAAGGCGCGTAGCCCGACGTGACGATGCTCGTGAGCGAAGTCGTCCGGTCGCTCACCGCCTGACGCGCGCTGCCGAAATCCAGCAGGATGGGCCGCCCGTCGTCGGTGATGTAAATGTTCTCGGGCTTGAGGTCGCGATGGAGAAACCCGGCGCGATGCACTTTTTCCAAACCCGAAAGCAGCGGCATCAGGATCGACCTCAGCTCACGCTCCGTCGGCGCGCCGCCCACTTCTTTCAGCCATGCCGAAAGGCTGCGGCCCTCCTCGAATTTCGTCACCATGTAGGCCGTGCCGTTGGCCTCGATCATCTCGAAAACATTGACCACATTCGGATGGTCGCAGGCGGCGAGCGCGCGTCCCTCTTTCACGAAACGATCCCGCGCCCATTCGAGGTTCTGCTCCTCGCCCTTCGTTTTCGCCACGACCGTCGAGCCGTCGAGCCGCGTGGCGATGTCGTTCGGCAGCAGTTCCTTGATCGCCACCCGCCGGGAAAGCGAGCTGTCCTCCGCGAGATAGGTGATGCCGAAGCCGCCTGCACCGAGGACCTCGGTGAGGCGGTACTTGCCGAGCTGATAGCCCGCCGGCAAGGCGAGGCGATGTTCTCCCGCAATCATGGCGTGGTGTTTTTCCGCGAAACGAGCGTCGCACTTTTTGCGCAGCCGGACAACGCGCAACATCCGCGTGACGAGTTCATTTTTTGGCCGGCGGAAGCGGTGCGGCGGAGACCCGCGTCCACTCGTGTTTGCCCAGGTCGCCGTCCGTGAGCATGCGCTGCATGGTCATGTATTTGAACGTGGACTTCACCTCGCGTCCGCTGGCGGAGCGCATGTCGAGGATGCCGAGTTTGGCGTAAGTGGCGCCGCTGTCCTGCCGCGCCCCCGTCAACTCGTACCGGCCGCCGGGATAGATCGTCAGCCGCAGAAGCGGGCCGCCTTTTGCGTCCTTTTCGACCGTCTCCCAGACGCCATCCAAACTCGACCCGACCGTGCCACTGGCGTTTCCCGATGTGGTGCGGCTTGGCGGCGGTGTTGCGGGCGGCGGGGTCGCGGGCGGCGGCGTTGCAGGCGGTGGCGTTGCGGGCGGTGGTGTTGCGGGCGGTGGCGTTGCGGGCGGTGGCGTTGCGGGCGGCGGTGTTGCAGGCGGTGGGGTTGCGGGCGGCGGCGTTGCAGGCGGTGGCGTTGCGGGCGGTGGCGTTGCGGGCGGTGGTGTTGCAGGCGGTGGGGTTGCGGGTGGCGGGGTCGCAGGCGGCGGGGTTGCAGGCGGCGGGGTTGCGGGTGGCGGGGTTGCGGGTGGCGGGGTTGCGTCCGCGACGGAGGGATGGGGAGGGAGCGCTTTCCCCACGAGGTACAAAGCCACCATGGCTGCCAGCGCTGCACCGATGGCCGCGCGCGGATTCCGGCGCACGCCGGCCCGCAGAAGATCCCACGCACCGGGAGCGAGCATCTTCCTCCACTCGTCGAGGCTGGCGGGCCGGGCGCGGACATCGACCGCCAGCGCCGCGTCGAGCGCCGACAGGAGCCGCCCGCTGTATCCGGCAAAGCGTCCGGACAGCTTTTCGCAGGGGTCGTGCGGCTGGCGCAGCGGAGCCTCCGGCGGAGCGTGTCCGGTGAGGGCGCGATACGCCACAGCCGCCAGCGCGTAGATGTCGGTCGCCTCCACCTCCGCGTCCCCGATCTCATACTGCTCCGGCGCCGAGTAGCCCGCGGTCGCCGCGCCCGCGCTGTGGCAATGCCGCGCGATGGCCTGCCGCGCACCCGCGAAATGCCCGAGCACCGGCCTCCCGCCGGGATCGAGCCGGATGGTCTCCGGCTTGAGATTGAGGTGGAGCAGGCCCGCCGCGTGCGCCGCCGACAGCGCATCGAGCGCCGGCGCCAGCACCGCGCGCAACTCCGCTTCCGTCGGCGTGCGCCCGAGCCCTGCGAGCCATTGCTTGAGACTGCGCCCGGTTTCCTCCGGCGTCACCCAGCATGCCGTGCCGTGCGATTCGAAGACCTCGATGATTTTCCAGATCCCCGGATGCCCGCACGCCACGAGCGCCCGGCCTTCCGCGAGGAAACGCTCCCGCGCCCACGCAAACTCTTCCCCGGCATGTGCGTCGCGCCCCGCCAGCCTGCCGTCCGCGGCCCGCGTCACCAGCTCCTCGGGCACCAGTTCGTGGACGATCACCTTTCGCCCCGTGGCCGCCTCCTCAGCATCGTACGCGAGGTAAAAGCCCCACGCAGACCGCACCGCATTCAGCCGGTAGCGGCCGGCGATGAAACCCGGCGGCAGGGCGAGCGATTCACGGGGAGTGCTCATTGCCGGCGCAGGTTATTTTTTCGCCGCCGGATCGGCGGGAGCAGGCGTGGCCGCGAGCGGCGGCCCGGTGGGGACGGGCACGAATTTCATCCCGAGGCTGTTGAGGAACGGCTTGTCGGGACGCGGGTCTTTGGTCAGCGGCGGCTCCTCCACATCCTTCGGACTGTAGTGCGGAAAAAGGATCAGCATGATGATCGCGAACGCGCCCATCGCGGTGGCGAAAAGGTCCAGCGCCGACAGGCTCAGCGTATTGATTTCTCGATTGGCGCGTCTCATTTGGCGGGCTTGGCGGGCCGGCCCGCCGGGATTTCGAGGACGACGCGGAATCCGCCGTTGTCCGGGTGAAACGTCGGGTCGCGCAGCAGAAAACCGTCGGTCCGTATCACCTCCTTCCAGTAGTCCTGCCAACTGCTGCCGCGCAGCAGATAGAAGGGTTTGCCATCATTGTTGCGTTCGCTGCGCAAGCCGGGTTCGGACTCGAGCTGCTCAGGCGTGGCCATGCTCGCGCGGTACGGCTCGCCCAGCCACTGCCGGACGTTTCCTGCCACGTCGTAAATGTGGAAGCGATTCGGCGCGTAGCTGCCGACGGGAGCGATCATCGCGTGCTTGTCCTTGTAGCCCCCCAGATCGCCCACCGCTTCCCGGCGCGTCTCCGCGAACCACTCTTTGCCCGCAAAATTCGCCACGTTCTCCGGCGGCGGCCACGCATTGCCCCACGGATAAGTGCCCGGCCCGGCGCCCGCGATCCATTCGTCGTTGGTGGGCAGGCGGTACACGGAGTCCGGCTGGATCCTCCCTTCCGCGCGCTCCTTCTTCGTCAGCCATCGGCAGAAAGCCGTGGCTTGGTACCAGGTGACGCCGACGACCGGAAACTCCGCGCTCTGCTCATAGCCCGGATTGCGCCACACGTTGTCGTCCACGAAGTAGCCGGGCCTCTTTTCCTCGCCGCGCTCCTTCATGTCCGGGACCGCTTTCACGAACTCCTCGAAATCGCGCAGCCGCGTGGGCCAGACGCAGAACAGCACGTTGCCCGGCGTATTCAAAACCTTCAGCTCCTCGGTCTTCTTCCGGCTCTTGAAATAGGGAAACAGGATCATCATCAGGATCGCGAACGAGCCCATCGCGGTCACGAAAAGGTCGAGCGCCGACATCGTGAAAATCTCGATCGAGCGATGCGGGCGGTTCATGGCGCAGCGGTGCGCGGGACGACGCGCTGGGTGATGTCACCTGGGCCGCCGGAGCGTGCCGGGGCAAAGTCGAACGGCGCGAGCAGCCAGTCGCCGGCGGGTTTGACGATCGCTGCGGTGATGTTGTCCTGCTTCACCGCGCCGGCATCGAGCACGGCCTGCACGAGGTGCGCGGCGAGCGTGGCCGCGTCCGCAGTGGCGTGCCGGCGGAGCACATCGGCGAGAGCGGCGTCGGAGAGCGTTTGAAGGCCGTCGCTGCCCGCGAGGACGATGTCGCCGTCGAGCAGCGGCAGCGCGGTGTGCGGGAAATCGACGAGCGCGATTTCGCCGCCGATGAGCGCCGCGCGCAGCCGGTTGCGCAGCGAACTCACCGCGGCCTGATCCTCGGTCAGCTCGCCTTTCGCCACCATCTCGCGCAGCACCGGGCGGAAGGAATGATCCGCATTGACCCGCCGCAGCACGCCGCGCCGGATGAGATAAAGCGGCGAGTCGCCGACGCTGATCCACTCCAGCCCGAGCGGCGTGACGGCGGCGGCGAGCAGCGTCGTGCCCATGCCTTCGAGCTGCTCGGGATCGGCGTCGATGGCCGCCGCGAGCGCGTCATTCGCCGCGTCGAGCGCGCGGGAAAGCCGCTCGCGCATCGTGGCGCCGCCGCCGTGAAACGCGCTCCCAAAAGTCCGCACCGCCAGCTCACTCGCGCGGTTTCCCGCCGCGTGCCCGCCCATGCCGTCGGCCACGATCAGGAGCAGCCCAGTCGCCCCGCCAGGGCGCGCCGGGATGGGCGAGAAAGCATACGCATCCTCCTGCCCGGAGCGTTTGCCGGCGGACTGGCGTCCCGCAAAATCCCGTTCCGCGATGAGGTCGGGCGGCGCGGTCATCCGGCGTGGGACAGGCTTCCAGCCTGTCGGAGTGGGGCAGGCTTCCCAGCCTGCCCGAGTGCATACAGATGGCGACCCGCCTCCTCCGGCAGGCACAGATGCCCGCCGCCCTCCGACAGGCTGGAAGCCTGTCCCACAACAGCCGCCTGCTTCACAACAGCCGCCTGTCCCGCCGCGCTGGCGCTGGCGATGCCATCCGCTGTTTTTTCAAACTGAGCCACTGCCGTTATTTCGGCGCCTGTGCCGCGTCCTCCCAGTCGAACTCCGGCCCGCACAGCGGCACGAATTTCAGCTTCGTCGCGCCGACCTCGATCATGTCCGCCGCCGTGAGCGGGCGCGCATCGGTGAGCAGTTCGCCATTGAGATACGTGAGGTTCGCGCCTTCGCCGGGACGCAGGAAATACTGCCGCTTGCGCGGCTCGTAGAGCACGAAGGCGTGCTTGCTCCGCGAGATGCTGGCATCGCCGAAATCGAGCGACACGCGCTCGCCGGCATCGCGTCCGAGGCTGTTCTGGCCGTAGCCGAGCCGGCGCGCATTGCCGCGGCCCGGCCCCGCGAGCACGACGAGCCATCCGACCACGGGATCAAGTTCGCCGCCGTCGTTGCTGTTCTGGCTGCTCGAGGTTTCCGCCGTCACCGCGCGGCGGACAGGCCCCACAAGCTTGGTGTGCGCGCCGTCGTCGGGCTCAGGCTCGATCACGCGCGTGGATTGTTCGGCCGCGGCCTCAGCCTCGGCTTCCGGTTTCTGGCGGCGGATGAGCCGCGTCTTTTCGTCTTCTTCGTCGGGCATAGGTGGTGGTGGTTTTGGTGGTTTGAAAAAGAGCCGTCAGTGCGCGTTTCCCCCGCCCTCGATCAGGCGGTTGATGAGCTTGTCGAGGCAGTACTGCGCGGAGGCGTTCAGCGCCCGCTCCTCCTTCTGCTGCGCGAGGTGCAGGATATAGACGAGCACCGCCGAGAGCAGCAGCGCGATGAAGGTGCCGTTGAACGCGATGGACATGGCGCTCGTCGTGTTCGCGAGCAGGTTCGGGTCGTCGGCCTTCGCCGCGCCGGCCACGGAGAGCGCGCTGCCGATGCCCATGACCGAGCCGATGAAGCCGATCGTCGGAATGAGCCACACGATGTAGCGGATGATGTGGTAGCCGAGATCGAGTTCGTGGAGGTAAAGGTCGAGGCACGAGTCGAGCAGCGTGTGGGCGTGGGCCACGGATTTATTGCCCTGAAACTGCGCCACCGTTCGCTCCAGCAGCCGCGGGAGAAACCGCCGCTGCGGGGAGGCGCGCAGCCTTTGGTAGAGCTGCCCGAGGTCCTCGCCCGTGAGGATGATGTCGTCCCCCGGCGGCAGGTATTCCTTCGCCAGTTCCCGCTCCTCTTCCGAAGCCTCGCGCCACCGGTAGAGCAGCCGCCCGAGGCCGATGAAAAACAGCAGCCAGATGATCGAGTGGATCGAGACAGCCGGCGTAGCCGAGTGGCCCGTGGCCGCGTCGAAGTGCGTGTCGAGCAGCAGGGCGCCGAGCCGGTGCGGCAGCGGGAGAAAGCTGAGGATGATGAGAAAAACGACGCCGCCGCCGAGCCAGCAGGCGTCCTGGGTAAGCGTGTAATCCGGCTTTGCCGGCGCGCCGGCGGCGCCGGCATTCGGCGGGGTTTTGCCCGCGCGCTTTGGCATGGAAAGAAGGCTCATTCGTGGACGATTTCTCCAAATGCGTTGCGCCGCGGGCCGGTGCGCTTTTTCGCGGCCGGCACCGGAGGCTTCGGTGGTGTCGGCGGTGTCGGCTCTTCGGCTTTCGGCTTGCGGTATCTCAGTTTTTCCAAAATCCCGGGCGGCTTCGCCGGGGCGGCTGCGAGCAGCTTCCGCGGCGTGGTCTCGAAATCTCCGAGCATGATTTCGGCATCCGCCGAAACCACGCGCGGCTCCTTCAGCTCCTCCCACGTTTTTCCCACTCGCAGGAAGGTGCCGTTGGTGCTTTTCAGATCGCTCACCCGCACCTGCCCGCCGCCCGTGTCCTCGATCTGGAGATGCACTTTTCCCACGGCGTCATGCGCTTTCGGAGTACGGATGTCTGCCGCGGAGCCGCGGCCGACGGTGAAGGGTTTGCTCATGGTGTGCGGGTGGTTTCAGCCGACCAAAAACCGGAGGCGGACTTCGCCGAGTTCGATCACGTCCGCGTCTTTCAACTCGGCCTTCTCAACCTGCTTTCCGTTCACCAGCACGCCGTTGCCGGCGTTGAGTTCAGTGATCGTGAAAATGCCGTCGCGCGTCCGCGAAATCTCCGCGTGATGCCGCGAAACGCTGTCGTTGCCGAGCGTGAGGTCGTTATCCTTGCCGCGCCCGATGCGCAGCGCGGTGGTCTGCATGCGGTGCTCCGTGCCGTCGCCGTCGAGCACCTGCAGCCGGGCGAAAACGGGCGCGCTGGCCGCGGCGAGCTGCGCCTTGCGGCGCTGGCCGAGGACGAACGCCGCCACGCCGCTGAGGAGCGCAAGGACGACGCCCGCCGCGATCATCAGGCGAAATTTTTTCTGCGCGTCCTCGCGCGTCATCCGGTCGGCGAGTTCCTGCTCCTTCCGCTCCGCCTCGGCGGCGTGGGCGACTGCCTCGGCCTTGCGCGCCTCCTCCGCCTGCTTCGCGGTTTCCTCCGCCTTTTTCGCCGTCTCCTCGATCTTGCCCGGCACCGCGGCGACCTGCTGCGCCACGGTCTCCACCTTCTTCGCCATCTCCGCCATTTTCGCCGCCACTTCCGCGACCTTCGGGTCCGGCGGCGGCACGGGCATGGGCTCGGGCGGCGGCGGCGGCGGGGCCAGCTTCACGAGGGCAAACGGGAGCTGCGCCGGCGCGTGCCCCTCGAAGAGAACGGTGAGCTGGACTTCTTTGGCCGTCTTGTTTTCCGCCACATCGACGGTGGCAAATCCGCCGCTCCGCAGCAGCGGATGCACGGCATTTACAAACTCGGCCGGCGCCAGCCGCGTGCGCGGATCCGCCTCGCCGAATCGGCCGCCGGATTCCGCGGCGAGCCGCCGCAGGCTTTGCAGATAAATGGCGGACTGCGGCGTCTCCGCGTAGCCGACGGTGGTGATGACCACGCTCGCCTTCTTCGCCGCCTCGACGACTTTTTCGAGGGTGTAAGTCGTGTCCTCGGCCCGGCCGTCGGAGAGCAGCACGAGCGTGCGGCGCTCGACCGTTCTCCTCTCCAGAATGGCGATCGCCTCGATGGCGTTGCGATACAGCTCCGTGGCCATGCCGGAGGCTTTCACCGGCTTGACCCGCGCCGCCACTTCGCCCCACGGCGTGCCGAAATCCGCGACGAGTTCCAGGTTCGCATCGAATGCGTACACCGCGCTGTCGGTGTGCGAAGCCGACCGCTCGATGAGCTGCATGGTCAGCGCCTTTGCGGCCTCGATGGCCTTCGTGCGCTTCGGGTCGCTTATGTCGATGAGGAAAAGGAGCGCACAGGTGTCCGCGTGGCCTTCGGTGCCGAATGGCTCGTATTTCACCGGCAGCGCCTGCCCGCCCGCCTTGGCTTCCACCTGCGTGATCGTCACCGGCTCACTCAGCCGGAGGCGCAGCTCCACGCGCTTCGCCTCCACGTTTTCAAGAATCTTCAGCTCATGCAGCGCGGTTTTTTCCTGCGCGGCGGCGGAAAAAATGCCAACGATCCAAGCGAGTGCAACTAGCCATGCAGCTTTGTTCATAAAGCGATGCGGTGCGGAAATGCCCCGTCGTTTTCGCCCATACCCGCGCGGTTGGCGAGCCTGATTGTAGCCCGACGCTCGGCGCGCGAAGCTGGCAGCGTTCCCCCGCAGCTACGCTGCGACCGCGACCCGACGCAGTTTGCCGACCACCTTCGGCAGCACGTCCAGCGCTGTCTCCACCTCCGCCACCGTGTTGAAGCGGCTGAAGGAGAACCGCAGGCTGGCCCGCGCGCGCTCGTCGGAAAAGCCCATCGCTTTCAGCACATGCGAGGCATGCACCGCGCCCGTGGTGCAGGCCGAGCCGCTGGAGCAGCAGATGTGGTGCTGGTCGAGCAGCATGAGCGCGCCCTCGGAGTCGATGCCCTCGAACGCCACGTTCGACGTATTCGGCAGCCGGTGGTCGCAGTCGCCGTTCACGCGCGCGCCCTCGATCCGCGCGAGCACGCCGTTTTCAAACGCATCGCGCAGCCCGCGCACCGTCGTCGCCTCGTGCTCCATGAACTGGCCCGCCACCTCGCACGCCTTCCCGAGCGCCACGATGCCGGACACGTTCTGCGTCCCGGCGCGTTTCCCATTCTCCTGCCCGCCGCCGATGAGATACGGCGCGAATTTCGTGCGCCGGTTCGCGTAGAGCACGCCGACGCCTTTCGGGCAGTGCAGCTTGTGGCCGGAGAGGGAGAGGAAATTGATCTTCGAGTCGCGCAGCGCGAGCGGGATTTTGCCCACGGCCTGCACCGCGTCGGTGTGAAAGAGCGCGCCCTTTTTCCGCACGATCTCGGCGATCTCGTGGACGGGAAAAATCACGCCGGTCTCGTTGTTCGCCCACATCACGGTGACGAGCGCCGTGTCCGGCCGCACCGCGCGCTCCAGTTCCGCGAGATCGATCTGCCCGCGCTCATCCACGCCGAGCCAGGTGATCTCGTGCCCGCGTTTCGCCAGCGTCTCGCAGTGCTTCAGCGTGGCGGAATGCTCGACGCGCGTGGTCACGATGTGCTGCCGGTCGCGGTCCATGAGCAGCGCGGAGTTGATCGCGGCATTCGTGGATTCCGTCCCGCAGCTCGTGAAAAGCACTTCCGACGGCTCGCACCCGATCAGCGCCGCCACCCTCTCCCGCGCCACGTCCAGCGCCTTTCCCACCTGCTGCCCGAAGCGGTAGCCGCTCGACGGATTCCCATACAGCTCGGTGAGAAACGGCAGCATCTCCTCGACGACGGTGGGGTCCACCCGGGTGGTCGCATTGTTGTCGAGATAGATGAGTTCGCTCGTCTTCATGGCGGCTGGAAAGGGCGCGCACCTTACCGAAAGCACCCCAGCGCGCCAACGGAACTTTGCGTCATAGGCGGCGCGGATTGCAGGGCCGGGCGTTTTCCCATAAGCGGGGGCATGTGGAGAAACCTGCGCGCCCTGCTCCTGCTCGCTGCGCTGCTGTGCCGCGCCGGGGACGTGCGCGCAGGCGGCCTGGAACGGTGGCGCGGGCTGGTAGTCGCCGACGGCAGCGCGCGGCAGTCGAGCGGCATCCGCATCACGTACCTCGGCACGAATGGCTACCTTCTCGAAACGCGCGGACGCGCGCTGCTGGTGGATCCCTATTTCACGCGCCAGCCGCTGGCGACGGTCGCCTTCAACCTCCCCATCGCGTCCGACCCGAAGCTCGTGGCTGATGCGCTCGTGCCGCTCCCGCGTCGGATCGATGCGATCCTCGCCACGCACGGCCATCTCGACCATCTGCTCGATGCGCCGGAGATCATGCGCGCGACCGGCGCGCGGCTCATCGGCTCCGCCACGGCGGTAAATCTCGTCACCTCCCACGGCCTTTCGCCGGTGCGCTGCGCCGCGGTCGCGCCGGGCTCGGTTGTGCGCGTGGGTCCGTGGAAAGTGCGCGTCCTCGGCGCGGAGCACGACCGGCTGTTTTGGGGGCGTCCCTTTCCCGGTGAGAAAACGTCGCCGTCGCCGCGGCCGCAGCGCCCGGCGGATTGGGTGATGGGCGAGCCGCTGGCATTCCTCATCGAGGCGGACGGGCTGCGCATCTACATCGATTCCGGCGGGATGGCGGGCGAAGACCTGCCGCCCGCAAACGTCGGCCCGGTGGATCTCGCGATCCTCGGCGCGGCGCTGGGCGACAGCCGCCGCCGCCTCGCGCCCGCCGCCCGCGCGCTGCGCCCGCGCTACCTGCTGCCGAGCCATCAGGACGATTTCTTCCGTCCGCTCGCGCGCGGATTCTCCTTCGGGCTCCTCACGGACTTCCCCGCCGTGCTCCGCGCCTCCGCCGCCGGGCGCATCCCCGGCCGGCTCATCCTGCTCGACTACTTCCAGCCATGGACACTGCGCTGACCCCCGCCGAACGCGAGCAGCGGTGCCGCAGCCGCGCCATCCTGCTCGTCTCGCTCGCGCCAGTCGCGCCGCAGATTCTCGGGAGCCTCTTCAATATCTTTTACAACGCGACGATCATCGAGCCGCTGCTGCGCACGCCGGAGATGGAGCAGCGCTTCAT
>JANOBH010000131.1:0-14006 GCA_031411535.1 Chthoniobacter sp. | reverse complement strand
TACGACACCGCCTTCATCGACGAGCGCCGCCGCCGCTTTTTCCAGCGCCAAAGCGAGCTGCGCGTCCGGCGGGCGGTTATTGATACCAAATGATTTTGAAAACCAGACGCTCTTTGGAGCCGGAGGCTCCACGGAAATTAGCATGGGGCGTCAGCCACCGGATCATGCAAAGAACGCGCTCCGCCCCGGCAGGGGCGGGGGAAGTCCTGCCACCCCTGCCGGGGCTCGGTCTCTTGGCGGTTCGGTTCCGGTGGCTGACGCCCCCGGCTTCTGGAACGCCTCCGGCCGTGCGGAGAGAGCGGCGTTTTGAACCCGGACGATGAGAAAGCTGATCCTCCGCAACGGGCGTTCGCCGGGGACATCGTGATGCTGACGGCGGCGGTGCGGGACTTGAAGCGGGCGCTGGGGGACGCGGAATGGCGAAGGGGAATGCGGAATGAAAGCGGGGGCGAACGCTCAGCGTCCAATCCTTTGACAGACTCAGGACAGGCTCACCAACGCTCGATGCTCAACGGCGAGACGGCGGGGCATTTCACCAATCAGCAATCACGCATCACCACGCCCGCCTTTCTTCCGCGCTGCATGGATATGATCTCGGCGGAGGATGTGATCCGGCGGTTCGAGATCTATTTTCACGGCGGGGCGATTCGCTATCCCACGGACCTGGAGCGGCGGGCGTGTGAGGAGACCCCTCTGGCGCTGACGGCAACGGCCTCGCCCATCTCTCGTTTCGCATTCCCATGAACAACTTCCTGTATGTCCATGCCTAGCCCTCCAGCCGCGGCGTCTCCTTTCGCCTCCGGCGGAAAAGGCCGCGCGCGTCCGCGAGCGACATGCCCTCGATGAAATACGCCGACGCCGCGCGGCCCATCGCGTAGGTGCCGGCCGCCGCGATGGCACCCGAGACGGCGTTTCCCCAGACGGGCACGAACTTCGCCACCGCCCGCGCGCCTTCGCGTAGCACAAGCGCGGCTCCGATGTTCGCGCCGAGCGCGGCGATGAATTCGCCCGCGAGCTTCACGCTCATCTCGCGCCCGCTGATGTGCATGATGCTCGCCACCATCGTGCCCTGGAGCGATGCGAGGATCGGGAAATCCGCGAGCGGGATGGGCTGCGCGCCGATGGCCGCGCTGATCGCCGTCACCGATTTAATGACGACCTGCGCGATCTGCTTTTGCAGCGCGCGGTTGCCCGAGAGCCGCGCCATCTCGAGCTGCGCCTCGCCCGGCAGTTCGATGGCGATGGCTTCCGCCAGCCGCCCGCCTTCGCCGCCGGTCGTCAGCGCCAGCGTGCCGGCCATGCGGTCGCTCAGCTCCGTCCGCGCGTGCAGGCTGGCGTGGAGATCCTGCCGCGCGCGCTCCGTCTCGCCGGCCGCACCGCGCAGAAGCACGCCGAGCAGCCGCGCCCGCCCGCCGCCGCGCTCCTCCGCGCATGCGAGGATCTCCGCTGCGTGATCGAGATCGGCAGCCAGTCCGGCATCGCCCGCCTGCGCCGGCCTCACGAAGACGAAGAGGTCCGGCGCCTCCGCCGCGAGCGTCGCGCGCAGCATGTTCAGCGAGGCGGGCCGCCGCGCGTCGAGCAGTTGCAAAGTGCCGCGCCCCTTTTGCCCAAACGTCTGCCACGTCCCATCGCTCAGGTTTTCCCCGCCCGCCTGCGCCACCTCCGAGCCGAAGAGCGCGTTCAGCAGCTCCACCTTGCCCGCGCCGCCCGCGCCGAGCAGCACCAGCCGCGGCGCGCGCTGGAGGAGGAAGAGCGTCTTAATCGGCGTGATCTCCCGCAGGATCGGCCCTTGGAGAGACTCGGGCAGGTGGCGCACGAGCTTTTCGAGCTTTTCGTAAAGGGAGAGAAAGTTGGCTGGCTTCATGGCGGGAGTGTGGGAGTCGCGAACGTAATCCTAATCCTAATCGCATTCCCCGCCCGATTTCGCCTGCGCCCGCCCATTTTTCCAAAAGCGCGCCGCCTTTCCCGCCGTCCCGTTGACTTGCCCGGATCGGCTCCCTATCTTCGCGCCTCTTCAAAAAAAGCGCCTTCGTGAAACACGTCCTGTTCGTTTGCACCGGAAACATCTGCCGCAGCCCGATGGCTGAAGGCATCTTCCGCGATGCAGTGAAAAACCAGCCCGGCATCGAGGTCAGTTCCGCAGGCGTGGCGACGGGATACGGGCAGCCCCCGAGCACCCACGGTGTCCAGGCGCTGCGGCCTTGGGGCATCGACATCACGGGCATACGCAGCCAGCCGCTGACCGAAGAACTCGTTGAGGAAGCCACGCACATTTTCGTCATGACCCGCGGGCACCTAGACACGATCTGCATGTATTTCCCCGAGGCGGCGGAAAAAACCTATCTCGTCCGTGAGTTCGACCCCGATGGTGGACCGCGCGGCAATCCCGATGTGTCAGACCCCATCGGCATGGGGATCGACGCCTATTTCGAGTGCCGCGACACGATCAAACGCAGCCTTCCCGGCATCCTTCGCTTCATCCAACCCGATTCCCAAATGAGCACGACGCAAACCACCATCGCACCCGCCGCCGCCTCCTCCACCCGCACCCTCCGCGTCGCGCTCGGCGCGGACCACGGCGGCATCGAGCTGAAGCAGGCCGTCCACGCGCACCTCACGAAAAAGGGCTACGTCGTCACCGACTTCGGCGCCTTCTCGCACGACTCGGTGGACTACCCGGATTTCGCGGAAACCGTCGCGCATCATCTGATCGCGGGCGAGTCCGACTTCGGCATCCTGTTTTGCAAAAGCGGCATCGGCATGAGCATCGCCGCGAACCGCTTTCCGCAGATCCGCGCCGCGCTGCTCGACAATGCCGCCGACGCCGCCGTCACACGGCAGCACAATAACTCGAACGTCCTCTGCCTCGCCGCCAACCGGGTCGAGCCGAGCGCTGCCGCGAATATCGTCGAGACCTTTCTCACCACCAGCTTCGAGGGCGGACGCCACGAGCGCCGCGTCGAGAAGCTCGACCACCTCGGCACCTCAAACGCCGCCCATCCTTCGCTGGAGGAAAGCGATCCCGAAATCTTCCGCGCGATCGAAGCCGAGAAGCTGCGCCAGTTTGAAAACATCGAGCTGATCGCGAGCGAAAACTTCACCAGCCGCGCCGTCATGGAGGCCCAGGGCTCGTGCCTGACCAACAAGTACGCCGAGGGCTATCCCGGCCGCCGCTGGTACGGCGGCTGTGAGCATGTGGATGTCGTCGAGCAGCTCGCCATCGACCGCGCGAAGGCGCTCTTCGGCGGCGACCATGTGAACGTCCAGCCGCACTCCGGCTCGCAGGCGAACACCGCCGTCTATTTCTCCGTCCTCACGCCCGGCGACAAAATCCTGACGATGGATCTCGCCCACGGCGGCCATCTCACGCACGGCCACAAGGCGAATTTCTCCGGCCGCTTCTACGCCGTGACTCACTACGGCGTGAGCCAAAGCGACGAGCGCATCGACTACGACGCGCTCGCCAAGCAGGCGCTCGAAGTGCAGCCGAAGATGATCACCGCCGGCGCGAGCGCGTATCCGCGGATCATCGATTTCCAGCGCATGCGCGAGATCGCCGACAGCGTGGGCGCGTATCTTTTCGTCGATATGGCGCACATCGCCGGGCTCGTCGCCGCCGGCCTGCATCCGAACCCCGTGCCGCTCGCCGACTTCGTCACCACCACCACGCACAAGAGCCTGCGCGGGCCGCGCGGCGGCATCATCATCTGCAAGGAAAAGTTCGCGAAAGGCATCGACGGCCAGGTCTTCCCCGGCATCCAGGGCGGCCCGCTCGAGCACGTCATCGCGGCCAAGGCGGTGTGCTTCCACGAGGCGCTCCAGCCGGATTTCAAAGGATACGCGCAGCAGGTGGTGAGCAATGCCAAGGCGCTCGCCGCCGCGCTGGCCAAGCACGGCTACCGCATCGTCAGCGGTGGCACGGACAACCACCTCATGCTCGTCGATCTGCGCCCCGTCGGGCTCAATGGCAAGATCGCCAGCGACACGCTCGACCACGCCGGCATCACGGTGAACAAGAACGGCATCCCCTTTGACACCGAGAAGATCAGCCTGGGCGGCGGCATCCGCGTCGGCACGCCGGCGGTCACCACGCGCGGCATGAAGGAGGAGGAGATGATGGAAATCGCCGACCTCATGCACCGCGTCCTCTCGCAGATCGGGAACCCCGACGAGCACGCCAAGGTCCGCGCCGAAGTCCGCGCCCTCACCTCGCGCTATCCGCTGCCGGGATGAAAGCCAAACCCTCATCGGAGAAGCCGGCTGCCCGCGCGAAATCCAAGGTCCCCTTGCCTTCAATCGGTCCCAACGCCCAACTCAAAGGGGTCTTCAAATTCAAGACCTGGCAGGAACATGATCGGTGGGTCGCCGACCACCGGCGTAAGTAGGTTCGCCGACTTGTTTTCCGCCACATCGAATTCGAGAAGCCCAAGCATTTCACCTGGTGAGCCAGTGAGCCCAACTTCGCCGACCGGCGCTGCTCCGCGCGTCCCGTCGATCATATTGGCTAGTCTAGTCGCCGTCGTGCTTCTAGTCGGATTCGCGTGGACGGCGACCCATTTCGCGCAGGAGCGCAGCGTGGCTGAAGCGAAGGCCTATCCGGCCATCATCGAACCCTTGCTCGAAGCGTATCGGCAGACGCATGGCTCATATCCGACCAGCCTCGATCAACTCCCAACCAAGCCTGCGATCCCGCGGCTACTGCGTCGCCCTTACGGCTATCGCTCGGACGGCACCAGCTACTCGTTCAGCTTCCTCCCGCCAGACTTCGGGCTCGACACTTGGGACTACCTCAGCACCACCAAAAAGTGGCACACCACCTGACTCGCAATGAACGGAGCGCCTAACTTTCGCACTTCAACACATCGTCCGCAGATAGCGGGTTTCTGAAGCTAGGCGTCAGTTTTCAAACAGCCCCGCCTCTGGCTCCACGCCGAGCCCCGGCCCGGCGGGCGGGGTGAGGACGCCGCGCGCGAACTGCCACCCGCGAAACGGGTCGTCGCCGATGAGCCACGCGCCGTCGAGATCGGCGTAGTCCGTCCGCTGCGCGATAGCCGCGCCCGCTGCGATCAGCGCGCTGCTTTCCAGCATGCAGCCGACCATCAGGCGCCGCTTCAGCACTTTTCCGTGGAGAAGCATCCGCCGCGCGGGCGTGAGGCCGCCGCATTTGACGAGCTTGATATTGAAGCCGTCGAAGATCGGCGCCACGCGCGCCACGTCCTCCTCGACGACGCAGCTCTCGTCCGCCATGAGCGGCAGCGTGGAGCGCGCGCGGGCGAGGTCGCCGTCACGCACTGGCGGATACGGCTGCTCGATGAATGCGACATGGAGCTTCGCGAGCTGTTTCGAGAGCGCCCGCAGGTCCGTCGCGCCCCACGCGCAGTTGGCGTCCACGGCCACGAGCGCCGTCGAGCGGGCGCGCAAATACTCCAGCGTCGTGAGGCTCGCCGTTTCGTCGGACTTCACCTTGATCCGTGGAAAGGTGCGCACCTCCTCGACTTTCA
Source organism: Chthoniobacter sp. (assembly GCA_031411535.1). Taxonomy (GTDB): domain Bacteria; phylum Verrucomicrobiota; class Verrucomicrobiia; order Chthoniobacterales; family Chthoniobacteraceae; genus Chthoniobacter. The sequence goes on along the minus strand of JANOBH010000131.1, from coordinate 8,505 downwards.
TCGCCAGCTCCTCGGAGGTCGAAAGCCCGATCGTGCAGAAGGTCGTGACGGGCGCCGGCTTGCGGCTCCACATCAGCTCGGAGACGGACATGCCGCGGCGTTTCGCGAGCCAGTCCCACATCGCCAGATCGAGCGCGCACTGCGCCGCCCGCGAGGGCGTGACGATCTCCCAGAGCTTTCCCCATGCGGACTCCAGTCCCGCGACGGTTTGCAAGTCGAGCGCCTCCATGAATCCGCGCGCGGCTTCGAGCTTCGCCATCACGCCGTCCGACGTCTCGTCGTAGAAGACATTTGGCGACGCCTCGCCGTAGCCGGCGAAGCCTTTGTGTTCGAGACGGACGAAGACATTGCGCACCTCGGTGCGCCGCCCGCGGCTGATGCGGAACGCATGGCGCGGGTGGAGTTCACGGCTGACGCATGTGAGCTTCATTGGCGGAAGGGTGGGCACGGGAAAAATCGCGGATCGGGGGATTCGATCTTTCCGGCGAGGGGATTTCTGGAATCCTTACCGGGAGCGATTCATGTCTGATAGCCAAATTTTTATCCGATCCATCGGAACGTCGGTCGAGGGATGCGAAATCCCCGTCCACGCAAACTTCGACCTTGCCGCCGGGCGGCTGCCCGCCGGCATCACGCTGCTCATCGGCGGCACGCATGGCGATGAACCGGCGACGGTGCTTTTGTTGGAGAGCTTTTTGAAAAGCGCCGCGTGGCGCGGTCTCGACGCGTGTCCGACGATCGTGCTGCCGATGGCAAATCCCGACGGCTGCAGGCTCGGCACCCGCTACAACGCGCGCGGCGTGGATCTGAACCGCAACTGCGACTTTAACTGGCAGGCCGGCAGCGAGGAGCCCTCCGGGCCGGCGCCATGGTCCGAGCCGGAGTCGCGCGCGCTTCGCGATTTCATCCTCGCGTGGCGTCCTGCGAAAATCGTGAGCCTCCACTGGGCGCTCGCCGAGATCGACGCCGACGGCCCGCAATCCACCGCGCTCGCCCAGGCGATGTGGGCCGCGCTGGGTGAAACTTGGCGCGGCCCGTACCGGCTGCGCGTCAGCGAACTTGGCCGCGGCAAACGCCGCCTCCAGCGGACCTACGCCATCTGCCCCGGATCGCTCGGCCAGTGGTGCGGCTACGGACTTTCCGCCTCGCAAGTCTTCGCCCCGGCGATGATCACGCTCGAACTGCCGTATGATCCCCACGCCGGCAGCCGCCCCGAGTATCTCCCGGAGGAGCATCTCAGCGAGCTGCGCACCCTCTGGCAGCACGACTCCGCAGGCTATCTGCTTGCCGTCGAGCCCGGCGTCCACACCATGCTCACGACCGCGTGCCAGTTTCAAAACCCAACGTGAACTCCCATGGTCGAAATCCAAATCAAGTATCTCGGTGAGCTGCGCTGCGAGGCCGCGCACGGCCCTTCGGAAAAAACCCTGCTGACCGACGCGCCTGTCGATAACTGCGGTCGCGGCGAATCCTTCTCGCCGACGGATCTGGTCGCCACGGCGCTCGGGACATGCATCGTCACGACGATGGGCATCTTCGCGCAGCGCCACGGCATCGACCTGAGCGGTGCGAAGGTGACGGTGCAAAAGGAAATGACGTCCGTCCCCACGCGCCGGATCGCCCGGCTGGCGTGCGAGCTTTTTCTCCCGCTGCCGCTCACGCACCCGCACCGCGAGGCGCTGGAGCGCGCCGCGCTCACGTGTCCCGTCCATCAAAGCCTGCACCCGGATGTCGAGAAGCCGGTGAGCTTTGTCTGGAGCGGGGTGTGAATCCGTTTTTCGCCCGGCCCGGCTTGCCGAAAGGAAACCCGGCGCTATAACGCAGCGCATGCCCAACCTCCGCGAGCCCAACGGACTCAAGAAAGGCCGCCGTCTCGACGACCTCGAACACAAGTCCGTCGAGGAGGACGACTACAAGCCCAGGCTGAAGGAACTCCAACTCAAGCTGCTCCAGCTTACCCGCCAGCTCAGCGAGGCGCGGCGCTCGCTGATCATTGTCTTCGAGGGGCCGGACGCCGCGGGCAAAGGCGGCGCGATCAAGCGGATCGTCGAGCGGCTCGATCCGCGGCTGCTCCGCGTGCACTCCATCGTGAAGCCGACGGCGGAAGAGTACCAGCGGCACTACCTTTGGCGGTTTTGGAACAAGCTGCCGCCCTACGGCCAGAGCATCATTTTCGACCGCTCGTGGTACGGCCGCGTGCTCGTCGAGCGGGTGGAGGGTTTTGCCAGCGACAAGGAGTGGAAGCGGGCCTACGAAGAGATCAGCGACTTCGAGCGGCTCCTGGCCGACGATGGAGCGATCTTCGTGAAGTTCTACCTTCACATTTCAAAGGACGAGCAGCTCCTTCGCTTCAAGCGCCGCGAGGCCGATCCCTACAAGCATTGGAAGATCAACGACGAGGACTGGCGCAACCGCCGGAAATGGGACGACCACAACGCCGCCGCCGAGGAAATGTTTGTGCGCACCAGCACCGAAGACGCTCCGTGGACGGTGATCGCCGCCAATTACAAATGGTATTCGCGCATGAAGGTCGTGAAGACCGTGGTCGAAACGCTCGAACGCGCCGGGTTGAAAGGCGCCGCGTGATGCCTCCGCGAAGCCGACATATCGCCGGGGCGCTCTTCGCCATTTCCCTGCTCGCCGCGCCGGGGTGCGACCGCCTTTTCGACAAGAGCTCAAAGGACGAAGTCGCGGGAGCGCAGAAAAAAGCCGCCGCCGGGGATTTCCGCGGCGCCGCGCTCCTCTATGAGGCATCGCTCGACGGCACGGCGAAAACCGCCGAAAGCCACTACAAGCTCGCGCTGCTCTACGCCGACAAACTCAAGAGCCCGCTCGCCTCGATCCACCATCTCGACCGCTACCTCGACCTGGCTCCCAACGGTGCCCACGCGACCGATGCGAAAAACCTGCGAAAGGCGGATGAGACCAAGCTCCGGCTGGAACTCGGCGACGGCGCTCCCGTCACCCAGACGGAGGCCGTGCGGCTAAGGAACGAGAACCAGATGCTTCGCGAGACGGTCGCCGGGCTTCGCAGTCAGAAACCGCCCCCGTCCGCCTCGATCGTGAAAGGTGTGCCGGAGAAGAAGCCGATCCCGCCCGGCTCACGGACTTACACCGTGAAAAACGGCGATACCCTGGCCAAGATCGCGCGTGAGTTTTACAAAAGCTCCGCCCGCGCGAAGGACATCCAGGACGCGAATTTCAACCAACTCGGCGGCACGGTGAAGATCAAGCCCGGCATGGTCCTGATCATCCCGAAGTAGGGGGCGGAAGCGGCGGTTGAGGCTCACCGTCTAATGGTTTCACTACCGCAAGGAGAGTCTGCCCACCCTCGCGCTCACGCATCGATGAGCGGAGGAGCAGCGGGTCGATTGGTCGGGCAACGCGCGGAAAGATTTGCGTCTCGGAAATGCAGGAAGGCGGGGCGCCCTTGATCCCTACGCGTCCGCGTCCGTTATCCGCGCTGCGTCACTCAGTCCGGAACTGACTCACGAGCTCAAGACCGGTGATGCCGCGAAAAGACAGGCAGGCCGCGGAGGGCGGCGAATCCGTAAGATACTTACCCCGATCTCCGACCTATCCGAGAGCCACCAAGCGCGCGGCAGGTGAAGATCGGATTAGGTCGGATATTGCCCCGTGACGTATCTCTCCAGATGCTCGATCGTCGCCGCCTGCGCGGAGAGCGTCCATCGCACGAGGTCGCCGATCGAAAGGATGCCGACGAGCTTCTTATCGTCGATCACCGGCAGATGACGGACTCTGTTTGCCGTCATGATGGCCATGCACTCGTTGACGGTCTCATTCGGCGTGGTGGTCAGGAGCCGCTGACTCATGATCTCGCGCACCGCAGTTTGCTTGGAAGACCGTCCGAGAAGAATGATCTTCCGCGTGTAATCGCGCTCCGAAATCACACCGATGACGCGGTCGCCTGTCATTACAGGAAGCGCGCCGACATTCTTTTCAGCCATAAGGACAATGGCATCGAATACCGTGGTCTCCGGTGTGATCGACCAGACTTGGGAGGCTTTCTGGGCCAGGATGGAACTGATGCAGCCTGAAATTTCCATGTGCTCGGTGGCGTGGGGAAACCCAAGGATGTCCGCCGCGTGCATCGGGGACACCCTTGGCCCATTGGCCGGAGGCTACTTCTTGACGTTCGCCCAGCGGCGCTTGGCGGCAGCCGCCATCTTTGCGCGGGCTTCGGCGCTGATCTTGCGCTTCGCCTTTACCTTCGCGGCGGGTTTCTTTTCCGTCGCGGGAGCGGGAGTTTCGCCTTTGACCTTTGCCCAGCGTGCCTTCTGCGCCGCTGCGATGCGGGCGCGTGCTTCCGGCGACAGAGTGCGCTTGCCTTTCTTCGCGGGCTTTGCGCCTGCGGGCTTCGATTTCGCAGGGCTAGAGGGCGCTGACCCACCGAGGATCGCAGCAAGCTCGGACTCGAGCTTCTGAATCTGTTCGGCGATGACAATGGCGCGTTGGAGGGTGGCGATGGTAGAATTGTGGGTTGACATGAAACGACGACTACTACCTCAGGCGGATAGGTCAACTCTCTAATGCGCGGAAGTTAATGCTTGAGCATCTTTCAAAAATCCGGCGTGATGCTGCCATGCCTACTCCAAAGAAGCCCGCCGCCAAGCCCGCAACCCGCAAACCCAACGCCGCATTGATGAAGCCCGTCCAGCCCGACGAGGCGCTTTCCAAGGTCGTTGGATCGAAGCCGCTGCCCCGCGGCGAACTCACAAAGAAGCTTTGGGATTACATCAAGAAGAACAAGCTTCAGGACGAAAAGAACCGCAGGAACATCAATGCCGATGAGGCCTTGAAAGTTATCTTCAATGGCAAGAAACAGGTGACGATGTTCGAGATGACCGCGCTCGTTTCCAAGCACGTCAAGAGCTGATCGGAAAGTGACGGCGTTTAACGCCGCGCGAGCGATCATCTGGAAGCGCATTTGGAACACCTGTCGGACACTCGATCCCGTCTGTCTATCCGGCGCGGAGAGAATGGGTGGCCGGATCGTACTGGGTGCCGCCATCTTCTTGTTGCTGACTGGGTGCCAGACTCCCGGGCATCGTGCCGCCCGGCTTCAAGCGGGGATGTCGCGATCCGAGGTGATCGCGCTCCTCGGTCCACCGAGGGCGGCTGTCCACAACGGTTCGCTGGAGGTGCTGCATTTTGACCTCACCCAGCGGGATCGGGGTGCTCCGCACTCCGTTGCGGATTCCTGTTACGTGATCTTCGGGCGCGACCGCCGCGTCCAATCCTTTGGGCCGAACTGAGCGCGTGGCGACGCCGCGCCCGCAGACTGCCTAGTGGAGGACGATCCGGGGCTCGATCCAGGTCGCCCAGGCGAATTGGTTTCGGTCGAGCGGGTCGATGAGGAATTCGATTGCGACTTCTTTTCCGGCCCAGGACGCGAGGTCGATCTCGACGCGCTCGGACTCCATCCCGGCGAGCTTCTTGTCGAAGACCGACCGGCCGTCGATCTTCACGGAGAAGCCCGCGCCCTTGCTTTCGGCGTGGTTGAGCAGCGCGGTGAAACGCAGCGCGCATCGTTTGCCGGCGGGCACCGTCACGCGCCATGTCGCACGGCTGAGGCCATGCGCATTCGGGTGCTGCTGCAGCGCGGTCGCCATCCAGCCGGCATCGCGGAGCACGCGCCGGAACTCGAGCGCCATGGTGTTTTCCACCTGCGCCGCGCGGCGCTGGGCGACGAAGTCAAAGATCACGCCTGTGTTCACGCGGTCTGGTGGGGTGGGGGAATTGTCGAGTTGGGTGGCGATGAGGTTTGACCAGTCCTTTTGGCCCACGATTGGCAGGGCGAAGGCGAAGGCGGCATCCTCCCCGGGAGTGCCCGCTTTTTGAAAGGTGTCCCAGATGATGCGCTTCGCGCCCATGCCATGCGGTGCTTTGGCTTCGTATTCGCGCAGGCCGAGGAGCAGGCCGCCTTCGTTTGGGTGATCGACGTGGCGGTGATAGATGAAGACCTCTATCTCGGGGAGTGCCTGGATGCGCTTCCACGAATAAGCAAAGGCGGCCGCCTGCACGCTTTCGCCGTCCGCGCCTTTGGGTCGGTGAAAGCCCTGCTCGGTGAGCGCGATGCGGCGGGTTTGGCCCGCGTAGAGGTATTCCGGCTGGCGAAGAAAGGCGGTGAGTACCTCGAGATTGTGGAAGGTGATGCGCGGAGCATCGAGGCGGAGCGGAGCGGTCTTGTCGTTCCAGAAGCGGGCGTCGAAAAGGCTCTCGGGGTAGGGGTGAAAGGCGAGGTGCCACGGGTAGTCGCCCGCCTGTTTCGCCTCCCGGGCGAGGCCGCGCAGGAGGACGATGCCGGGCATCTCGCGGGCGGCGTCGTCGCTGCCGCCGCGGAGCGTCCAGTGGTGCTCCATGGAGAGGTAGATATGAAAGTCGCCATGGGTGCTGCGCGCGGCGAGGTCCGCGATGCGGAGGGCCGTGCTGTATTCGCGGATGACCACCTCATCGCTGGTCAGGCCGAGATTGTACCACGCCCAGTGGCTCTGGACTTCGTTGCCGATGACGAGGCCGGTCATCCGTCCGTGCGGCTCGGTGGGATCGGTATAGCGCTCGATGATCCAGTGCGTGATGGCGCGGTAAAGGAAGAGGCCTTCCGCCGTCGCGGTATTGAAGGCGACGACGCCCGTGGGCGCGTCTTTGACTGGCGTGAGCGGGTGGACGAGCGGCGAACCGACTGAGCCCTGATCGGCGCCCTTAGGCTTCTTGACGTAATTCAGCAGCACTCCGATCACGGCGACTCCGCGCTCGTTCATGCCTTTGATGGCGGCATCGAGTCGCGCCACAGCCGAGCGGCGCAGGCCGACTTTGCGACCTTCAAAATCAAAGGTGAGCGCGGGAGCCGGACTGGACCAGTCGAGCAGTGTGGCGATGTCGATGTCTTCCTTGGCCCATGCTGAGCCGGTCGCTGCGAGGTCATCCTGATCGACGATGCAGCCGAGGCCCTTCTTGCCCGCAGGCCGCTGGAGCGACTGGGTGCGGACGGGGAGCGCGGAGAAATCAGTCACGCATTGTGCCCCGCCGAGCGGCTGGTGGGTGGCCGCGTCGGCGAGAAAAAACTTCGCGTAGAGGCGGTCGCGTGCGCCGTCGAAGCGCGGAATCTCCGCCGTGCCGGTTGAGGCATCGACCACGGAGAGCGTCCGCGTTTCGCGCGCGAGATCGGCGGACGTGTGCAGCGGCTGCTCGCGGATTTCCACGCGCCCGGTTTTTGGCTGCACCCACCTGAGACGCAGCGACTGCCCGGCGACGCCGACCTGCAAACCCGAGTCTGCGGCCCTCGCGGAAACGATGGCAAACAATGTGGTGAGGAGCAGTTGGAAGAGGCGCACGGGCGCAATGAACAGCGGCGGAAGCAGCGAGGAAAGAACCGCTTTTCTCGCCACGCCTTGGACCGATTACGATTTGCAGAGCGCGCGGAATTGCTCCGCTGGCATCTTCTTTTTCAGCGCATCGAAATTGATGCCGAGCTTCTTGATCGTTTCGTCCGCCGAGCCGCCTTGCAGCGACTTCGCCATCCTGCCGAACATCCGACGTCAAATGCGCCGCCAAGCTGATGCCGTGCGCCTTGTTTAGAACGCCCGCGTCGTTGCATTCCCTATTTGTGAGATCATTTCTTCGAAAACTGAGTCCGCCATTCGCTGGGCGAAGTTCCTTCCCAAGTTTGAAACGCACGAAAGAACGAATTGGCGTCTTCAAATCCCAGCAAGAACGCCACTTCGTTCAACTCCACGGAAATCTGTTTCAAGTAGTGGCGCGCAAGTTCGCGGCGCGTGTCTTCAACGAGCTTTTGAAAGGTGATGCCTGCATCCGTGAGCCGGCGTTGAAGCGTGCGTGCGCCCATGCCAAGTTCTCCAGCGACACCTTGCAGCGTCGGGCGCTTCCCGGCCAATGACCGCCTGATGACGGCCTTCACCTGTTCGCTTACATGCACGCTCGCGTTCCGTTCTTTAAGTTCGGACTCCACATGCTTTCCAATCACCGCCAGCAACTCTTCGTTGTGAGTCACGAAGGGGCGGTCGAGGTCACTGCTGCGAAACACCAGGGCGTTGCGGTCGGCCTTGAAACGCACGCGGCAGCCGAAGTGGCTTTCAAGCAATGCGCGGTGCTTCGCAGGCCGGGTCAGTTCCAATCGCAGCGGCGCAATTCCGTCATCGGTGCCCCGTCGGCCCACATTTAAAATCCAGGACAGCCCCACATCCACCATGATGTCGGGTTGAGCTTCCTTGGTTTCGATGAAGAAGAATTCCACCGAGGTTTCCCGCGCTTTCCGATGCACGCGAATCTCCTCCGGGCATGTCAGAGGGCGTCTAAAAAGTCACGTGGCGAGGCGGGCGACCATCAATTTTGACGCGGCGATGAGGATCAATGCTTCACTGTTTGCTGGGTGATATTCATAGTCTTTGGCGAAGCGGCGGTAGTTGGAGAGCCAGCCGAAAGTCCGTTCGACGATCCAGCGCTTGGGCAGGATTTTGAAGGTGT
>JANOBH010000130.1:0-36554 GCA_031411535.1 Chthoniobacter sp. | reverse complement strand
CTCACCCCCACGCCCGAGCCCGCGAGCGCCGTGCTGCTGCTCGGCGGCGCGGCCCTGCTCGGCCTGCGCCGTCGGCGGTAGAGGAGAGGGCGTGGTGTTTCGGGTAGGGTGGGCATCCTGCCCGCCGGTTTGGGCGTCTCGCCCGAACGATCTTATGCCCGCGGTGAAAGGCCGCGACGCAGGATGCGTCGCTCGGCGGGCGGGACGCCCACCCTACCCGGGATTCCCCCAGAGGATCGTGAGCGCCAAAGGCGCAACTCATCCCAGCCTGGGGCAACGCCCCAGGTTCGTGGCAAAGCGCAAAAGCCAGGGCTGAAAGCCCGATTCATGGTGGTCTCCGGCTATCCCCGTGACGAGAATGTATCGAGCAACCTTCCCGCCTTCTTCTTCAATCCAGAAGAGGAGCACGGATTGAGTGATTTGTTGCTGACATCATTCCTCTCCGAAGGCTTCAGCTCCGCAGTCGAGGGGGATCGGCGCGGTCGTCCGGCAATCATCAGTGGTTTTCCAAACGGAAGTTTGCGAAGACCGCGCGCAGCTCATCGAGCGTCCAGCTTTATGCAAACTGCTCCTCGCCGAGGACAGCGTCGGCTAAGCGCGCTTGATCTATTGCAGCGCGTCAGATGCCGCCGCTCTTTAACGGCGAACAACGCCCCAATCCCCTACGCCACCAAGGCGCGCAGGCTCGACCGAAGAAACGCGGTGCGCAGTTCTCGAAGGTCCGCGGGCGACATCGGGAAAGCGCCAGCCGGCTCGGCGGGTTCCCCACCTTCCACGAAATAACGGAGCGCTGACCAGATGACTTCGGGCGGCAGCTCCATGGGCATGGCCGGGGGAAACTCCGCGTCGAGGATGGATGTGCCGAATTCGGACGTTTCCGTGAGTTCTTCGATCCAGCGCATGACATTGTCCGCCGGAGCGCCGGGGAATCGCTGCGCGACGAGACTCAGGATGTCGTCGCGCGCCGGCACATTGAGCAGCAGCGCGAGGAAAAACCGCTGCTCGACCTCCGTGACGGATCTCCGCAGCTCCACCAAGCCATCCCGGCGGATGATCTCCTCCAGGGTGGGCGCCGCGAATTCGGCGAGCCGGCCGTGTTTCTGCCCGAAGATTTCGAGACACTCCTCCCACATTCCCAGCGCACGGAGGTGGCCCACGCCATTCTGCAAAATGAAAAAGCCGCGCTCGAAATCGAGGTCGCGAAGCATCCCGGTCATCACAACCGGCCAGGCCGGATCGCCGGTCTTTTCCAGCACGTCGAGGAGCTGTTTGCGACGGGTCGTCAGGGCGTCGCTGTAGAATGGGTCCACCGCGAGATGCGGCGGGAGATAGGTGAACTGCGGGCCGGTACCAGGGTCTGAATGGGTGCGGATCACGACGCTGATGGACGGGGTATCCAGATGAAACAGCGAATGGATATGTCCGCTGCCGGAGACGATCGGCACCGTGCTGCCGGCTTCCAGGAGCTGGGTGTCCGTCATCCGAAGCCGGCCCACCCGGAGATGGGCCGAGACCGGCTCCGGGTTTTCAAACTCGAAGCGGGAGTGAATGCTCGATCCGGCGAGGACGTGGAAGGCCCCGGAGAATTTGTGCTGATGAATGTCCGTGGTGCCGTCCATCCAGAAAAGAATCTGGATGTAAAACCGCGGGTCGTCATAGACCACCAGCTCCGGCTCGCCGAAGCCCGACTGGGTTTGAAAAGGCTGCGCATCATCGAGCAGGAAATCCCTGATGAGGGCGGAGACATCCACGTTTCCAGCGGGCGGTCGCTCATCGAGCACAGCGCGCGCGATGTCCGGGAAGAGGCCGAGCGAGAAGTTCACCTCTTTCCATCGGGCTAAAACCGTCCGCCCAAGCTCTGTGAAAAATGCATCCATGAATCCATTTGCGAGCAACCCGCCGAGGGCAGCAAGGCCCATTCTTCGCCGGCGGGAGAAGCGGGCCGGGAGGCAGCTTGCAAGCGGAGCGCGGACGGCGTCTTGACCTGCGTCCAGCCATGCCCGCGCTTCTGCCGCTGCGCTCCACACTGTCTGCGGCGATGGCAAAGCCGGCCGCAAGCGCGCGGACGTTTTGGAAAACCTGCTGTTGCGCAAATGAATCCGTGGCACTGAGGGTTTACTCATCGTGCTCCGTTCCCCATCCATTCTGATCATCACCGCCGCGCTGACGCTTCGCGCGATCGCGGCGCCGCCGGATTTTACCCGGGAGATCGAGCCGCTGCTCGCGGAGCGCTGTGTGAAGTGTCACGGGCCGGAGAAGCAAAAGGGCGGGCTGCGGCTGGACGTGAAGGCTTCGGCGTTCAAGGGTGGCGACTCGGATGAGCGCGGGATTGTTCCCGGACATGCGAGCGACAGCGGGGTGATTCGCGCGGTGACCTCGAAGGATGAGGACGAGCGAATGCCGCCGCGCAAAGGCGGTGGCGAGCCGCTGACGGCGCAACAAATCGAGCTGCTCCGCCGATGGATCGATGCGGGCGCGGAGTGGCCGGAGTCAGCGACAGGCACCGCGAAAGCGGCCCGCTCGGAAATGAAAGTGACCGATGCGGATCGGCAGCATTGGTCGTTCGTTCCCATTCATGCGGCGGCGCCGCCGCCGGTGAAGGACGCGGCCTGGGGGCGCACGCCGGTGGATGCGTTCGTCCGCGCCGCGCATGAGGCGAAGGGGATTTCGCCGTCAGCCCAAGCGGATGCGCGCACGCTCGTGCGTCGGATCTTTTTCGATCTCGTCGGCCTGCCTCCGACGCCGGAGGAAACGGAGCGATGGATCGCGCGCATCGGCGCTTCGCAGGACGGTGTCGCCGCGCTCGTCGATGAATTGCTCGCGAGCCCGCACTACGGCGAACGCTGGGCGCGGCATTGGCTGGATGTCGCGCGTTACGCGGACAGCAACGGGATGGAGGGCGATGGCGACCGGCCGAACGCGTATCGCTACCGCGACTTCGTGATTCGCGCGATGAATGACGATCTGCCTTTCGACACGTTTGTCCGCTGGCAGCTCGCGGGTGATGAGATCGCGCCGGACAAACCGGACGCCATCGCGGCGACCGGCTTCATCGCGGCCGGGGTCAACGCCGCGCTGCCCGACAAGCTGATGGAGGAGGAAAAACTCCGCAACCGCGCCAACGAACTAGACGACATGGTCTCGACGACCGGCCAGGCGATGCTCGGGCTCACGCTGGCCTGCGCGCGCTGTCACGATCACAAATACGACCCGCTGCCGACCCGCGACTACTACCGGATGATGCGCATTTTCAACAGCGGCGACCGCAAGGAAGTGCCGCTCGCCCGGCCCGCCGAGGTGAAAGCGCGCGAGGCGGAACTGGCGGTGTGGAAAAAGGAATCCGACGCGGCGGTGAAGGAGCGCGACGAGTGGCTGAGGGACGCGCGCAAGCCGGTCGAGGAGAAGCTGCGCGCGGAGCGGATCGCGAAGTTGCAAATCAGCGATGACGAAAAGCGGCTGCTCACGGACAAGCGCGATGATCCCGCGGCGAAGAAGCTGGCGGAGCGTTTCAAAAAGGAACTCAGGATCGAGGATGCCGACTATGTGGCGGCGCTCGCGCCCGATGCGCAGGCGGGCTGGCGGGAACTCGACGCTCCCGTGAAAGCGCTCGCCACGCGGAAGCCGGCGGCTTTGCCCACGGCGTTCGCCTTCGCCGACTTCGCGCCGGAGCCACGCGAGAGCTGGTTCTTTGAGCGCGGCGATTTCATGGCGCGCAAGGAGAAGATGGACCTCGGTTTTCTCACCGTGCTGACGACCGGCAAGACCGCAGACGACTACTGGAAGACCGCGCGCGAATCGCAACTCCGCGACGACAGCACGCAGCAGCGGCGCGCGCTGGCAGAGTGGATGACGGACATCGACCACGGCGCGGGTGCGCTGCTCGCGCGCGTGATGGTGAACCGCGTGTGGCAGCATCATTTCGGCGATGGCCTCGTGCGCACGGCGAGCGACTTCGGCACGCGCGGGGAAGCGCCGACGCATCCCGAACTGCTCGACTGGCTCGCGGGCGAATTCATCCGCAGCGGCTGGAGAGTGAAGCATCTGCACCGGCTCATCGTGAACAGCGCGGCGTATCAGCAGGCGTCCGCGTTCGATGCGAAGAAGGCGGCGATGGACCCGGAGGATCGCCTGCTCTGGCGCCGGCGTCCGGTCCGGCTCGAATCGGAGATCCTGCGCGACTCGATGCTCGCGGCCGCTGGCACGCTCAACCCCGCAGTGTTCGGCCCGAGCTTCAAGCCGCCGATTCCCGCCGAGGCATTGCAGGCGCGCAACGTGAAGGACCCCTACCCGCGCGACGCGAAGGACACGCCGGAGACGCGGCGGCGGACGATCTACCTGTTTCACAAACGCGTCGTGCAGTATCCGCTCATGCAGGCCTTCGACGCGCCGGATGCGCAGCAAAGCTGCGGCCGCCGCATGAACACGACCGTGGCCCCGCAGGCGCTGGCGCTGCTCAATGATCCGTTCGTACGAATGCGCGCGGAAGAACTCGTGAAGCGGCTGCAAGCCGATGCGGGCGGTGAGACGGATGCCCAAATCCGCCTGGCGTTCCGGCTTTGCCTGAACCGCGAAGCCGCCCCGGATGAACTGACCGGCGCGCGCGATTTCATCGAAAGCCAAACCGCCGCGCGGAGGCAACGCGACGCCAAGTCCGCCGATGCGCCTCGCCTCGCGCTCACCGATTTCTGCCAGTCGCTCTTTGGCCTGAACGAATTCATCTACATTGACTGACGCTCCATGAACCCGACCCATCAGCACTGCGGACGCTTCCAGTCCATCACCACGCGGCGCGACTTTCTGAAAAAGGCCGGCGCCGGATTCGGCATGCTCGCGCTCGCCGACCTGCTCGGGAAAAGCGGGATCGCCGCCGAAACTGATGCGCTAAATCCCATGGCGCCGCGCATCGCGCATTTTCCGGCGAAGGCGAAATCGGTCATCTGGCTTTTCATGGAAGGCGCGCCGAGCGCGGTGGACATGTTCGACCCGAAGCCCGAGCTGACGAAGCGCGACGGCCAGCGCATCGAGATCGACGTGTTCAACGGCAACCCCGGGCCGCTGATGAAATCGCCGTTTTCGTTCAAGCAATACGGCGAATCCGGCGCGTGGGTTTGCGAGCATTACCCAAACGTTGCGAAGCACGTGGATGACTTCGCGTTCGTGAAATCTTTCTACAGCGAATCGAACGACCACGTCCCCGCGCTCTACCAAATCAACACCGGCATTCCGCGCCCCGGCTTTCCCAGCGCGGGCTCGTGGGTGACCTACGGGCTCGGCACCGAGAATCAGAATCTGCCGGGCTACGTCGTGCTCGGAAACAATCAGGGCGTGAAAGGTGGCAACCTCAACTGGAGCTCCGGATTCCTGCCGACGACGTATCAGGGGACGCTCTTCCGCGCCGGCGACACGCCGGTCATCAATCTCACGCGACCCGGCGGCGTGACGCGTGCCGATCAGCGCGCGCAGCTCGACTTCATGGCGAAGCTCAACGAGCGCCATTTGCAGGAGCGCCCGGGCGAGGCGGAGCTGCTCGGGCGCATCCAGAGCTTCGAGCTGGCGTATCGCATGCAGGCCGAGGCGACGGATCTCGTGGACTTCAAAACCGAGTCCGCCGCCACGCGCGAGATGTATGGCATCGATCAGGACGAGACGCGTTCCTACGGCTCGAAATGCCTGATGGCGCGCCGGCTCGTGGAGCGCGGCGTGCGTTTCGTGCAGGTCTATAGCGACGGCGAATGGGACGCGCACAGCGATCTCAATGGCAATCACAAGGGCCACTGCCGCGCGACGGACAAACCCATCCACGCGCTGCTCACCGATCTCAAACGCACGGGTCTCATCGACAGCACGCTTGTCATCTGGGGCGGCGAGTTCGGCCGCATGCCCGTCTCGCAGGGCAACGGCGGACGCGACCACAATCCGAACGGCTTCGGCATGTTCATGACCGGCGCCGGGATCAAGCGCGGGACGAGCTACGGCGAACTCGACGAGATCGGCTACCGCGCCGCCGTGGACCGCGTCTCCGTCCACGACCTTCACGCGACGATGCTCCACCTGCTAGGCATCGACCACAAACAGCTCACCTATTTCCACAACGGCCGCCGCTACCGGCTCACCGATGTCGCGGGCGAAGTTTTAAGGAAGATCCTGGTGTGATGCAGGGGGTAAATGCGCACGGTACGACACCCAGCCGCTCAAAGCAGCCCGCAGCACTTCTCAACCGCGGTTCACAGGGTGAGCGGCGCGCGATCCTTTGACGTGCCGACGCAGATTTCGCCGTGTCTGAGATTGACAGGCTTCCAAGGAATCGACAATTTCCCGCGCAACCCGGCGAAAACGTGGTAATTACGAAAATTCCGAACCCCATGGAGCAAGCAAGCCACAATCTGATGACGGTGAAAGAAACCGCGGCGTATCTGCGCATACCGCTGCCGACGGTTTATTATCTAGTTCAGCGCGGACAGCTTCCCGCCATCCAGATCGGTGGCCGGTGGCGCGTGAAAAAGGATGCGCTCGACCGCGACGTGCTCCGCAATGAAGAGGAGGGTCAGCCCACCGTCCTGGTGGTCGACGACGACGAGGCGCTTCAGACCATGTTCAAGCTTTTCTTGAAAAAGGCGGGCTTCAGCCGGTTGATCGTCGGCACCGGAAAGGATGCGCTCGCCGCGCTGGCGAAACAGAAGTTCGATTTCTGCTTCCTCGACCTCCAGTTGCCTGACACCACGGGCGACGAGATTTACAAGCACGCCAAGAAGATCGATCCGAACCTGCCGATCGTCATCATCACCGGCTACCCGGACAGCCAGATGCTCGACAACATCCTCAAGCACGGTCCCGTGACCGTTTTGAAAAAGCCGCTGCAGGTGGCGCAACTCAACCAGACTCTCCGCATCCTGGGCCACAAGACGGCGAAGGAAACGAAGGCGGCCTAGTCAGCGGGTGCCGCACCGGCTCAGGCGAGCTGCGGGCGCGCTTTGTGCCAGTCGGTCGATTGCTCGTAGGCGTGGGCGATCTGCAGGAGCTGCGACTCCTGAAAGGGCTTGCCGAGGAGCTGGAGGCCGATGGGGAGTTTTTTCCCTTCCGTGTCCGCGAAGCCGCAGGGGATCGAGATGCCGGGGATGCCGGCGAGATTTGTGGCGATGGTGAAAATGTCGGCGAGATACATTTTCAGCGGGTCGTCGCTGCGGTCGCCCGCCTTAAATGCGACCTCGGGCGACGTGGGGCAGATGAGGGCGTCCACCTTTTCAAATGCCGCGGAGAAATCGCGCCGGATGAGGGTGCGGACCTTCTGCGCGCGCAGGTAAAAAGCGTCGTAGTAGCCGCTGCTCAGGACGTAGGTGCCGAGGATGATGCGCCGCTTTACTTCCGGGCCAAAGCCCTCCTCCCGGGTGCGTCCGTAGTGGTCGAGCAGCCCGGTGGCGTCGGCGGCGCGGTGGCCGTAGCGGACGCCGTCGAAGCGCGCGAGGTTCGCGGAGGCCTCGGCGGTGGCGATGATGTAGTAAACGCCGACGGCGTGCTCCGTATTGGGCAGCGAGACCTCCACGATCTCGGCGCCGAGCGACTCGTAGTGCCGGATCGCGGCGCGCACCGCGGCATCCACCTGCGGATCGATGCCGTCGATGAAATACTCGCGCGGCATGCCGAGCCGCACGCCTTTCAGATCGCGGCCGAGCAGCGCGGTGTGATCGGGCACGGGCTCGTCGAGGCTGGTGGAATCCTGCGGGTCGCGGCCGGAGATGGCGTTGAGCACGAGCGCGGCGTCCTGCACCGTCTTGGTGAAAGGGCCGATCTGGTCGAGAGACGATGCGAAAGCGATGAGGCCGAAGCGCGAGACGCGGCCATAAGTTGGCTTGAGGCCCACGATGCCGCAGAGCGCGGCGGGCTGGCGGATCGAGCCGCCGGTGTCCGAGCCCAGTGCGGCAAAAGCTTCATCTGCGGCCACCACGGCTGCTGAGCCGCCGCTGGAGCCGCCGGGAATGCGCGAGGTGTCCCACGGATTGCGCGTGTGTCCGAAGGCGGAGTTTTCCGTCGAGCTGCCCATCGCAAACTCATCGAGATTGCAGCGCCCGAAGGGGATCGCGCCCGCAGCGCGCAGCTTGCGGATGACCGTGGCATCATAGTTCGCGCGGTAGCCATGGAGGATTTTCGACGCCGCGGTGCAGGGTTCGCCGTTGACGTTGATCACGTCCTTGATCGCGATGGGGACGCCGCCGAGGGGGAGGGAGATGTCGGCGCGCTCGGCGCATTGCAGTGCGGCATCCAGATCGCGCGAGAGATAGCCGTGGATCTGCGGATCGACCTGCGCGATGCGCGCGTCCAGGGCGCGCAGGACTTCGGCGGGCGAGACTTCTTTCGCGCGGAGCCGGGCCTGCACGCCGGCGATGGAGAGGGCGGGGAGTTCCATGCGGTTTTATTCGATGACCTTCGGCACGATGAAGAGCTGGTTGGCCGCGCGCGGCGCGTTGGCGAGCGCGTCCTCCGCGGTGAACCAGTCGCGCGGGGCGTCCTCGCGGAAGACGTTGAAAATGGCGTTCGCGTGCGCGGTCGGTTCGACGCCGCTGACATCCACCTGCCCGAGCTTTTCCACGTAGGCGAGGATCTGGGAAATCTGCGTCTGGAATTTCGCGATCTCGGCTTCGCTCAGGTGGAGGCGCGCGAGCTGTGCGGTGTAGCGGACATCGAATTGGGCACTCATTGGGGCGGGGAGTAAAAAGGAAATCGCGCGGGGTGAAAAGGGGGGAAATGCGGATGGCGCGCCGCGCATTTCCACAAGACTGCCGTGATCCTGAACCCCGCTCGGAATGACGCCCAATTTTGGCGGCTCGCGCAGCGCCGGCGGCCGCTTAGCGCGGCGGCGTGTTCGCGAAGAACGGTTTGTTCGCGATCGGCGAGCGCGCGTTGTTGACGACGATCCCGGCGTGACCGGTGATCACCGGACGGCTGGGCGCTGCGGGTTCCGCGCGGGAGATGGGCACTGCCATGGCGACAGGCACCACGGCGGGCGCCGCGAGGGCGATGGGCGCGGCGGTTTCCACCGGGCGCAGCAGTTCGGGCATGCGCTCCTCGATCCCGTCGATCATGCGGCGGATGTGCCGGTGGCCGGAGCGCGGGCGGAGGACGGCGAGACTGCGGCGCGGGTCGCCCCACTGCAGGTTTTCGATCGTCACTTGGCGCACGCCCCACGCGTTCATCGCGGAGCGGGAGGGTTTGTAGAGGTCGATGGTATTCGTGCCCGCGAGCGCCCAGCCGTAGTCATCGACCTGATAAAGCTCGCCCGTTTCGCGGATGCGGAAAATCGT
This sequence comes from Chthoniobacter sp., assembly GCA_031411535.1. Classification (GTDB taxonomy): domain Bacteria; phylum Verrucomicrobiota; class Verrucomicrobiia; order Chthoniobacterales; family Chthoniobacteraceae; genus Chthoniobacter. The sequence continues at coordinate 27,258 of JANOBH010000130.1, read as the reverse complement.
CCCGGCGGGCCAGCGCGACCAGTCGGCGGCGGCGCTATTGATGTGGCCGCATTGCAGGCAGCCGCCGAGGGCGTTGCGGTTCGAGTACTGGACGTGGTCGGACTCAGTGTGCGTGTAGGCCGTGGTGCGCACGGTCTGGATGCGCTCGCGCGCGATGGGCTTCTGATACTTCGGAAGCGGACGCGGCGCGGAGCAGGCGGCGATGCCGAGCGCGAGCGCGGCGAGGAGGATGCGGGGAGTCACGGTGCGCATGCGCGGAGGGTAGGTGTGATTTTCGTGCTGACGAGCCGGAATTGCCGCACGCGTCAGATTTCCAGCGCACGCTCGGGATAGTCCGTGAAGACTCCGTCCACCCCCCACTCCCGCATGCGCGCGATGTCGGCGGGCTCGTTCACCGTATAGACGAAGACCCGCAGTCCGCGCCGGTGCGCATCTTCAACGAACCTCCGTGTGACGTAGCGGAGCGCCGGATTCACCGAGCTGGCGCGGACACTGCGCGCGCTCAGCGGATAGAGCCGCGTCGGCCGCGCCAGCAGGAGGGCGATGGGGATGTGCGGATCGCGGACGGCGCGGAGTTCGGCGCGGCTGAAGGACGAGACGACAAAGTCCTCGTAGCGCCAGCCGCGCTGCTTCACGAACTCGGCGATGAGGTCGCTCACCGGCCCGGCGGTGCGGCGGCCCTTGAGTTCGATATTGATGAAGGCGCGGCGGTCCACCGTCTCGAAAACCTCGCGCAACGTCGGGATGCGCTCGCCCTGGCCGGCGTCGAGCGAGCGCAGCTCGGCCAGAGTTTTCCGCGACACCGCGCCGGTTCCGTTGGTGGTGCGTTCGAGAGTGCCATCGTGGATGACCACGATCTCTCCATCTGCCAGCCACACGTCGATCTCGATGCCGTGCGCGCCCAGCTCCAGTGCGCGGCGGACGGAGCGCAGTGTATTCTCCGGCTCGTGGCCGCGCGCGCCGCGGTGGCCGATGCAGAGAAAAGTGGCGGGTGCTGGCGTCATGCGCGCCGTGTGTGTAGGCGGCGCCGGGGGGAATGGAAAGCGCGCACCGCGGGGCTTTACCCGCCGTCAGTGGGCGGGTAGCGTCTGCCGCCTCATGCGATTTCAGACTCTCTACGAAGGCCGTCACATTTTTGCCGTCATCGCCGCGCTCGGGGCGCTCGGCTGGCTGGCGGGCTGGATGTGGCTCATGTGGCTCGCCACCGCGCTGCTGGTTTTCTGCCTTAATTTTTTCCGCGACCCGGAACGCGCCATGCCCGAGGGCGACGAGCTCGTCATCTCCGCCGCGGACGGAGTGGTCGCGGACATCGTGGAGATCGAGGAGCATGAGGTTTTGAAAACGAAATGCCGGCGTGTCGGCATCTTTCTTTCAGTCTTCGACGTGCATGTGAACCGCGCACCCATCGCCGGAAAGATCACCTACGTGCAGCATCACCCCGGCCTTTTCCTCGATGCGCGCGATCCGGAGTGCTCGGTGAAAAACGAGGCGCTCACCTGGGCCTTTGAGGGAAAAAGCGCGACGCTGGTCGTGCGGCAGCTCACGGGCGCGATTGCGCGGCGGATCGTGCCGTGGTCCAAAGTGGGCGACGAAGTCCCGCGCGGACACCGCTTTGGCATGATCCGCTTTGGCTCCCGCACGGAGGTGTATCTCCCGCTGGATGCGAAGATCGAGGTCTCCATCGGCGACCGCGTGAGCGGCGCGGAGACGATCATCGCCCGGCTTCCGAAGCCAGCGGGCTCGCTATTCTGACGTATGAGCGACGACGGCTCCCCCAAGATCTATCTGCTGCCGAATCTGATGACGGCGGGGAACCTCTTCTGCGGGTTCGCGGCGACGCTGAAGATTCTCGAAGGGGCGCTCATCCAGGCTGCCTCCGCGCGGCCGATTTCCGAGGCGGTCGCGGCTGCCGCGGCGGAGAAGTTTCACATCGCCATCTGGCTCATCCTGCTCTCGTGCGTTTTCGATGCGCTCGACGGCCGGCTGGCCCGACTCGGCGGCAGTGAAAGCCCGTTCGGACGCGAGTTCGACTCGCTCGCCGACATCGTCTCCTTTGGCGTCGCCCCGGCGCTCATGGTCTATCGCATTGTGCTCCACGAGTTTCCCAGCGCCGGCTGGGTCATCGCCTCCCTCTACCTCGTCTGCGGCGCCCTGCGGCTCGCGCGTTTCAACTGCCTGGCCGCGGTGAATGCGCCCGCCGCGAACAAGGAATTCAAGGGCTTCCCGATCCCCGCAGCCGCTGGCGTCATCGCCTCGGTCACCCTCTGCATGCTGTGGTTTGACGAGCGCGGGCGCGAGATCGGCAATGGCAAATGGGTGCTCCCCCCGCTGATGATCTTCCTTTCGTGGATGATGTTCTCCGGCTTCCGCTACCCGAGCTTCAAGGCGCTCAACTGGCGCACCACCCGCTCGCTGCCGAAGTTCATCGGCATCGTCGTGGTCCTCATCTTCACGGCGATGAACTATCAGTGGATGCCCGCGGTGATCTTCATCACCTACCTCCTCTACGGCTTCCTCCGCCCCTTCCTCTCGCGGAAGATGAAGGAGGAGATCGAGGATGAGGTGGAGGACGACGAGCCGGTGGAAAGCCCGTAGCCGCGCGGGGCGCGGAAATCCGAAATCCGAATATCGAAATCCGAAACGATCTTCCGAAGGCTTGAAAACTCTGAAAATTGATCGCGGCCCCGCGAGCGGAACCTTCCGTTTTCTCGATTTCCATTCCTTCGGATTTGTTTCGGATTTCGATATTCGGATTTCGGACTTTCGCCCATGAGCGATTTTGCCCAGACCGGCCTCATCTGCACGCTCCAGCGGCTGAATGAGGAGCATCTCCCCAAGATCGAGCGCGAACTGGCGCTGCTCGCGCACGAGCGGCCGATCGCGCTGGTGCTGCCGTGCCACGGGACGGATTTGGAAAAGCCCGCGCTCGCTCACATCGTCGCCGAGCTGGGGGAAGGGCCGCACTTTCTCCGCGAGGTCGTGGTCAGCATGAATGGGGTGGACGAGGAGCAGTTCGCGCGGGCGGGGGAGCTGTTTGCGCCGCTTCCGATGCGCCAGACTTTTTTGTGGAATGACCGGCCTGGCGCGCCGGACGGCGGGCTCGGGGGGAAAGGCGGGAACGTGGACGCGGCGCTGCGCCATCTGGTCGGCGAGGGGACGTGCGCGATCGTGGCCACGCAGGATTGCGATGTGGCGTCCTTCCGGCGCTGCGATCTCGCGCGGCTGTGCTACGCCATCGCCGAGCCGCGGCTCGGCTTCCAGTTTGCCAAGATGTACTATCCGCGCGTCACCGACCGGCTGTACGGGCGCGTCTCGCGTCTCTTCCTCGCGCCGCTGCTGCATGCGCTGCTCCGCGTGGCCGGGCATCAGCCGCTGCTGGATTTCCTCCTGAGCTTCCGCTACCCGCTTTCCGGCGAAGCCGCGATGACCCGCGAGACCGCGGCGGCTCTCCGCCTCGCGCCCGGCTGGGGCCTGGAGATCGGCCAGCTTTGCGAGGTCTTCCGCCACATGGATCCGCGCGCCGTCTGCCAGGTGGATGGCGGCGCGGGCTACGACCACAAGCATCAGCCGGCCGCCACCGCGCTCGCGGCGATGGCCGGTGAGATCGCCGGGGAGCTTTTCCGCCAGTGCGCCACCGAGGGGCTGCCGTCCGACGCCGCTTTCCGCGACTCCGTGTGCACCGCCTACCGCCGCGAAGCCGACCTTGCGCTCCACCGCAGCGCGAGCCTCGCGCTCATCAATTGTCTGCCGTTCGACGAGGCTGCCGAGCGCGAGATGGTCGCGACGTTTGCCGGCGAGCTTGAAAGCGCGGGCGAAGGCGTGTCATCCTGAGCGGAGCGGAGGTGGAGAGGCGGGCGCAGCGCAGTCGAAGGACCCCGCTCGTTCAAGGGCGATGCCACACGGAAATTCCGGGGTCCTTCGACTGCGTCCCGTCCCGCCTTCGCCCACGACGGAACTCCGCTCACGATGACAACCGGAATTGGATTTCCCGGAATGCTTCAAACAAGCTACGGGACCAATTTCTGCCCGGCATACTCGACCCGCAGTGTCGAGACGGTGCCTTCCTCGAAGCCGATGATGAGTAGGCCGGGGCGGCTGGTCCGGGGGTTGATCGCCTTGTCCACGTATCCGATTTCGGTGCCCTCGTTGAAGCTCCTGTCAGGGCGGCCGAGCAGCGAGCGGACCTGGGCGAGGGACTTGCCTTTGAGGATCGGGGCCAGCTCGGCGAGCGTCGTGAGCCCATCGCCGAAATGCTTCAGGACATCGTTTTCCTTGCGCTTGGGATTGGCCATGTCCGCCCAGCGGCGGGAGTCGCGCGCGCGCTCGGCGGAGAGCTCGGCGATGGCGCTGTTGGCCGGCCCGATGAGGGCGCTGTTTGGAAAGTCGGCGACGAATTTCTGGTACTGGCTGAGCGCCAGGATGCCGAGACCCTGCCGGCGGAGGGCGGTGATTTCGGCGAAGACGAAGGCGTCGCGCTTCTTGATGGCATCGACCTCGGTTTGCAGCGCGAGGATGTGCTCGTCCTTTTGGGCGGCGGCCAGCGCTTTCTCGGCGAGCTGGGCTTTCGCCGAGGCGGCGGCGCCTTTCGCGATGTCGAGTTCGGCGGTGGCGGCTTCGAGGTTTTTTGCCGTGGCGGCCTGCTTGTTTCCGGCGGCCTCGAGTTCGCCTTTCAGCCGGTTGATCTCAGGGGTGAGGTCGGGCTTTTCCTCCCGCCCACAACCCGGCAGGAGAGCCCCCAGAGCGAGGAGCGCGACGAGAAGACCGGATGAAAGGCGGGGATTCAATGGCGGTTACCTCTTCCGCTCCATCGCCGTGCCGAGTGGCGGACGGGCCTGAAGCTGCTTCAGGCGGTCAGCCTCCGCCTGGATCGCTGCGGCCTGAGTCTTGGCAGTGGCGGCTTCGTTCGCGGCTTGGGACTTCTGGGTCTCGGCGGCGGCGAGTTTGGCTCGGAGTTCCTCAAGCTCGGTCATCTGCTTCTTTTTGTCCTCGGAACTGGAGTCGGCGATCTGCTTCGTCGTCTCTTCGAGCCTGGCTTGGACTGCGGCGAGTTCCTTGTTCTTGGCCTCCTCCACCTCACCGAGTTTTCGGGTGGTGTTCTTCAATTCCTCTTTCGTGTGCGCGAGCTCGTTCTGGGCTGTGTCCAGCTCTCCGCGGATGGCGGTCAGTTGTTCGCTGGTGGCCGAGGACGCTTCCGTGCCGGCGGCGCGCTTTCGCAGATCAAAGTAGCCGACCGCGCAGAGTCCAACGGCGAGGAGTGCGATGAGGAGAAGTTTCATGGCACGAGTCGTTTAATGAAATCCTCCCGAAAGGCAAGCGTCCACGCGGGTGGGCTCCGATGAGCGGATCTGTCGGCCGTCGGGTAGCGCGCTAAACCAGCTTTGACAGGTCTTTCGGCAACGGGGATTCGAAGCGCATTTCCTTGCCGGTGTCGGGATGCGGGAAGCGGAGCTTTGTCGCGTGGAGGCCGAGGCGTTTGCCGGGGTCGGATTTCGCGCCGTACTTCGGATCGCCGACGATGGGGCAGCCGGCGTCGGCGAGGTGGACGCGGATCTGATGGCGGCGCCCGGTTTGAAGTGTGAGCTCGACGAGGGTGCGCCACTCGCGGCGGGCGAGCACGCGGAAGTGGGTGACGGCGTGGCGCGTGAGGTCGCTGGGCGGGGCGCTGCGGACGCGGAGGAGATCGGATTCGTCGAGGTCGGACTCGAAGGTGCCCGCGTCGGTTTTGAGGCGGCCCTCGACCACGGCTTCGTAGGTTTTTTCGACCTGCTCCCAGCCGGTCTGGAGCGTCTCTTTGGCCTGCTGCGTCTTGGCGAAGACCATGAGGCCGGACGTCTCGCGGTCGAGCCGGTGGACGATCCACACGCGGTCGCGAGCGCCGGGTTTCCCCTGGCGCAGATACTCGGTGAGCTGGAAATACGCGGTGCGCTCCTGCTCGCTCTCGCTGGCGATGCTGAGGAGACCGGCGGGCTTGTCGATGACGAGGACGCTGGCGTCCTCAAAGAAGATGCGGATGCCCGAAGGGAGCACGGTCTTCGGGACTGCGAAGCGGTCGGAACGGATGGCGACGACATCGCCGGGCGTGAGCGGGTGGTTGAATTGCGTGACCGGCCGGCCATTGACCGTGACGGCCTGGAATTTCAGCCAGTTGCGGATCTGCTTTTTTTTCTCATCCGGCCAGGTGGCGAAAAGGTAGGCGAGGAGTTCGGCGGGCTGCTGGACGGTGGAGGGCTTGGGCATGTGGGCGGCTCAAAGGCTGAGGAAGTTTTGGAGGAGGCGTTTGCCTTCGAGGGTGAGGATGGACTCGGGGTGAAACTGGACGCCATGGATGGGAAACTCACGATGGCGAAGGCCCATGATTTCGCCCTCGGCGGTCTCGGCGGTGATGTCGAGAGCGGCGGGAAAAGTGGAGCGCTGGACGAGGAGGGAATGGTAGCGGGTGGCGTCGAACGGGTTTGGCAGCCCGGCAAATACGCCGGTGCCATGATGCAGGATGGGCGAGGTTTTCCCGTGCATGAGCCGGCCCGCGCGGACGACATCGCCGCCGTACACCTGGCCGATGGCCTGGTGCCCGAGGCATACGCCGAGCAGCGGCGTGGAGGGGCCGAAGCGGCGGATGACGTCGCAACTGATGCCCGCTTCATTCGGCGTGCAGGGGCCGGGCGAGATGACGATGCGCTCCGGCTTGAGCGCCGCGATTTCATCCGGGGTTATTTCGTCGTTCCTTCTCACGAAAGGGTCCGCGCCCAGCTCGCCGAAATACTGGACGAGGTTGTAGGTGAAGGAGTCGTAGTTATCGATGACGAGGAGCATTGGGGAAATCTAGGAAATGGGATTTAGGATTTAGGAAGCGGAGCGCGTGCGGATACGGGAGCAGGGGAGGGCAGAGATGACACTTACAGAATCTTACTTCTTACTTCCTGAAGTTGCGCGTGTGCTGGCAGTCGCGGTGAAAAAGATGGCGGTGAGTTCGTTCGCTTCTTTCAGAAGCGCCGAGACTTTGGATTCGGGAAGCATCCCGTCTTCGATGATGATTTCGAGCCAGTAGGCGCTTTCATCGGCCTCTTCCAGAACGATGCCGAGCTTGGCAAGGAACTCGGCGCGCGACCGGCCGCGGCAGGCCGAGCGATAGTTTGCTCCGACGGAAAGCGCGCTGCGAACGAGCTGTTTTCCGACGACGCTGGCACCCAGCTCTTTCGGCAAATGCCGAACCAACTTCAGCACCCGCAGGCCAAACGCCTTCGTCCTCGTCTTAAGCTCGGTCTTGTCCACTTCCTAAATCCTGAGTCTTACTTCCTAAATTCCCTTCGCTCTCGCGATTGCCGCCATCATGCCCATGGCTTTGTTCACGCATTCCTGGTGCTCGGACTCGGGCGAACTGTCCGCCACGATCCCGGCGCCCGCTTGGACAAAGGCTTTGCCGTCCTTCAGCACGACGGTGCGCAGGGCGATGCAGGAGTCGCTGTTTCCATCGAAGCCGAAGTAACCGACGGCGCCGGCATAGACGCCGCGTTTGCTTTTCTCGAGCTGATTGATGATCTGCATGGCGCGCACTTTCGGCGAGCCGCTGACGGTGCCGGCGGGAAAGGTGGCGCGCATGACATCGTAGGCCGTGCGGTCGGGTCTGAGCGTGCCGTGGACGTTGGAGACGATGTGCATGACGTGGCTGTATTTCTCGACGGTCATGAAGTCGCTGACCTGCACGCTGCCAAACTCGGCGGCGCGGCCCACGTCATTGCGGGCGAGATCGACGAGCATGAGGTGCTCGGCGCGCTCTTTCGGGTCGGCGAGGAGTTCGGCGGCGTTCGCGTCGTCCTCGGCGGCGTTCGCGCCGCGGCGGCGCGTGCCGGCGATGGGGCGGTTGTCGATCCGCCCAATGATAGCGCGGGCGTGGACGTCAGGCGAGCTGCCGACGAGCGCGAACTTGCCGGCGAATTTCATGCAGAACATGTAAGGCGACGGATTCACGAAGCGCAGCGCGCGGTAGAGCGTGAGCGCATCGCCGGCATAGTCGGTCTCAAAACGCTGCGAGGGGACGAACTGGAAGATGTCCCCCGCGCGGATGTACTCCATGCCGTCGCGGACCATCTGCATGTATTCCGCGGGCGTGGTGTTGGCCGTGGGCGTGACGGGTGCCGATTCGCGATCGACGTAGATGGGCGGGAGCAGCGTGGGCTGGTTCAGCTTCGCGGCGAGGGCGGCGATTTTCTCCGCGGCGGCGGCGTATGCCGCGTCGGGGTCGTTTTCTACAAAGCCATTGGCGACGATGCGCAGGCGGCGCGTGCGGTGGTCGAAGATGAGGACTGTCTCTGCGAGGAAGAAGAAGCTCTCTGGCAGGCCGAGGTCGTCGGGCGGCGGTGCAGCGATGGTCGGCTCGAAAAAGCGCACCATGTCGTAGCCGAGGTAGCCGACGGCACCGCCCGCAAACCTTGATTCTTCCAAGGCTGGCGAGGGGACGAAGGTGAAGCGCTGCATGAGCGTTTCGAGTTCGTGCAACGGATCGCGCGCGGTCTCGAACTCGCGGGCGACACCGTTTTCAACAATGCGAATCGTGCGCCCGCGGCTCTCAAACGTGAGCCGCGGCTGGGCGCCGACGAACGAGTAGCGCCCGGCCTGGTCGCTCTTCTCGACGGACTCGAAAAGGAACGAGTAGCCGCCGTCGTCTATCTTCTGGAAGGCGGAGACCGGCGACTCCGCGTCGGCGATGAGTTCGGCATAGACGGGGATGGTGTTCCCGCGTTTCGCCAGCTCGCGGAACTCCGCGGGCGACGGCTTGAGAGGCGTGTTCATTTAGGAAGGAGAATTTAGGATTTAGAAAGTGAAGTAAGGCGCTGTCGCTCGGAGCGAGGACTCAGGGCGCGGCTTCTGCCACTTCCTAAATCCTAAATCTTACCTCTTACTTTCGTAGGTTGTTGCCGGGTCAAAGACTTTGCTTTCCCCGATCGCCACCGGCGTCCCATCCGGCGTGAACGTCTGAAAGAAGCAGCTCTCGTAGCCCGTGTGGCACGCGCCGCCGGTCTGCTCGACCTCGAAGAGGAGCGTGTCGGCGTCGCAGTCGGCGGCCCAGCGGACGACGCGCTGCGTGTGGCCGCTGGTCTCGCCCTTGAGCCAGAATTTCTGCCGCGAGCGGCTCCAATAGTTCATGCAGCCGGTACGCAGCGTGGCTTCCAGCGAGGCGGCGTTCATCCATGCCATCATCAGGACGCGGTGCGATTTCGCGTCCTGGACGATTGCGGGGATCAGGCCGTCGGCATTGTATTTGAGCGGTGGGAGAGTCATGGCGTGGGTTTCGGTGAAAAAGAAAAAGCCCGGCGATCCTTGCGGGAGTCGTCGGGCTGGAGAGTGCGGCGCGCGGGTGGCGACGACTGCGCGGGCGTGCGAGTCACGCCGGGCGCGAGCCCGTCTTCAGATATGCCACCAGTGCTGGAAAGATTTCACGCGAGCCGTATAGGCGCGCGCCTCGCGGCGCGCAACGAATTTTTCCCCTCCAGCCGCCCTGATACAGAGCGCGGCAGCCGGACAAACTGGGCATGGGGTTTTGCATTTTGAGCGTCGCCGCGGGTTCATGTTCTCATTTTTCAGACAACGCCACGCCAAGGCACGCTTTTAGCTAAACTGCTCCCTGCCTATGCAAATGAGCGCCAGCCCACCGACTGTTTCCTCCGAGGAGCAGGAGCAGATCCTGCAGACCATCGAAATGTTCGAGGTCATCACGCAGGCGAATCCCCAGGATTGCCAGTCGATGGAGATCCTGAAGGACGCCTACCAGCGCGTGGGCAAGCAGGAGGAGTTTCTGACCATCGCCCGCAGGCTGGCGGACACGTATGTCGAGTTGGGCCAGTTTTCCGCGGCAATGCTGGAGTACGAGGGCATCCTGCAACGGACGCCCGACAGTCCCGAGATCATCGCCGCCCTGAGCGAGGTCGAGGAAAAGCTCCAGAAGAGCGGCCAGCTTAAGAATGGAGCTGGATCAAAGCCTGGCACGATTGCACCGCCGAGTGGCATCGATATGGATTTCCGGACGGTCGCGACTGACACCGGGACGCTGATGACGACTTCGGCGACTCTGCGAGCCGACGGCAGCCCGGTGAACGCAGGAAATGGCCGGGCCATCGCCGCCAATCTCGCGCTGGGGGACGATGGGAATGAGGCGCTCGCGAAGATTCTGATCCAATACAAGATCGTGACTGAGGAAGTCGTCAGCTCGGCGCTTGAGCGGGTTCACAAGAAGAACAAGGATCTCGGCCCGAATGTCCCGGCGATGTCGCTCATCGACGAAATCAGCCGCCGCGGCTCGTATGAGACCGACTACCTGCTGAGCGGCATCCTCGACCGCTCGAAGTTCGCCTTTGCCCCGCTCGACTTTTACGACATCGACCGCACGATCGTCCGCATGCTCCCGGAGAGCCTCACGATTGGCCGGTTGATCGTGCCCTTCGACATGATGAGCCGCACCGTCATGATCGCGATGGCGAACCCCTTTGACGCACTCGGCAAGGAAGCCGTGCAGCAACTCCTCGACTACAACGTGCAGTGGCACCTCGCAGCGCCGAGCGCCATCTACCGCGTGCTGAGCGAAACCTACAAGACCGAGAAATGAGCATCAAATCCTTCGGCGAACGCATCGCGGATGTCCTGATCGAGGACGGACTCCTCCTCCCGAGCCAGCTCGCGGAGGCCACGGAACTGCAGAAAAAGCAGGGCGGCCGCCTCCTCAAGCTGCTGACGGACAAACAGTACGTCACCGAGCAGGACATGGTCATTTCCATGGGGCGCTGCCTCGACGTGCCGCCGATCAATCTTTCCAAGGTGCGCGTGCCCGAGGAGATCGCAGATCTGGTACCCAAGGAAATGGCCCGCCAGTACAAGCTCGCGCCCGTGTGCCGGCTGGGGAACAAGCTTTTCGTGGCGATGGCCGATCCGCTGAACGTGCTCGCGCTGGATGACCTCCGCCAGCGCACCAAGCTCGAGATCATCCCGATGATCACGACCGAGCGCAGCGTGACCGAGGCGCTCAGTGGCGTCGGCAGCGCGAGTGCGGCGATGGATCAGGTGCTCAAGGATGCGCAGACCCAGGCGGACAACGTCGAGGAGGTCAAAGTCAACCGCGAGGAGATCGACCTCGACCGTCTCGCGGTGGAGAGCGAGGACGCGCCCGTCGTAAAGATCGTCAATCTCATCCTCGTCCAGGCGCTAAAGGAGAAGGCGTCGGACATCCATCTGGAACCGTTCGAAAAGCAGTTCAAGCTGCGCTACCGCGTGGACGGCTCGCTCATCGAGGCCAGTTCGCCGCCGAAGTCGCTCCAGATGCCGATCGCCTCGCGCATCAAGATCCTCGCCGGCCTGGACATCGCCGAGCGCCGCCTCCCGCAGGACGGCCGCTTCCGCATCCGCGTCTCGGGCAAGGAGGTCGATCTGCGTATCTCGATCCTGCCCACGGTCTATGGGGAAAAAATCGTCATCCGTCTGCTCGACAAGGGGGCGCTCTCGGCGTCCGTCGATGCGCTCGGCATGGACGAGTACACGCTCGGCGTTTTCAAGAAAGCCATCGACGCGCCGCACGGCATGATCCTCGTCACCGGCCCGACCGGATCGGGGAAAACGACGACGCTTTACTCCGTGCTCAGCGAGCTGAACAACCCGGAGTACAACATCGTCACCGTCGAAGACCCGATCGAGTACCAGCTCCAGGGCATCAATCAGGTCGCGGTGAAAGCCGAGATCGGGCTGAGCTTCGCCGACGCGCTGCGCTCCATTCTGCGTCAGGATCCGGACATCGTCATGATCGGTGAAATTCGTGACAACGAGACCGCCGACATCGCCGTGAAAGCGGCGCTCACCGGTCACCAGGTGCTTTCGACTTTGCACACGAATGACGCCGCGGGCGCGATCTCGCGTCTCGACGACATGGGTATCGAGCCCTTCCTCATCGCCTCATCCATCCTCCTCACCTGCGCGCAGCGTCTCGTCCGCAAGATCTGCCCGAACTGCCGCGAGGAATTCCGCCCCGAGAAGGAGCTGTTCCAGCGGCTCGGCATCGAGGACGAGGGCATCACTTTCTATCACGGCGCCGGCTGCGACCGCTGCAAGCGCCGCGGCTACATGGGCCGGGCCGCGATCATCGAGGTGCTGCCCGTGTCCGAGCAGATCCGCCGGCTGATCATCAAGCGCGCCTCTGCGGCGGTGGTGAAAAACCAGGCGATCAGCGAGGGCATGAAGACGCTGCGGATGGTCGGCATTGACAAAGCCAAGGAGGGAATTACCACGTTGGAGGAAGTTCTGAGGTCCACCTCGGAAGACCACTAGCGACCCATGGGATTTCTCGACCACCTTTTCAAACCAAAGCCGAGTGAAGAAAAGATGGGAGAGGAAAAAAAGGGGGGGACTGGGGCTGCGGGCGGGAATGGGAAGATCGCCGGTACTGCGCCTGATCCAGGCGAGTTTCTGCATCCGAAACGCATCGGCCTCGGCGGCGGAATTGTCTATTCGCCAGTGCGGCCCGAAAGGGCGGGGGAGAAAAACCCGCCTGCGTCGGAGGAGCGGCGCGAGATCGTCATAGTGCTCGGCGACGTGCTGTCGCGGATCCCCACGCAGCTTCTTCACATGGGGATGCACGACGCGAAGCGCGAACTGCGCTTTTCCGTGGATGAGCTCTCGGCGGACATCGCGCGCGGTCGCGCCGCGGTGCCGCTCTCGAAAATCGCGGCGCTCTGCCCGGAGGTTTTCGTGCGGCGGATCGAGCCGGCGGATGACGTTGAAATCCGGCTGCCGCTGCAAAAGCTCGTCGAGCAGGTCAGTCTGCTTTCCGGCCGCCAGACGATGCCGCCCGCGCTCGCGGAGGCGGCTCGGGCAAAGGATTCGCCGCCAGACGAGCCGAAGCCGGCGCCTTCGTTTGGCGAGGAGGAAATCCACCTCAGCCTCGCGCCCATCCTGCGCGGGTGTCCGCCAGAGATCGTCGTGGGAAAGCTTCCGCGCGTCGATCCGGATGTGCGCATCACGCTGCCCTACGCTCCGATCGAGCGGCAGTTTGCCAATGAGCGCGTGGAGGTGAGTTCGGCGCGCTTTGTATCGGTGCTGCCGCCGGACTTGCGGGCTCACTTCGCCCCGCGAGACGGCGTGAAGGTGCCGCTCCCGATCGAGGAGATTTTGAAAAACCTGCCCGGCGCCGCCGATCTCGCCCCGGAGGTCGCGGCGACTTCGGAGGCCGACGACGCCGGGATGGCGCTCGCGGAGTTCCTCTCCCAGGCGGAGGACCAGTCGCTGGCGCCCGCGCCTGCTGGCGAACCTGTTTCCGAAGCCGTCGGCGAACCGGCGGAAGACCCGCCCGGCGCGGCGGAAGTCGCGGCTCAGACGCCGAGGGAAACGGACGAAGCGCCGGAACCCGCTGCGGAAAGCAATCCTCCCGCGCCCGTCGAACCCGTGCTTCCGGCGCGGCATGTTTTCGCGCCGCCGCCACCCGTGGTCGTCGGGGTGCCTGACGTTCCGTCGAAAAACGTCGTCGGGCATTGTGAGCGGATCATGGAGCCGGAAAAAAAATCGCGCAGCGCGGAGGCTGTTCCGCCGCCGGCACCTGTACAGCCCATGGTCCGGCTTCATCCGCCTCCCGCCGTGCGTCCGGTCCTCGTGCAGCCGCCGCCCATCCTCGCCCTATCGTCCGCTGCTGAGCCGGAGCACCCACCGCAGCCGGTCGTTCCCAGCGATCCGCCTCCGGATGTGAAGGTGAAAGCCGCTCCCTTTCCGCTCGAAGCGCTGCAAACGCTTTTCATGACGGACGAGGCCCTTGATCTCGCCGCGGTCGCCCGCCTGACCGTCGCGCTGCCGGGCGTTCGCGCCTGTGCGCTGGCACGGTGCGGTGACAAAGCGACGGCTGGCAGGCTGCCGGACGGCTTCGCTTTCGCGGAGCTCGCTGCTGTCGCCGCGCGGCTGAGCGGTGCGGCGGACAATGGCGCGGCTCTCCCGGTCGGCACTTTGCGAAGTTGCACGCTGCACTGGGATCGGGCCGACATCAGCGTGTTTGCGCGCCCCGGTGTGCGGCTGGCCGTGATGCACGGCACGCTGCCGCCCGGTGTCCGCGAGCGTCTTTCGACCCTCGCGGATGAGCTGGCTTGCCCGTAGCGTGAAGCCTGCGCGGATTCCCGGCGGTCTGGCGGGCAAGTGGCAGGCGCGTCACGGGCGGTTCGCTGTCTGAGCCGCCGGGCGGGAGCAGCCAGAAATTCGTTGCCTCCGGTGACCTCGCCGTTCACGACCGAATCAGGCGCAGCGGTCGCCGCGCGATCAGCCCGCGAGGTTTGCCTCCGCGAGGCGCTCAGCCACGTCGGCGGTCTGGAGCGCGGCGATCATCTCGCCGATCTCGCCATTGAGGAAGCGGTCGAGGCTGTAGAGGGTGAGCTTGATCCGGTGGTCGCTGACGCGGTTTTCGGCAAAATTGTACGTGCGGATTTTTTCCGAGCGGTCGCCGGTGCCGATCTGGCTCTTGCGATGGGCGGCGTACTTCTCGTGCTCCTCGCGCTGCTTCACCTCGAGGAGGCGGGAGCGGAGGATGGTGAGGGCCTGCGCCTTGTTTTTCTGCTGCGAGCGGCCGTCCTGGCAGCGGACGATGGTGCCGGTGGGGATGTGCATGACCTGCACGGCGGAGTCCGTGGTGTTCACGCCCTGTCCGCCTGGGCCGCCGGCGCGGCAGACCTCGATGCGGATCTCCTCGGGTTTCAGCTCGAGATCGACCTCCTCGGCTTCGGGCAGCACGGCCACCGAGGCGGTGCTGGTGTGGATGCGGCCCTGGGTCTCGGTGGCGGGCACGCGCTGGACCCGGTGGACGCCGCTCTCATAGCGCAGGGTGCGGAAAACCTGGTCGCCTGTGACTTTGAAAATGGATTCGCGCACGCCGCCGAGTGCGCCGGCGCTGGATTCGAGGGGCTCGATCTTGAAGCCGTGGGTCTCGGCAAAGCGGGTGTACATGCGGCAGAGATCCGCGGCAAAAAGCGCCGCCTCGTCGCCGCCTGTGCCCGCGCGGATTTCCACGATGGCGTCGCGGTCCTCATTCGGGTCGGGTGGGAGCAGGGCGAACTGCACTGCGCTCTCGGTCTCGGCGATGCATTTTTCCAGCGCGGGAATCTCCGCCGCGGCCATCTCCGCCATTTCGTGGTCTTCGCCCTTCGCGAGCGCCTGGTTCTCGGCCAGCTCGTTGCGGGATTTTTTGAGCAGTTCCCAGGCGGCGAGGAGTTCCTTCAGCCGGGTATGCTCGCGCAGAACCTCGCGAGCCTTCCGCGGGTCGTCATAGAGATTGGCGGAGGAAATCTCGGCTTCGAGTTCGCGAAAGCGGTCGGTCTTGCGGTCGATGAGAGGGGCGAAGTCCATAGTGTGAATGTAGCTTGGGCCTCAGCCCAAAGTTGCAGGCTCGTTTGGGCTGAAGCCCACGCTACTTTGGAAAAAACAAAACGGTGAAGACGCACGGGGCGTCTTCACCGTCTGAAAGTCTGCGATCGGGGCGCTAGGCGCTCTTTTTGCGCGACTGCGCGGCGCCGAAGCGCTTGGTGAATTTCTCGATGCGTCCGGCGGTATCGACGAACTTCTGCTCACCGGTGAAGAACGGGTGGCAGGCCGCGCAGATGCCGATCTTGAGGTCGCGCTTCGTGCTGCGGGTGTGGTAGGTGGTGCCGCAGGCGCAGTGAATCGTCGTGGATTGGTAGTCGGGATGAATATCTGCTTTCATGGCTTGGAAAAGGGAGTAGGAGGCTAGCCGCGAAAACCCCTCCCGCAATCAAAAGTTCCGACTATTTCCCGTGCCTGAGACGTCCCTCGAAAATGCCATCCTGACCGCTTGGAAGAAAACCCTGGGAAGGCGGGGAAGTGCGCCGGCAATCCTCGATCCGGCGGGAACGGCGATGCGGACGTTTGTGGGGATCGAACTGGAGGCGATGAAGCTGGCGCGGATGTTTGATAACATCGCCGCGGGCTCCGCAGTGGCGGTGCAGCTTGGGAACGGCGAGCGCTGGCCGGAGGTGCTGCTCGCGCTCTGGCGGCGCGGGCTGGTGCCGGTGCCGCTCGGCGATCATGTGGATGAGACTGAGATGGCGCTGACGCTCGGCGCGATCCGGGCGGCGGCGCTGGTGACGAATGCTGGCGGGCCGATGGTCGTCCATCGCCGGCCGGTGCCGCCGGATGCGCATGTGTGGGCGGGGCCGGCGCCGGACTTTCTCAAGCTGACGTCGGGTACGACCAGTGCGCCGCGGGCGATCCGCTTCCGCGCGGGGCAGCTCGTCGCGGATTGCGACCAGATCTGCGCGGCGATGGGCATCACGGAGTCCGACATCAATTTCGGGGTGATCCCGTTTTCGCACAGCTACGGCTTCAGCAATCTGCTCACGCCGCTGCTCACGCGTGGCGTGCGGCTGGTCGCCAGCCGCGACCGCATGCCGCGCGCGGTGCTCGAAGGGCTGGCCGTCACCGGGGCGACGGTGTTTCCGGGCACGCCGGTGTTCTTTCAGAAATTCGCCGAGATGGACCACCTGCCGGAACTCCCGGCGCTGCGGCTGTGCATCTCGGCGGGGGCGCCGCTGGCAAAGCACGCGGCGGAGAGGTTCACCATGCGCTTTGGGCGGAAGGTGCATGCCTTCTACGGCTCGTCGGAGTGCGGGGGCATCAGCTACGACGCGACGGATCGGCGGCATTACGAGGAGGGCTTTGTCGGGACGCCGATGCCGGGCGTGGAAATCGCGCAGGAGGGCAGCGAAGCGGGGCCGATCGGCGTGCGCAGCGCTGCGGTGGGAGACGGATATTTTCCCGCCGGTGACGAGGCGGTGCTGGGCGGCGGCCGTTTTGTGCCCGGCGACCTCGTGCGCCGCACACCGGAAGGCTTGTATCTGACCGGGCGGACGACGGACGTGATCAATGTCGCGGGCCGAAAGCTGAATCCGCTCGAAGTCGAGGCGCGCATGGCGGAATGCCCCGGCGTGACCCAGGCGGTGGTCTTCGGCGTGCCGTCGGCGCTCCGCGGTGAGGAGCCGGTGGCATGCGTGACGGGGCAGGGGATCGACGCGGCGGGCGTCCTCCGTTTCTGCCAGCAGGCGCTCAATCCGTGGCAGGTGCCGCGGGACGTGTGGGTGGTGGAGGAAATCCCGGCCACCGAGCGCGGAAAAATCAGCCGCCGCGCCCTTGCCGAGCGCTACCTCGCGAGGAGAGCGGCTGGACCCTCACGCGGCGAACGCTGAGCCTCGCCGCGTGCGCCAGTGGTTTTCGTTGGGAAACACGCGCCGTCCGCCATGCTAATCCGCCGATGGCGGCGCTCTGCCGACACTTCGAGACCCGTGCGACAATTGTCGTTAGCGAGCGCCGCATGCGTGGGTTATGGAAACCGAGACTGCCCCCTCCGATGAATTCTCCGTCCAATGCCACACCCGCCACCCTCGTCGCCCCATGTGCGCGCCTGGCCGGTTCCCGCTGGCGCGGAAAATGGGCAGGCAGCGCTTTGCTGTGCTGGCTGCTCGGAGTGCTGTGCTTTCTGCCGCTGATCGCGTCGGCGCAGACGCTGACGATCAATAACGACATCCAGACGTACGCCACGCTCGCCAGCACGACGGTGACGATGACGGGGCGCTCGGAGTTGCGCATCACCGGCGCGAGCAGCCCGATCAGCGGCAGCGTGATCCATCTCAATTCGCCGGACTCGTGGTTTTTCATGACGAACACCCTGCCGTCCGTGGTGAGCGCGACCTACCTCAGCCAGGTGCGCGTGAATGGCGCGCTTGCAGTGGTGAGTACGAACTGCCGTATCGTGCAATATGGCGACGGGACGGTGGTGATCCCGCACGCCTCCACGTTCGCGCCGCTACAGGTCTTCATGGGCACGCATTTCACCGGTGCGTCCACGTCGCTGCAAAACTACACGACTTACAACGACGCGAGCCTCGGCACGTTTGCGAACAACATCAGCTCCTTCAAACTCAAGCGCGGCTACGCGGCGACGATCGCGCAGAATGCGAACGGCACGGGCATCAGCAAAAACTACGTGGCGCAGGACGGCGACATCGAGGTGAGCGTGCTGCCGGATGCGCTGAATGACACCGTGAGTTTCGTCCGCGTGTTTCCGTGGCGCTGGGTGAACAAGAAGGGCATCGCCGGCAACATCGCGTCGGGGCTGAACGTGCGGTGGGACTACAACTGGAACATCGACCGGAACTCCACGCTCGACGTGGAATACGTGCCGATCCGCCAGGAGCGCTGGTGGCCGAGCCTGACCCAGAACTGGCAGACGCGGGGCACGAATCATCTGCTGGGCTACAACGAGCCGGACTCCACGGCCCAGTCGAACATCGCCGTGGGTGACGCGATCTGGTCGTGGCCCGACCTGCTGGGCACCGGCCTGCGCGTGGGCTCGCCGGCGCCGACCGACGGCGGGCTGAACTGGCTCTACTCGTTTGTAAATCAGGCCGACACCGCCGGCCTCCGCGTGGATTTCGTGGCGGTGCATTACTATCGGAGCTACTCGAGCGCGTCGGATCCGGTCGGCGCGACCACGCAGTTCTACAATTTCCTGAAGGGCGTCTATGACCAGGTGAAGCGCCCGCTCTGGGTCACGGAATGGAACAACGGCGCGAACTGGACGACCGGCCCCGTCCCGACCGCCGCGCAGCAGCAGGCGACGGTGGCAAAGATGATCAAGATGCTGGACAACACGCCGTTCGTCGAGCGCTACTCGCTTTACAACTGGGTGGAGGATGCGCGGCGTGTGAAATGGGACGACGGGTCGCTCACGGCGGCGGGTGTGACGTATCGGGACAAGGTTTCGCCGCTCTCGTATTCGCAGGACATACCCGAGGTGCCGACCGCGCCCGCGGCGCTCTACCGTTTCGAATACGACGCGCGCGACACCTCGGCCTACGGGCACGCGGCGATGCTCAAGGGCGCGGCGAAATTCACGACGGGCAAAACCGGACAGGCCGTGGTGATGAGCGGCGTCGCGGCGGACGGTGATCACGTGCAGCTTTCGCCGCGGCTGGGCGACAGCACGGACTTCACCTTCGGCGCGTGGATCTACTGGACCGGATCCAGCCAGTGGCAGCGCATCTTCGATCTCGGCAATGGGACCGGGAGCTACATGTTCCTCACGCCGCTTTCGGGGAGCAACACGCTGCGGTTTGAGATTTTCAAAACGGGCACGGCGGCACAGCAGCTCAACACCACGCAGCTCGCCGCAAACCAGTGGGTGCATGTGGCCGTCACGATCAGCGGCAACACCGGCAAGCTCTTCGTCAATGGCGCGCTGGTCGCGACGAATACGGGCATGACCTTGAACCCGATCGATCTCGGGACGTCCGCAAACTTTCTCGGCAAAAGTCAGTTCAGCGCCGATCCGCTTTTCGCGGGCCGTCTCGATGACGTGCAGTTTCTGCCCTACGCGCTGACCGACATGAAGGTGGCGGCGATGACGACGAATACCCCGCCGGTTTTCACCTCGGGCATGATCACCGGCGCCGCGGGTACGCAGGGCCAGCCTTACAACGGCACGATCGCCGGAAGTGCGACCGACGCGGATGCGGGCGACACGATCACGTATAGCAAGGCGAGCGGGCCGGCGTGGCTGAACGTGGCGGCCAATGGCGCGCTCTCTGGCATGCCGGGTTTCGCCGACGAAGGAGCGCAGGAGTTCATCGTGTATGCCACGGATTCCGTCGGCGTCGCCGCCTCCGCGCTGCTGACGATCCAGCTTCCGAGCGTGCTCGGAAACGGCACATGGACCGCCGATGCCAGCGGCAACTGGAGCGAGACCGGGAAATGGACGGGCAGCTTCCCGGCGAACGGCGCGGGCAACACCGCAAATCTCAGCACGCTGAACATCACCGCTGATCGCACGGTGACGCTCGATTCGTCGCGCAGCATCGGCGCGATGCAGTTTGGCGACACCTCGGGGACTCAGTCGTGGACGCTCAGCGCGGGCGGCGGCATCGCGCTCACGCTTCAGACGTCTTCGGGCACGCCGACGATCGCGGTGAATCAGAACACCGCGACCGTGGCGGCGACCCTCGCGGGGACGGGCGGCTTTACCAAGAGCGGCCCCGGCACGCTGGTTCTGAGCGGGAGCAATACCATCTCCGGCACCGTCAATATCGACACCGGAAGCACCACGGCCAACGAAGGCGCGGTGCGCGCCGCCCATCCGGCTGCGCTGTCGAGCGTCACCGCCATCGCGATCCGCGCCAATAACAGCGGCCGGTCCACGCTGGAGCTGGACGGCACGCTCGGCAATGTCGTCACCTCCGCGCCGATCGCGCTCAGCGCCCGCTCTTCCACGACTGTCCCCGCCATCCGCAATCTGGCGGGCAACAATACGCTGTCGGGAGACATCACGATCAACGTCGGGGGCAGCAGTTATCAGTTTCAGTCGGATGCCGGCACCTTGAATCTCTCCGGCACCATCACGTCCTCGGCCGGCGGGTCGCGAACGCTGACATTTCAGGGCAGCGGAGGCATCGATGCATCGGGAGTCATCCTCGATGGCACCGTCACCGTCACCGTTTTTCACCTGACGAAACTGGATGCAGGCACGCTCGTCCTCGACAACGCGAACAACACTTTCACCGGCAATGTGGTGATCTCCGGCGGCACGCTCGTCGCGGGCAGCAGCACCTTTTTCAACAACGGCGCGGCACCCGTGAAGGGACCTCTCGGCAATCCGCAGACGGCGGGCCGCACGGTCACCGTGAACAGCGGCGGCACGCTCGTCTTTGGCAGGAGCAATGTCTTTGCATCCACGTCCGCCACCGTCACGCCGGCGGTGAGCCTGATCGTCAATGCGGGCGGCACCGTGAAGCTCGACGCGGCCTCGCCGCTCACGCCGGGACCGGGCGACGGCGATCCGAACGTCCTCGGAAACATCACGCTCAATGGCGGCATGTTCAGCACGGGAAATGGCTACAGCTCCGCATATCAGTCCGCGATCCTGCTGGGCTCCGTCACCGTGACCGGCGCCACGGTTTCCACGATCAACAGCGTCGCGACGAACACGACCGCCAACGGCCTGATGCTTGGAAAAACCGGCGGCGGCACCGTCACCTTCGACGTCTCCACGACGGGCGCCGGCGGGCTCACGGTCTCCGCGCCGCTGGTGAATGCCGTGAACAACGCGACCGGCGCGCTGA
Organism: Chthoniobacter sp.; assembly: GCA_031411535.1. Classification (GTDB taxonomy): domain Bacteria; phylum Verrucomicrobiota; class Verrucomicrobiia; order Chthoniobacterales; family Chthoniobacteraceae; genus Chthoniobacter. The sequence goes on along the minus strand of JANOBH010000130.1, from coordinate 6,127 downwards.
TCAAGGCGGGCACAGGCACGATGACGCTCGCTGGCGCAAATACGTACACCGGCGCGACCACGATCAGCGCGGGCAAACTCGTCGTGAGCGGCACGCTCACCAGCAGCGCCATCACCGCCACGGCTGGCACGCTCGCACCCACCGGCACACCCGCGACCACGGGCAGCGTGAGCATCCCGGGCGGCGGACGGTTTGAAATCGCGATCACCGGCCCCGCGCCGGGCACCGGCTACGGCCAGTTCACGGTCGGCGGCGGCGTCACGCTCGCCGGTGCGCTGGACTTCACCGCCGGCGCAGGGCTCCCGAGCGGCGCCGCGTTCATCATCCTGAACAAGACCAGCGCCGGAGCGGTGAGCGGCACCTTTGCGGGAAAACCCGAGGGCGCCTACTTCGCGGCGAGCGGATACAACTGGGTCATCACTTACGCCGGCGGCGACGGAAACGACGTCGCCCTGAGCATCGCCACGCCGCAGCAAAGCTGGCGGCAGCAATACTTCGGCACCACGGCAAACACCGGCACCGCGGCTGACAGCTTCGACAGCAACAACGACGGCGAAAGCAACCTGATCGAATTCGCCACCGCGCAGAATCCGAACGCCGCGACGACCTCTGCGCCGGCAATCGAGAAAAACGGCGCGACCCTGGAACTCACCTACACGCGCAGCCTCGCCGCGATGAGCGACGGCGTGAGCTTTGCCGCCGAATGGCGCGACGACCTCGGCGCCGGCACATGGAGCAGCGCCGGCGTCACCGAGCAGATCCTCACCGACAACGGCACCGTGCAGACCGTGAAAGCCAGCGTCGCAGCCGGCAGCGGGCCGCGCTTTCTCCGCCTCCGCGTGACGCGGTAGCGGCCGGATCGGAACTCGTTCTTGGTTTGGAGCGCCAAAACCATTCACATCCCGTCATGACATTCCTGTGCCCGAACTGCTCGCAGTCCCTCGATGCCGATGAGGAATGGATCGGGCAGACGATTGATTGCCCGAGCTGCGGCAATGGCATTGTCATTCCGCCTCCCGAGAGCGCCGCCGCGCCAGAGCCGCAGGCTCCTGCGGTCGCGCGCGGACCCTCGCCCGCCCGTCCCGCGCCGCCACGACCCCGACCGCCCGCCAGGGCGCAGCCTGCGGGCGCGAGCGCCTACGTGCCGCCGAAGACGGGCGGAGGATTTGGCGTTGGAAAGTTCCTGCTGTTTCTCGTCCTCGTGGGCGCAGCCGGATTTGGCTACGCCATGTTTAGCCTCAAGGAATCCCCCGCGCAGGTCTGGAGTCGCTTTGTGCAGTCCGCCACGGGTTCGCCCGCGCCGACTCCGGCTCCGATCGTAGCTCTCGCGCCCGCGCCCGCGCCGGTTTCCACCCCCGTGCCCGCATCCACGCCGGCGCCCGTGACGACACCGGAGCCTCCGCCGCCCGCACCTGCACCCGCAGCGCAGCCCGATCCGGTGGCGTGGCTGGTCGGGCGAAAGGAGCATTGGCCGAGGGAAGTCGCCCTGCTGAAAGAGACGGATTTCCCAGTCGTCCTCAATGGCCGTGCGACCGGTTCGGCGAAGGTGCCGGCGGGCACGATGGTCGAGCTGGTCGAGTTGAGCGCGGAGAATGTCGGCGTCGTTTATGCGGGCGGAGGAGCGCGCATGCCGGTCTCCGCGACCGATCTCCGCAAGCGTGCGGACGCCGCCATGAGCAAGGCGGCCGCCGCCATGACTGCCGCCGCGACAGCTCCTGTAGAAGCTCCGCTCCCGATGGCTACCGCTCCGCCGGTGCCGGCATCCACATTTCCCACATCCGGCAGCCAGATCGCCGTGACCGTCAGCGGCAAGGGCCAGACCGTCCCCTCGCTCGCCCAGCGCCGCGTGACATTGAGCGGCGCCACCGAGTTGCACGTCACCGGCACCGGCGACCCGCTCGTGGGCAGCGCGATCAATTTCACATCGCCCGACGGCTGGCTTTTCATGGAGAAAATCCCGCCGTCCGCCGTGGCCTCCACCTTCCTCGGCCGGATGTGGGTCAATGGCGCGCCGGCGGACCTGGAAGCGAATCTGCGCGTGGTGCAGTACGCATCCGGGACCGTAGTCATCCCGCACGGGCCGGACTTTGCGGCGATGACAGCCTACAGCGGCAAGGCGCTGACCGGCCCCTCCATGCCGCTGCAAAGCTACGTGGCTTACAACGACGCGAGCCTCGGCGCGATGAAGGCGGCCATCGGCTCCTTTCGCCTCAAGCGCGGCTACATGGCCACCATCGCGCAGAACGAAAACGGCACCGGCGCCAGCCGCAACTACGTGGCGCAGGACCACGATCTGGAAATCAAAACCCTGCCGCCCGAACTGGATGGAAAGATCCGCTTTGTCCGCATCTTCCCGTGGCGCTGGGTGAGCAAGAAGGGCGTCGCCGGCGGCATCTGGCAGAATCTGAACGTCGGCTGGTTTTACGACTGGAACATCAGCCAGAACTCCTCGCCCGACCTGGAGTATGTGCCCATCCGGCAGAAGCGCGGATGGCCCGGCCTCCGGCAGGATTGGAAGGCGAGAGGCTCCACCCATCTGCTCGGCTACAACGAGCCGGACCACAAGGATCAGGCCAATCTCTCCGTGGACGAGGCGATCGCCGGATGGCCGGACCTGCTCGCCACCGGCCTGCGCATCGGCGCGCCGGCGGTCTCGGACGGCGGGCTGGGCTGGCTCTACGAGTTTATGGACAAAGCCGACGCCGCCGGCCTGCGCGTGGATTTCGTGCCGGTGCATTACTACCGGGCCGTGGGCAATCCGCGGGACGCGAAAGGCGCCGCCGCCCAGTTCTACCGCTTCCTCAAAGGCATCCACGACCGCGTCAAACGCCCGCTCTGGGTGACCGAGTGGAACAACGGAGCAAACTGGACCACCGCCCCCGACCCGACCGCCGCGCAGCAGAAGGACGCTGTCGAGGAGATGATCGAGATGCTCGACAAGACGCCATTCGTCGAGCGCTACGCGATCTACAACTGGGTGGAGGAAGTCCGCTTCGTGCAAAAAAAAGACGGCTCGCTCACACCGGCGGGCGAAGCCTACCGCGACAAAGTCTCCCCGCTCTCCCACATCCAGGCGAGGCCGTGAGGGAGGCCGATGCCGCGCGCGCCGCGTCCGATGAGGCACGGCGTGTCGGGGGCGAAAATTGAAGAGTGTCACCCGGCCGCGCTTCCGCTAGTTCACCCGTCTTTCACCGATGCCCAACCACCCCACACCAATCACCGACTTCGAGCACGCCGATGCGAAGCGCAAGAACCTGCCGCCTGCGGGTAGTCCTCCGGGGGATCGCGTGGCGGAGGAGCCGAAGGTGAAGTTTGCCTACGACCCGCACCGGACGCCGGTGCTGCGGTTCAATGAAGCGGTCGCCCGCTGCCGCGAGTTGCTGGAGAAGGCCACGCGCACGCCGCTCACGAAGGACGAAGCCGCCGAACTCGCCGCGCATCTGGAGAGCGAGCAGCCGTGGCTGGAGTGGGCGGGCAAGCGCGAGCAGCCGCACTTCGAGGTCGAGCCCGTGGCGCTGCACCTGCACGAGCGCGTCTCCGCGCAGGCCATCCTGCGCGCGGTGCGGCGCGAGGACGTGCAGCGCGATTTCTTCGCCGAGCCAAAGCTCCCGGCCCGCGAAGCCCGCGCGTATTACCAGCACGACGTGGACTGGGCAAACCGCCTCATCCTCGGCGACAGCCTCCAGGTGATGACCTCGCTCGCCCGCCGCGAGGGCCTCGCCGGGCAGGTGCAGATTATCTACCTCGACCCGCCCTACGGCATCAAATTCTCCTCCAACTGGCAGAACGAAGTGGGCAAACGCGACGTGAAGGACAAGGACGAGGACCTCACCCGCGAGCCGGAGATGATCCGCGCCTACCGCGACACCTGGACCCTCGGCGTCCACTCCTACCTCGCCTACCTCAAGCAGCGCCTCCTCCTCGCCCGCGAACTCCTCACCGACTCCGGCTCCATCTTCGTCCAGATTTCGGATGAAAATTTGCATCGTGTCCGCGCGGTCATGGATGAGGTATTCGGGCCTGAAAACTACGTGCGTCAAATCCTGATTAAGAAAACGACAGGAAGCACGGCAGACTTCATCCCGAGCACCGGAGACTTTCTACTTTGGTATTCCAAGGACATACAGCGGATCAAATTTCGCCCCACTTTCGACATTAAGCGTCCCGGTGAAGCGGGTGCGACTGGTTACACGAAGATTGAATTTCCAACTGGCGAGCGGAGACCAATTCCCGAATCGCTCGACGGTTTCGGCGATGATGCGGATGTCTTCGCGGGAGACAACATCACCAGTCAGAGTCTTGGGCGTGAAAAAGGTGAGGGTGCAGCGTCGTGGTTCAAAATCTCCGTTGATGGTTTCACGTTCGATCCTGGGCCGAAGGCGCGCTGGAAAACCAACGAGGAAGGGATGAGACGTTTGTTCCGCGCTGGGCGACTGATGGGCGGTGACCGGACGACTCTTTCCTACAAACGCAAGCTCACCGACTTTCCCGTAACTCCAATCTCGGATTTGTGGACGGACACCGTTGGTCAGAACCAGCTTGGGGGCGAGAAGCTCTACGTCGTTCAAACCGCAAACAAGATTGTTCAGCGCTGCATGTTAATGACCACCGAGCCCGGCGACCTCGTGCTGGACCCGACGTGCGGGAGCGGGACGACGGCGTTTGTGGCCGAGCAGTGGGGGCGGCGGTGGATCACGGTGGATAGTTCGCGCGTGGCCGCGGCCATCGCCCGGCAGCGGCTGCTCACCGCCAGCTTCGAGACCTACCGGGTGAAGGCAAAGGATGAAGGCGGAAGGATGAAGGATGAATCCGGCTGGAATCCCAATGCGCCGCTGAATCCGAAGAACGGCTTTTTTTACAAGACCGTCCCGCACATCACCCTCAAATCCATCGCCCAAAACAAAGGGCTGGACCCGATCTTTGCCCGGCACGAGCCCATCCTCGCCGAGCGCCTCACCGCGCTGAACGCCGCGCTGGCACCAGTGACGGGTTCCGTGGGTAGGGTGGGCGTCCCGCCCGCCGGTTCGGGCGTCCCGCGCGAACCATCGCTCCACGGACGACTCACCACGAAACTGAAGACCAAGGCACAGACCTCCGGAGCACGCTCGGTCACCGATGCGGACCTGCGGCGGTGGCTGCTGCCGGGGACGCCGGAGGGGTTGATTGATTTTGGCACGGTCTCGCAGCGCAAGGCGTGGCGGGAGTCCATCCCCGTGCGGTGGATGAGGCAGGATGCCTCCTCCGGCGGGCGGGACGCCCACCCTACCCAAGGCCCGTCGTGGGCCGAATGGGAGGTGCCCTTTGACACCGACCCGGACTGGCCTGCGCCTTTGCGCGACGCGCTGACCGCCTACCGCGCCGCGTGGCGGGCGAAGATGGACGAGGTGAACAAGTGCATCGAGGCCAACGCCGAACAGGAAGAACTCGTGGATGTGCCGGAGAAGGTCCCCGGTGTGGTGCGCGTGAGCGGCCCTTTCACCGTCGAGAGCATCCGCCCGCCGGAGAACGGGCCGGAACCTGAGTCGCCCATCGGCGGAGCGCCGGAGGAGCTGGAGACGTTTGAAAGTGGCACGGGCGTCCCGCCCGTAGCTGCACACGGGCAGGATGCCCGTGCCACGCTTTCCACCAACGCCGGTTCGCACATCGACCGGATGCTCGACCTGCTGCGGCACGACGGCATCACTTTCCTCGGCAACAAATTCGTGAAGATCGAGCGGCTGGCCCGGATCGAGAGCGCCTTCCTGCACGCCGAGGGCGAGATCGTGAACGGCGAGACGCGGAAGCTCGGCGTGGTCATCGGCCCGGAGCTGGGCAGCGTGCCGCGGCATCTCGTGGAGCAGGCCATCCGGCACTGCTACAAACGCGGCTTCGACGATCTGGTGCTGGCGGCGTTTTCCTTCGACGCGATGGCGCAGGAGGAAATCCAGGTTCACAACGAAACGGTGAAAGACCTCCGCGTCCACATGGCGCAAATCCGCCCGGACGTGACGATGGGCGACCTGCTGAAAAAGACGCAGGTGAGCGCGCAGATTTTCACCGTCTTCGGCCAGCCCCGCACGCGCCTCGCACCCGCGGGCGGCGACGAATGGCAGCTCCACATGGAAGGCGTGGACATCTACGACCCGGT
>JANOBH010000129.1:0-3747 GCA_031411535.1 Chthoniobacter sp. | reverse complement strand
AGCGAACTGCTTCAGCGTCACGGCACCTGCTTCCGCCGCCGCCTTGCCGCCCGCCATGCGACTGCCGCGTGGCACTTCCTCCCGCAATAACTCCTACCGCCAGGGCTGCTGGTAGAGGGCGCGGATCTCGGCGGCGGATAGCGGGCGCTGGTAGATGCGGGCGTCGTCGAGGAGGCCGTCGAAGTTTTGCCAGCCGCCGGTGTCCACGGCGCCGAGGGTGACCCACATCTTGTCGGTGTCGTAGTGGACGGTCTCGGCGGTGCGCGTCTCGCCGACGGGCTCGCCATTGACGTAAAGGCGGAAGATGCGGACGCGGGGCGAGACCTTTTCGATGGTGGCGGCGACGAAATACCACGTGTTCGGCGCGAGCTGTTTGGGGGATTCGACGGAGACGTGCTGGTTGGTGAGTTCGCCGCCTTTGGGAGCGATGAGGATCTCGTTTTCGTAAACGGTGAACAGCGCCTCGCCGGTGATCGAGCGGTCGGAGCGGAAGACCAGCGTGCCTTCCGGGTCGATTTTCAGCGTCCACGGATCGAGCCCGAGCCGCTGGTCGCCATACCAGGCGATCTGCGAGCCCCAGCGCGGGGCGAGGCTGGAATACTTCACCCATGCGGCGACGGTGAGGGTGTCCTTGAGGTCGAAGTCGGGCGTGCTGCGGACGATGAGCGATTCGTTTTTGAAGCGGTTCAGCCGGATGGCCTTTCCGTGCGAGCCGGGGGCGAAGGTGAGGGCGCCCTGCGGGGTGGCGTTGTTCTTTCGCGTGCTGGCGTCGGTGCCGTCGCCTTTGTCAAAGCTCCAATGCGCGACGAGGCCCTCGTCGGATGGCGCGGCGACTTTCACCGAAGCGGCGGGAGCGGTGGCGCCGGGGTAGGTGGCGATGGCGGTTTCATCCGCCGCGGGAGCGGGCGCCGGCTTGGTCAGGACGGTCTGGATGGCGACGCCGCTGGAGCGGGCGACGGAGCGGAGGCTTTTGACCATCGGGTTTTCCGGGCTGAGCGGATCGCCGAGGACTCGCGCCAGCTCCTCCAGCGCGCCGGGGACGGGCACGCCCTCGGTAACGACGGGGAAAAGGACGACGCCAAAGACTTTCACCTCACCGCTGATGCGGCGGATGACGATCTTTTCGGCTGTCGGATATTTCTTGAGCGGGATGACGAAGGTGTCGGTCATCGCCTCGCGGCCCACGTCAGTGAGATTGCCAAAGAGGTCGAGCGCGACCACGCGGCCCGCGCCGTCGAAAAGCTGCACGGCGATGTCTGACGTCTGTGGCGCGTCGAAAAGGATGGTGGCGACGAGATTCTCGGCGATGCGTGTGCGATCGAGCGTGAGGGTGAGGCGGCCGACGCCTTTCGCGGCCGAGGCGGGGACGAGCCAGCACTTTGGCTCATCGGCGAAGCTGCCGCCCTGCTGCTCGACGGCGGTGAGCCATGCGGGGAGTTTCGCCTCCTTGAGCGCCGCGGGCTCGGTGAGGCCGGGGCCGAAATTCACCTCGGCGACCTCGGGCTGGATGGGCGCGGCACCGGAAAAACTCAGCATGGCGGAGCTTAGCAGGAGGGTGAGGAAACAGGCGCGCATCGGAAACCGCCGGCGACTATGCCCGGTTCCCGACGCTGGGCAATGGCCGTTTTCACCAAAAAATGTGGCGATCAAACGAAACCGCCGACTTTCCCTCCGTGCCTAAGAAACGCTCGCCTCCCGGTCTTTGAAGTCCGATACAACCCGCTCCTCCGTCATCATGAAAAACCTCGCGTCCATCTCCGCACTCCTCCTCGCCGCCGCGTCCGCTTTCGCCGCAGATGCCCCCGCCCGCACCGAGGCTGAGATCCTGAAATCGGTGAAACTGCCCGACGGATATGAGGCCACGGTTTTCGCGATGCCGCCGACGGTCGGCTACCCCACGGCGGTCAGCGCTTCGGCGGACGGCGTGCTTTTCGTCGCCATCGATGAAAACGGCTCGCTCGATGCGAAGCCGGGCCGCGGGCGCGTGCTGCGCTGCATCGACCTGGATGGCGACGGCAAGGCGGAGAAGATCACCACTTTCGCCGAGATGGACTCGCCGCGCGGCGTCATCTGGGACGGTGCGACCGGCGCGGGCCCCGGCACGCTTTACGTCATGTATCCGCCGAAGCTCACGGCCTACACGGACACCGATGGAGACGGCAAGGCGGACAAGCAGGAGGACATCCTCACCGGGCTCGGCTTCGACCTGAAATTCCGCGGCGCGGACCACACGACCAATGGCTGCCGCCTCGGCATCGACGGCTTCATCTACATCGCCGTCGGCGATTACGGCTTCACCAAAGCCGTCGCCAAGGACGGCACCACGCTCACGATGCGCGGCGGCGGCATCGTCCGCATCCGCCCGGACGGCACCGGCTTTGAGATCGTCTCGCGCGGCCAGCGGAACATCTACGACGTGGCCGTCTCGCCCACGCTCGACCTTTTCACCCGCGACAACACGAACGACGGCGGCGGCTGGGATGTGCGCCTGAGCTTCGTGCCGCCCGGCGCGCACATGGGCTACCCCACGCTGTTCAAAAACTTCGCCGAAGACATGCTCCAGCCGCTCGCCGTGCTCGGCGGCGGCTCGCCCTGCGGCGCGCTCTGGCTCGACGAACCCGGCCTGCCAAACGGCCTCTAGACGGTCGAGTGGGGCCGCAACGCCATCTTCCACCACCCGCTCACCGCCGACGGCGCGGGCTGGAAGGCCACGGAAAAGGAGTGGCTGAAAATGACGCGCCCGACCGACATGGACGTGGACGCCGCCGGCCGCATCTACATCTCGAGCTGGGAAGGCGCGACCTTCACCTACAACGGCCCGAACGCCGGCTACGTCGTGCGCGTGGTGAAAAAAGGCGCGCCCGTCGCTCCGAATGTTGATTTCAAGAAAGCCGCGGACGCACAGCTCGCAGCCGCCATCGGCTCGCCGAGCGCCACGATCCGCCTCGGTGCGCAGCGCGAGATGCTGCGCCGCGGGGCAAAGCCCGACTTCGCCGCGCCGCTGCGCAAGATCGCGGAGACCCCCGGCGACGCCGGCCCGCGCGTCGCCGCCATCGAGACGCTCGCGCAGCTTTTCGGCGCCAAGGCCATCCCCACGCTCCTCCAGCTCACCGCCGACGAGTCGCTCCGCGAAGCCGCCATCCGCGCCCTCGGCGAAGATTCCCGCCTCGCCGCCCAGGTCCCCGCGCAGCCCATCGTCGCCGCGCTTTCCGACAAGAACCCGCGCGTGCGCGCCGCAGCGATCGCCGCCGCGCGCCGCCTCGGCAAGGCGGACGCAGCGCAGGCCATTCTCCCTCTCGTCGCCGATGCGGACCCCGTCATCATGCACCTCGCCGTGCGCGCGCTCGCGGAGCTGAAAGCCGCGCCCGTGCTCATCAGCGCGCTCGATTCCGCCGACGACAAGGTCAAGCCCGGCGCACTCCGCGCGCTCTACGGGTTCTATGACGCAAAGGTCGTGGACGCGCTCATCGCGCGGCTCACCGCAACGAGAGATCCCGCGCTGCGCAAAGGCATCCTCGCCACCCTCAGCCGGCTCGACAACAAGGACACGCCCTACACCGATCCGAAGGTCTGGTGGGGCACGCGCCCGGACACCAGCGGCCCCGTTTACAAGGCCGAGCGCTGGGAGGCTTCCGAAAAGATCGAGGCCGCGCTCAAGACCGCGCTCGACACCGCGCAGGGCGAGGACGGCCGCGCGCTCGTGCAGATGATGTACAAAGCGAAGGTCAACTTCCCCGGCCTCGTCGA
>JANOBH010000128.1:0-17892 GCA_031411535.1 Chthoniobacter sp. | reverse complement strand
CTTGGCTCCGCCGGGCTCCTCGCGGAGCCAAGCGCTCCTGCGCGCCCCGCCTGGCGCTCCTGCGCCAGAACCATTGGGGAGGACGCTTCGCCGACTTATTTCACCCCCTCCGAGCCAGTTTGAGCTTGCACTTTTTCCGGCTGTGCTAGTCTCCGCCGGCTCACCCACGGCGGCGAAGTGATCGGCGGCTGTGCGGTTCGCGGGCCTTCCTTTTCCCATGAAACCTCTCCTCGCACTCCTCCCGCTGCTCGCGCTCGCCACGGTGTCCGCGCACGGCGCGATGGTCTATGACATCACGTTTGAGCCGCCCACCCACCAGGCGGGCTTCGCGCCGGTGACGGGCAGCGGCCCGGCGCGCATCAGCTCGATCGACTCCGGCAGCCCGGTCGTCACCGCCTCGATGCCGCTCCTCGACGGCAACAGCCTGGAGTTTTCCGCCGGCGCGCCGCCCGTGCAGATCAGCGTGCAGATCGACGCCGGGCTTACGGCGTTCATCCTGGCTTTCAATCTCGTGAGCCAGAATCTCCACACGTCGGATTTCGCGTTCACTGTCGGGCTGGAGGGAAGCGAGACGCCGACCATGGATTTTCACGGCGGCTTCGGCTCGGTCTATGTCTTCCGTCCGCTCGAGACCAACACGTTTCTCCAGCCATTCGCCGACGGCCAGAGGTACCTGGTCGAGATGACGGTCAATCAGCCCGCGGATGCGTGGCGGATCGTCATCGACGGGACGGAGCGGTTTCAGGGCACACTCGGGACGGCGGGGATCGGCGCGATCACCTTTGGCCTGGCTCCGTGGCTGGGTGGCGCGGCGGCGGACCCGAGCGTCAAAGCGTTTCTGGACAATGTGCAGGTCTCCCCGATTCCCGAGCCGGGTGTCGCGGCGTATCTGCTGCTCGCGCTCGCGGCTGGCTGTCGGAGAAGGCGGAAAGCCTGAAAGGGTGTGCCGATACTCATAGAGAGCAGGTCATCGGGAGCGGAGTTCCGTCGTGGACCGAGGCGGAGGTGAGGAAAGGCGGGGCGGGCGGGCGGGGCGGAACGCAGTCGAAGGATCCCGGCATTCCTAGGCAGGATCGCACGGTATCGCCGGGGTCCTTCGACTGCGCTGCGCCCGCCTTTCCGCCTCCGCTCCGCTCAGGATGACGCCGCTTTTGAGTTTTGGCACCCCCACTGAGGCGGGCCGGAGAAGTTCAAGGGGCGGCGCTCCGTTTGAAATGTCGCGGGTCGTCGTGACGCTGCCGGGTTTTTGATTGGCGGTTCGGGTTGGATCACATATCTGTAATGCGCTTTCCAGCCAGGCGGCGTGCGCTTTCGGCGGCGGCGAGCGCAACCCCTACCTCTCCCTCGTTATGCGGCATCGCGGACTCTTGGTGTTCTGTTTTCTGGCGGCAGTTTTAGCAGCGGGGCTGCTCTTCGGCTGGCTGGCGAGCCGCGATGAGGCGACGCCTCCGTCCCGGCCGGCTGCCGCGCTCGCTGCCCCCGCTGCCGCCCCCGCCGCTGCGCCGGGCGGGTCCGTGGCCTCGCCGTCCGCGACGCCTGCGCCCGCTGCGACGCGCAGGCGGGAGGAGCGCCCGAATTTCGACCGCCGCCAGACGCAGGGGATCGCGCCCGCGAGGAAAGCTGAGCTGACGCCGGCTCGCGACGCACGCATTCAGGCCGCCGGGCGGCTCGCGGCGGCGGTGCCGGGCGCGCGCGTGGATTTCGACGGGGAGCTGGGCTCGCCAAAGTCCGTGGCCGCTACGGAGGGATTCCTGACCGGACCAGGCGGCGAGGGCGGCGCGGTGCCTGCGGCGCGGATGCAGGGCTTCGCGGAAGCCGACCGGCACCGCGTGGTGAAAGGCTTCCTCGCGGAGCACGCGGCGCTTTTCGGCCACGGGCCGGAGGCGCTCGCCGAGGCGCGCGTGGTGCGCGACTACGAGACGCCGCACAACGGCATGCGCACGACGGTCTGGCAGCAGGAGCTGTCGGGCGTTCGCGTCTTTGAGTCCACGTTTCAGGCCCATGTGACGAAGCGCGGCGAACTCGTGAATGTCGCCAGCCGCTTCGTGCCAGATGTGGCAAAGGCGGCGGACGCCGGCACGCCGAATCACGAGGCGCTGCTCGCGGGCGCGGTGATCGACGCGCGCCAGGCGGTGAGCGCGGCGGCGGCGACTCTGGGTGAAAAGGTCGCGCCCGGGCAGATCGTGGCGGGCGGCGAGCCGGAGGGGGCGTCGCGCAGGCAGCAGTTCCGCAGCGCGCAGTTGCTCGACGTGGGCGCGGAATTCGTGTGGCTGCCGCAGGATGAAACCGCGATGCGGCTGTGCTGGGAGGTGATCTTCATGAGCAAGGCGCGAGGCGAGATGTTTCGCACGCTGGTGGACGCGGAGAGCGGGGAGGCGCTGGTGCGCCAGGGGCTCACGGAATACATCGGGCCGGCAAGCTACCGCGTCTTCACGAGCGACAGCCCGACGCCGATGTCGCCGGGCCCGGCCACGCCGGGCTCCACGCAGCCCGCGGAAGTCGCGAGGACGCTGGTGACGCTCTCCGCTTTCGACACGACCGCGTCGCCGGACGGCTGGATCGACGACGGGGTGAACGAGACGCGCGGGAACAACGTGGACGCGCATCTGGATCTGAATGCGGACAACATCGCGGACACGCCGCGTCCGCAGGGTGCGACGGGACGCGCCTTCGATTTCCCGGTGAATTTCACGCAGGAGCCGTCCACCTACCGCGACGCCGCGGTCACGGACCTGTTCTACTGGAACAACTACATCCACGACCGCTACTACCAGCTCGGCTTCACCGAGGCGGCGGGCAATTTCCAGAACAACAACTTCGGCCGCGGCGGCACCGGTAACGATGCCGTGCAGGCCGATGCGCAGGACGGCTCGGGCACGAACAACGCAAACTTCTCGACGCCGCCGGACGGCTCCGCCGGGCGGATGCAGATGTACGTTTTCACCGGCCCGACGCCGGATCGCGACGGCGACTTCGACCACGAGATCGTGATCCACGAATACACCCACGGCCTCAGCAACCGGCTCGTCGGCGGCGGCGTGGGCATCAGCGCCCTGCAGCCTCGCGGCATGGGCGAAGGGTGGTCCGATTTCTACGGGCTCTGCCTGCTCAGCGAGCCGGGCGACGACCCGAGCGGCGTCTATGCCGCCGGAGCCTACGCCACCTACCAGCTCAGCGGGATGTCCTCGAACTACTACTACGGCATCCGCCGCTATCCGTACTGCACGGACCTCGCGAAAAATCCGCTGACTTTCCGCGACATCGATCCGACGCAGGCCAGCCCGCACACCGGCATCCCTCTCAGCCCGCGTTACGCCTCGTCGAATGCCGATCCCGCGGCCGTGCATGGCCAGGGTGAAGTGTGGTGCGCGACGCTGTGGGAGGCGCGGGCAAATTTGATCGCGAAGCACGGCGCGATCGCGGGGAACAATCTCATCCTCCAGCTCGTGACCGACGGGATGAAGCTGGCACCGGCGAATCCGACATTCCTCCAGGCGCGCGACGGAATCCTCCAGGCCGATCTGGTGAATAACGCCGGTGCGAATCGCGGCGAACTGTGGTCGGCCTTTGCAAAGCGCGGAATGGGCTCGGGGGCGACGTCGCCCGCGAGCAGCACGACGACGGGCGTGCTGGAAAATTACGATCTGCCGGACGACCTGGGCGTCTCTCCGGTGAGCGCGCTCGCCGCGGCTGGATCGGTGGGCGGGCCGTTCACGCCGGCGTCGAAAATCTACACGCTCTCGAACAGCGGCACTGCGCCGCTGAACTGGACGGCGGTGAAAACACAGCCGTGGCTGACGGTCGCGCCCGCATCGGGAACGCTGGCCACCGGCGCGACGGCAACGGTGACCGCGACCATCAACGCGAACGCCAATTCGCTGTCGGCGGGCATCGCAAGCGATTCGATCGTTTTCCGAAATCTGAACAACAATGTGACGCAAACACGGGCGGTCTCGCTGGATGTCACACCGCCACGGCTGCTCTACTACCCGCTCGACACCGACCCAGGCTGGACGCGCACGGGCCAGTGGGCCTTTGGGCATCCGACGGGCGGCGGCGGTCTCTCGTTCGGCTATCCCGATCCGGCGAACGGCGCGACGGGCACGAATGTGTTCGGCGTGAATCTCGCCGGCGATTACGCGGCCACCGTCGGCGGCCCGTACTACGTGACGCTCGGCCCGATCAATCTGGCCAATTCCGCGGGCACGCGCCTGCATTTCCAGCGCTGGCTGAACAGCGACTACCAGACGTGGGCCTACGCCACGGTCGAGGTGTCCACGAATGGCACGACGTGGAGCACGATCTTCAGCAACGGGACGACGACCTACACCGCGAACTCCTGGACCAAGGTGCAGTATGACATCTCCGCGCTCGTGGACGGACGGACCGCAGTCTATATCCGGTGGGGCTACCAGATCGGGTCGAGCGGCGTCTTTGCGTATTCCGGGTGGAATATCGACGACATCGAAATCCTCGGCGCACCCCCGACGAATCTCACGCTCACGCTCCCGTCATCCGCGACGGAAGGCGCGGCGCCGCTCACCGCGTCGGTGACGGTGACGCCTGCGCCCACGGCGAATCTCACGGTGAACCTTTCATCGGGCGACCCGACTGAGGCGACCGTGCCCGCGAGCGTCGTGATCCCCGCGGGCCAGACGACCGCGACCTTCCCGGTGACGATCCTGAATGACGGGCTCCTCGATGGCTCGCAAACCGTGATCATCACCGCATCTGCGACCGGCTACCCGGCGCGCACCGCGACGCTGACGGTGAACGACGACGAGACCGCGACGCTCACCCTTTCGCTTCCCGCGAATGCGACGGAGGGCGACACGGGGCTCTCGGGGACCGTGACGATGAGCGGAGTCGCGGAGAAGGCGGTGACGGTTTCGCTGACATCCGGCAACATCGCGGAAATGACGGTGCCAGCGACGGCGGTGATTCCTGCGGGGCAGTCGAGCACGACCTTTCCGCTGACGATCGTGAATGACACCCGGATCGACGGGCCGCAGTCGGTGTCCGTGACGGCGCAGGTGGCGGGCTGGACGCCCGGCGCGGCGGCGATCGTCATCGCGGACAATGAGACGGCGGCCCTTGGCGTCGCGCTCCCGGCGATGCGCGAGGGGGATGTGGGAAAGACGGGCACGGCCACCATTTCCGGCACGCTGACGGTGCCGCTGGCTGTGGCGCTGGCGAGCAGCGACACGACCGCGGCGACCGTGCCTGCCTCGGTGACGATCTCCGCCGGCCAGACGAGCGCGACTTTCGCCATCACCATCGTGGATGACACGCTGGCCGACGGCGCGCAGCCGGTGACCATCACCGCGAGCGCGCCCGGCTTCGCGTCCGGCGCGGCGACGGGCAGCGTGGCGGACAATGACGCGCACCATTTCGCGATCAGCGCGATCAGCGCGATCGCGGGCACGCAGCTTCGCAACGCGCCCTTCCCCGTCACCGTGACCGCGAAGGACGTGAACGACGCCACGATCACGAACTTCAGCTCTTCCGTCGCGCTCACCGCACCGGTGCCGGTCACGCCGGCGACGATCACAGCGTGGGTCAATGGCGCGTGGACCGGCAACGTGACGGCGACTGCCTTCGGGTCGGGTGTCGTGCTGACGGCCAGCGATGGCAACGGCCATACCGGCGCGAGCAATCCGTTCGACGTGACGCATGGGCCGGTCAGCAGTCTCGCGTGGAGCACGATCGCCTCGCCGCAAGCCGTGGATGCGCCTTTTCCGGTGACGATCCGCGCGCTGGATGCGCTGGGGAATTCGGTGCCGACATTCACCGGCCCGGCGGCTCTCGCTGCGCAGCCGAGCCCGCCGACGATCGAAACCGGAACGGGCACGTCCACGACCGCGTTTCCATTCTACGGCTTCTATCAGGAGTCGCGGCTCCAGACGATCTATCCCGCCAGCGAGATGGGTGGCCCCGCGACGCTCACGGCGCTCGCGCTGAATGTCGCCACGGCGAGCACCGGCATCTATGGCAACTTCACCGTCCGGCTGAAACAAACGCCGCTCGCGGCCTACACCACCGCGTCCTTCGACGCGACCGGGTGGACCGAGGTGTATCGCGCAAATGTGACGCCATCCCCGACCGGGTGGCTGACACTGCCGTTTGCCGTGCCGTTTGACTACGACGGCACGAACAGCCTGCTCGTCGATATCAGCTTCGACAATGCGGCGACGGCCACGGCCGGCTATGTCTATTACACCTCGCGCACCAACCGCACGATCTACGGCTACGCCAATGGCACGCTCGGCGATCCGCGGACATGGAGCGGCACGACTGGCAGCGCGAGCCTGACGACGACGGTGCCCAATCTCCGTTTCACCGCCGCACCGCAGGGGGCAATGCCGCTGAGTCCGGCGACGACGGGCGCCTTTGCCGGCGGGGAATGGACCGGCAGCGTCAGCGTGCCATTCGCCTCGGCGGGGCTGAAGCTGCGCGCGACATCCGGTGCGCTGACCGCGGACTCGAATGTCTTCGCCGTCAGCACGATCATCCCGCCGAGCAACTCGACGACGGTCTTTGCGGAGGATTTTGAAAGCGGTACGCTGAATCCGGCATGGTGGACGGTCACGGGGACCGGGCCATTCCGCACGATCAATACCAACCTGAACACCCCGCGCGCGGGCGCGCGGCACATGACGATGGATGACAGCACGTACGGGACGTACGCGCGCAATGAAGCCACGCTCACCGTCAATCTCGCCGGGCGCACCGGGGTCGCGCTGAGTTTCTGGGCGAAGGAGTTCAACGATGTCGCGCACGGCCCGCCGGCGTCGCCGTTCCCCTCGACGGGGGCGGATTTCGACGGCGTGGCGATCAGCGCGGATGGCGGCGCGAACTGGTACGAAGTGCAGGCGCTGCGGACGCTCACGGCCACCTATGCGCAGTTCACGGTGGCTCTGGACGCGGCTCTCGCGGCGCGCGGACTGAGCTACAGCGCGAATTTCAAGATCCGCTTCAATCAGTACGGCAACGATTACATCTCGTTCAATGGCATCGCCATCGACGACATCCTGATCACGGGGAACTTCCCGGCAGGCACGCCGGTGCTTGCATTGCCGGCGCAAGTCACGGAAGGCGCGGGCTTGGTCAATGGCACGGTATCGGTGCCGGTCGCGCCGGTCGCGCCCCTCGTGCTCAGCCTCGCCTCGAAATCGCCGGCGAAAATCTCGGTGCCGGCGACCGTGACTATTCCTGCCGGGCAGACCTCCACGGCCGTCCCGCTGACAGTCCTCGATGATCCTTTCATCGACGGGACGAAAATCGTGGTCATCACCGCGACGAGAGCCGGCTTCCCAGATGTCTCTGCGACAGTCCAGGTCACGGACAATGACGGCGGAGCCTTCACGCTCACGCTGCCTGCGACCCTGTCGGAGGGCTCGGGGACCGTCTCCGGCACGCTGTCGCTGAGCGTCCCGGCCCTGGTGCCGATCACCGTCGCGCTCACGTCGAGCGATTCGACCGAGATCACGCTGCCTGCGAGCGTCACTGTGGGTGCCGGCAAGACCAGCGCCACTTTCAACGCGACAGCGATCGAGGACGGCATCGTGGATGGCACCCAAAGCGTGACCGTCACCGCAAACCTCGCGGGTTGGACGGATGGCACCGCCGTCATCAGCGTGCTGGATGACGGCCGCGACGCCACGCTGGACTGGCCCACCTTCGGAAACGGCCCGGCCCATACCGGCTACCAGCCGATCACTTTGGGAGCCACTACCTATCAGGCTGCGTGGACGGCGGCCTTCCCCACGAGCACGAGCGGGCTGAACCAGGTCGCTATCCGTGACGGCATGGTCTTCGTGACTCCTTACACTTACTTCGGCGACACCTTCCTGAGCGCGCGGGATGCCTCCACGGGGACGGAACGCTGGCGGCAGGCATTCGTTTCGTCA
Source organism: Chthoniobacter sp. (assembly GCA_031411535.1). Classification (GTDB taxonomy): domain Bacteria; phylum Verrucomicrobiota; class Verrucomicrobiia; order Chthoniobacterales; family Chthoniobacteraceae; genus Chthoniobacter. The sequence continues at coordinate 9,982 of JANOBH010000128.1, read as the reverse complement.
CACTCGATCAATCCGCCCACCGTGAACGCGGGGAAGGTCTATGTGCAGAAGGGCAAGAGCACCACACCGGGCAATGATTCACAGCTTTGGTGCCTGGACGCTGCCGGCGGGACGAGCTTGTGGATTGCGCCCTTCGGAGCCCAGTGGGAGCGCTACTTTGCCCCGACAGTGGTCAATGACGGTGCCTGGGTGGACGGAGGCACCTATGGCGGGCTGTATGGCTTCAACACGGGCAACGGGAGCCAGCGATTCTTTAACTCATCGCTGGAGCAGTATGACCAATGGACGCCGTCCTATTACAACGGGACGATCTACACATGGGTCGCGGGCGTTTTCCGCGCGCATGATCCGATGGCTGGGACGATCCTGTGGTCTTCCACGCTCAGCACCGGCACGCCTTACTCCGTGAACACGATTCCCGCTTTTGATGGCGGAAAGGCCTTTGCCATCGGAAACCCGAATCTCTACGCGATTGATCTCACGACACGCGCGACTGCGTGGACGGTGAGCGGGACATTCAAGGGGAGCCCGGCGACGGCAAACGGGAGGGTCTTCGCGCTGAGCGCCGGAGACGTGAAGGCATACAGCAGCCAGACCGGCGCGCTGGTCGGCACCTACAGCACCGGGAGCACCACCATCGCCGGACAGCCCATCGTCACGAACGACGCCGTCATCGTGGCTTCGCCCACGGCCACCTACATTTTCAATCTCCAGACTTTCGCCCTGCGCCAGACCCTCCCGAGCGGCGGCGTGGCGAGCCTCGCAAACGGCGTGATCTATCTGGCGGGGGCAGACGGCGTGCTGCGGACTTTCCGCCCTTCGGGACAGAATGCGATCACCCTCGCCCTGTCCGCTTCCTCGGCCACCGAGGGAGGTCCCGCCCTGACCGGCACGGTGTCGCTCGCGAGCGCGCTGGGCAGCGATACGCTCATCAGCCTGGCCGCCGGCGGCAGCAGTCGCGTCACCTTACCGGAGAGCGTGACCATCCCGGCGGGCCAGACGAGCGCGACCTTCCAGCTTGGCGTAGTGAATGACTCGCTGCTCAACGGTTCCGAGACGGTGAGCGTCATCGGCAGGGGCCCGTCCTATCTCTTCCTGAGTGGAAATGCCGCCGTCACGATTTACGACGACGAGAGCGCGACGCTCGCGCTGAGCGTGCCGGCTTCCGCCGGGGAGGCGGCGGGCAGTGTCACGGGCACGCTGACGCTGAGTGCCGCGCCCGCCGCGAATATCACGGTGAGCCTGGCTTCCAATGACACGACGGAGGCGACGGTGCCCGCCACGGTCATCGTCCTTGCCGGCCAGACCTCGGCCACGTTCCTGATCACGATCATCAATGACACGCTGATCGACGACACGCAGACCGTCACCATCACCGCGGGCGTACCGGGCTGGACGAATGCCACCGCGGTGATGCAGGTGACGGACAACGAGAACCGCAACCTCACGCTCAGCGGCCCTTACTCGGTGTACGAGGGGCTGACTTCCACCGGCACGGTTTACATTTCCGGGACACTGCCGGCACCGCTGCTCGTCACGCTCACCTCGTCGAATCCCTCGCAGTATTCGGTGCCCGCGAGCGTGACGATTCCCGCCGGGCAAACGAGTGTGAGTTTCATCGGGACGGCCGTGAACGACACGGCGACCGACGGCACGCAGACCGCCACCATCACGGCCTCGGCCTCCGCTTTCACGTCCGCGACGGTGACGGCCTCCGCCTACGACAACGACGTCCACCACTTCAGCTTCTCGACGATCGCCTCGCCGCAAAAGTCCGGCATCGCTTTCAGCACGACGATCTCAGCGACGGACATCAACAACGTCACCATCACGCCCTTTGCCGGCACCGTGGCGCTCACCGCGGCGGGTGATGGCGGGACGGTGGCGCTCACGCCCGTGGTCAGCGGAACCTTCTCCAGCGGCGCGTGGACTGGCAATGTGACGTGCGCCACCCCGCGCACGAATGTAGTGCTGACCGCCACCGGGGCCGGAGTCACCGGCACGAGCAACGCCTTCGAGGTGCAGCTTTCGCCCGCCATCGCGCTGAGCCCGGCGAGCCTGGCGCTCACCCTTAGTCTGGGCCAGACCACGACCCGCACGCTGACCATCAGCAACACGGGCGGCGGAACTTTGACCTGGTCCCTCGGCGTCGCGGCATCGCTGGCCGAAGTCGTGAGCGAGGGACCGGAATTCGCGGGGACCGCACCGGCCGGCGAGGGCAAGAGCGAAGCGCTCATCGCGCCCGGCCAGCCCGATCCGGCGAGGATCTATGCCGAACCGCGCGCGCCGGAGATCGTCGAGTCCGCCCTTTCGAATCTCTCCCTCCAGTCCGCGCTGAACAATCTGAACTCCAACAACGGCCTCGTCCGCGCCGCGATCCCAACCCGTTATGCCTTCACCGACGGCGTCACGGGCACGAACATCAGCGATGGCGGCAACGACATGTATGACGGCGGGAATTTCCTCGGCACGAATCTCGGCACGTCGCTGAGCTACTCGGACAATATCATCGCGGCCAGCACGCTGCTCGGCGCGGGCGGCCAGTATTTCACGCGGAAATACGACGGCCTCTGGGTCTTCGCGGCCGATGTCAGCGGGCTCAGTTATTTTGAAATCACGGGGAATCTTGGCGCGGATGGCGGCGGTTCAACCGACTCCGCGGTGCTTTCGGTCGTGCGCGAGGGGGTGACCTACCGCGGCTTTGTGAAGCGCGTCTATGCCGCCGGCGACCCTTCCGTGAACCACCTCGTCATCGCGGCGGACAACGGCAGCGTGGCGCATCTGGTCGCCACCAGCACGGACGACGACTACCACCGGATCACCAGTCTCACCGGCGTCACGCGCATCTATCATGTCCTCTACGCCGGGACATCCGGCGCCTACATCGACAACACGGCCACGCTGAACATCATGAATGTTTTCCTCGATGCGATCAGCGCGCCGGACTGGGTCTCGCCGAGCCCGAGTTCGGGGACTGTGGCAGCGGGAGCTTCGCAAAATGTGACGCTGACCATCAGCGCGGCAGCTCTCACACAGGGGACTTACAACCGGACGCTCGTCGTGACCTCCAACGACCCGTTCCAGCCTTCCGCCAGCGTGCCCGTGACGCTAACCGTCAGCAGCGTGGGAAATCTCAGCGTCTCGCCCGCCACGGGCCTGACGGCAGGCGGACTGCGCGGCGGCCCATTCACGCCGGCGGCACAGGCATTCACGCTGACGAATACCGGAGTCTCCGCCCTCAATTGGACGGCGGGGAAACTTGCACCGTGGCTCACGCTCTCGGCCGGCAGCGGCACGCTGAATCCCGGCGCAACCGTGACAGTCACCGCCACGCTGAACGCCGCGGCAAACGCGCTCTCCTCCGGCGCCTATGCCGATACCATCGTCTTCACAAACACGACCAATGGCCTCGGCAATACCACGCGCCCCGTGGCGCTGGGCATCACCGCCTTTGGCGAACTCACCGTCACACCGGCGCTGAATCTCGACGCCACCGGCCCGTTCGGCGGTCCCTTCACGCCGGCCAGCCGGACCTACACTCTAAGCAATCCCGGCGACGCCGCGGTGAACTGGACGGCGGGCAAAACGGCCTCGTGGCTGAGCCTGTCGGGCGCCTCCGGCACCCTCGCTCCCGGAGCCAGCACGACTGTGACAGCGACGATCGCCGCCGCGACGACCAACCCCGGCAGTTACACGGACACGATCACCTTCACGAACACCACCAACGCCCGCGGCAACACGACACGGACGGCGACCCTCGCGGTCGTGCTCCCCGCGCCACTACTCGCCCCTGAGCCCGCTGCGACCGGCGGGACGGGCAACACGCTCTCATGGAGCGCCGTCTCCGGCGCGGATGGATACGAGGTGCAGGCCGGGGCGGATGCGGCCTTCACGAACCCGCTCAGCAGTGGCTGGCTCGCCGCGACGGCGCACACTTTCTCCGGGCTGGGCGACGGCATGCTCTACCACTACCGCGCCCGCGCGCGCCGCATCGTGCCCGGTGCGTCCGACGCTTGGATTCAGACGAGCCAGAGCGACTTTTCCACTGGTGCCGCCAGCAGCGTGAGCACCGCCGCAGACCCCGGCAGCGTCGTGCTCACGGCCGGCACCGCCGGGACGCTGACCGAGGATTTCGATCAGCCGGGAGCCGCGTGGTCCGCCTCCATTTTCCCGAATATCAGCGCAGGCACATTTGAGCGGACAGCGCTGTCTTCACAGGCGCCAAATACCACTCCGCCGCTGCCGGTGAATCAGGGGGGCGACCTCGAGGCGCGGCTCACGGGGACGAGGCCCTCCGCGCTGCTCGCGGATACCGCGCAGAACCGCTTCGCGGACGGCAGCATCGAGGCGTACATCGCGCCCGCCCATCAGCTCGCCCTGCACTACTCCGGGCTGCTGCTGCGGGCGTCGCGCACGAGCGGAAACATCAATGGCTATGGCGCAATCCTGCTCTTTTTCGCCGACGGCACCGTCAAGGCGGATTTCTCCCGCATCGTTGCCGGCTCGGACAACTCGACCGCGAGCTGGTTCTACTCGACCACGACGGCTTTCACCCTCGGCGCGAACGAGAATATCCGGGCGAAATTCAGCATCTCGGGCAGCACTCTCACGCTGCGCCTTTGGCGCATGGCGGTCGTCTCGGGAGTCGTGACGGAAACGGCAATACCGTTCTACTTGGGAACCAACACGTTGACGGCGACGGACACCACCTACACCGCCGCCGGTCTCGCCGGCATTTACGATTCCTTCTCAAACGTCAATCAGTCGCTCTTTGACGATGTGACGGTCACGGGAACGGGCAATGCCGGCGGCTACGCGGCGGCTGGCACTCTGACTTCGGCGCCCATCACCCCGGCCCCGCTGCACCGCTGGGACGCGCTCACTTTCACCAAAGACACCTCCGCCGCCGGCACCGCGCTGACCGTGGATGTCCTCAGCCCCGCCGGCACCCTGCTCGCCGCGAATGTCGCCAGCGGCACGGATCTGAATGCCATCCCCGCCGTCGCAAGCCAGCCTTCCATCCGGCTGCGCGCGAATCTTTCCACCGCCAACGGCGCGAACACCCCGCGGCTCGACGACTGGTCCGTGGCGTGGCAGACCGCGCCGACGAACGTGGCAGAGAGCGCGTGGAGCCCGGTCGTCACTTCGCTGCAGGACGCGACGAAGCCGTCCATCACCGTGACGACGGCACAGATCACGACGCTTCCCGCGCTGCCGCTCGGAGGGATTGCGGGAGATTTGTCCGGCGTCGCCAGCCTCACGGTGAATGGCACCGCGGCGGCGACCGGCGACGGCTTCCTCCACTGGAGCACCGCGCCGGTCACGCTCGCGCCGGGCTGGAACAGCTTCCAACTCGCCGCCTCGGACAACGCCGTGCCGCCCAATCTCCTGACGCGCAGCCATTCGGTCTATCTCACGACGCCGCTCGGCGACGCGGATCGCGACGGCCTGCCGGACGCGTGGGAGGCGGCGCACGGGCTGGACGCCTTCAAAGCGACGGGCGTGTCCGGCGCAACCGGCGATCCCGACAAGGACGGCGTGCCGAACCTGCTCGAACGCGCCTTCGGAATGGATCCGCGCGCGCCGGATGCAGCCGGCATGCCGGTCGTGACCACGGAACTCAACCCCGCGGATCAGCAGCCGTATCTCGTCATCCGCTACCGCCGCCTGCTCGCGCCGGGGACACTGACCTACATCATGGAGGTCTCCCGTGACTGCGCGGCGTGGTCCTCCGCCGCGTCCAGCTTTGAGGAAATCGCGCCCGCGCAGCCGACCGGGGACGGGCTCACGGAGACAGTCTCGGTGAGGATCAAGCCGGCAGTCGGCGATCCGGCGCATTCCTGCGGCTTCGTCCGCGTGCGCGTCTCGGTGCCGTGAGGCGCTGGGTGTGCGCTTGCACCGCGTAGGAACCGGCGGAGCCAAGCGCTCCTGCGCGCCCCGCCTGGCGCTCCTGCGCCAGAAACCGTGGAAGACAGAATGCTTCGCAGACTTATTTCACCGCCGCTAAGAAATAGCGTAGAACGCAACTCAACCATTCGCCCATTCCACTATGAAAACCTCCCTCGCATTCTCGCTCGCCCTTTCACTCCTCCTCGCTCCGCTGCACGCGCACGACGCCACGGCGGAGATGGCAGCCGCCGCGGGCAATTTCCTCGGCGCGCTGACCGCTGAGCAGAAAACGAAGGCGACGTTTGATTTCACCGGCAAGGAGCGCACGGACTGGCACTTTATCCCGCGCGAGCGAAAGGGCCTCCAGATCAAGGAAATGACCCAGGAGCAGCGGCTCCTCGCGCACGCTCTGCTGGCCACGGGCCTGAGCAACCGCGGCTACGCCAAAGCCGTGTCCATCATGAGCCTGGAGGCCGTGCTGGCGGAGCTGGAGAAAGCGAAGCCGGGCAACGTGCGCGACCCGGAGCGGTATTTCGTCTCCGTCTTCGGCACGCCGGGCGGCGCGGAGCCGTGGGGCTGGCGCGTGGAGGGGCATCATCTCTCGCTGAATTTCACCGCCGCGGGCGATGCCGCGCCGTCGATGACGCCTTCCTTTTTCGGCACGAATCCGGGCGAGGTCCGCACCGGCCAGCGCACCGGCACCCGCGTGCTGGCGGTCGAGGAGGAACTGGGCCGCACGCTCGTGAAATCCCTCACCGATGAGCAGCGCAAGGAGGCCGTGATCCTCGCCGATGCGCCGAAGGAGATCTTCAATGTGCCCGGCCGCAACGACACCAAGCCGCAGGGAATCTCGCAGGGAAAGCTGACGCCCGATCAGAGCGCGATGCTCGTGAAGCTCATCAAGGAATACCTCTTCCGCTGCCGGCCGGATGTGGCCGCGGAGGATTTCGCGAAGCTCGAAAAGGCAGGCCTCGACAGGCTGCACTTCGCGTGGGCGGGCGGCTTTGACCGCGGCCAGCCGCACTACTACCGCGTGCAGGGCGGCAGCTTTGTCCTCGAATACGACAACGTGCAGAACGAGGCGAACCACGTCCACAGCGTCTGGCGCGATTTCGACCGCGACTTCGGGATCGACCTGCTCGGCGAGCACGTGAAGGCCGCGCATCCGGCGGCGAAGTGACTGCAGGAGGTCACTGCATTTGACCACGGATTGCGCGGATTTCACGGATCCGCGTTTTCCGAAAATCCGTGTGCTCCGGGAAATCCGTGGTCAAAAACGCGCCACGCGACTTCGCGAGAAAAATTCCCTGCCAAGGCGAGCACCCCGCGGTTATCTACGCACCATGATTGTTCGCCCCGCTCTCGCCGCTCTCCTTTTCACGACATCGCTCTGGGCCGGTGAAAACTGGCCGCAGTTCCGCGGCCCGGCCGGCGACGGGCAGAGCGACTCGGCCGGCTTGCCGGCGAAATTCAGCGAGTCCGAGCAGGTGAAGTGGAAGACCGCGATCCACGGAAAGGCGTGGTCTTCACCCGTCATCTGGGGCTCGCAGGTGTGGATGACCACGGCCACCGAGGACGGCACCGCGCTCAGCGTGGTGTGCTTGGATCGTGACTCCGGCAAGGTGCTGCGCGACGAGGTGCTCTTCCGCGTGGCTGCCCCGCAGTTCTGCCACAAGTTCAACAGCTACGCCTCGCCCACGCCCGTCATCGAGGACGGGCGGATCTATGTGACCTTTGGCTCGCCGGGCACAGCATGCCTGGACACCAAGACGGGCGCGAAACTGTGGGAGCGCACCGACTTTGTCTGCAATCACTTCCGCGGCGCAGGCTCATCGCCGATCGTCTGGGGCGATCTGCTGATCATGAATTTCGACGGGAGCGACGCGCAGTTCGTCGTCGCGCTCGACAAGAAGACGGGCAAGACCGTGTGGCGCACCGAGCGCTCCGTGGACTACCAGGATCTCGGCAAGGACGGCAAACCCGAGAGCGAGGGCGACTACCGCAAGGCCTTCTCCACGCCACACGTCATCGACGCCGGCGGCCAGCCCGTGCTCATCAGCAGCGGAGCCAAGGCGCACTACGGCTACGATCCGAAAACCGGGAAGGAAATCTGGCGCTATGAGGACCGGAGCAATCACAGCGCGGCCACGCGGCCGGTCGCGGGACTCGGAATGGTCTTCATCCCGGCAGGCTTTGGCAAAGGTCAGATCCTCGCGCTCAAGCTCGGCGGCACCGGCGTGCTCCCGCCGGACTCGCTCGCGTGGTCGTTGAAGAAGTCCGCGCCAAACAAGCCGTCGCTTCTGCTCATCGGCGACCTGATCTACGCGATCAATGATGGCGGCATCGCGACATGCGTGGACGCAAAGACCGGAGCCGTCGTGTGGTCGGAGCGCATCGGCGGGAATTTCTCGGCCGCGCCAGTCTTCGCCGACGGCCGCATCTACGCGTGCAACGAGGAGGGCAAGGTGACGGCAATCGCGCCGGGCCGGGAATTCAAGGTGCTCGGCGAAGGCCAGTTCGATGCCGGCTTCATGGCGTCGCCCGCGGTTGCGGGAAAGGCGCTTTTCCTCCGCACGAAAACGCACCTCTACCGCGTGGAGCAGTAGCGGCGCGATCTCCTGAAATCGCCGCTCCCCTCCCGTGTCATCCTGAGCGGAGCGGAGGCGGAAAGGCGGGCGCAGCGGAGTCGAGCCGAGTCCGCGAGACAGCCGAGTGGGCGGAGGCGGGGAAGCAACGACCCCGCGAATTCAGTGGCAGTGTCGCACGCAATCGCCGGGGTCCTTCGACTGCGTTCCGTCCCGCCTGCGCCCGCGACGGAACTCCGCTCAGGATGACCGCGGGATGGTGGAGGTCAGCCCTACTTCCGGCCGTTTCCCTGCGGGCGAAAGCTGCGCTTGATGCCGAGCAGGAGCTGCTTCACCGGCCCGGCTTTCTCCGCGCCGGTGGCGAAGCCGTTCTGAAACGCCGCGATCTCGGCCTGAAACTCCGGCACGCCCGGATAGCGCGCGTCCTGATGCAGCGCCATCGCTTTCATCGTCACTGCGGAGAGTGAATCCGGCACGCGCCCGCCGGGGAGATGCGGGAGCCGTTTCGCGCCGCTGGTCGCGAGCGCGGGCGACTCGAACTGCCCGCGCGCCACTTTGCTCAGCACGGCCTGCGGTTCGGCACCATCCACGGACGGATGCAGCGTCAGGATGTGGTAGAGGATCGCTCCGAGCGCATAGACATCGGTGCGCGTGTCGTGCTTGTCGTGCGCGCCCCACGCCTGCTCGGGGGCCATGTACTGCGGCGTGCCCATGACGTGCGCGGATTCGAGTTCGGCAGCCTCCAGTTCCTTGCGCACGCCGGTGCGGATGATCGAGCGCCCGTCATACGCAGCCGCCTTGCCCCGCGTGGGATCGAGCACTTTCGCCAGGCCCCAGTCCATGACGAGCACCTCGCCGAAGTCGCCGATCATCACGTTGTCCGGCTTCAGGTCGCGGTGGATCACGCCTTTCGAGTGCGCGAAGGCGATGGCGTCGCAGACCTTTTGGAAAACCGTGAGCAACTGCCCGAGCGGGTATTTCGCGACCGTCGCGGCCTGTCCCTCCGCGATGAGGTCGAGCACCTTCATCAGCGTGATCCCGCGCACGAATTTCATCGTGTAAAAAACCTGCGCCTTTTCATCCACGCCCAGCTCGTGGACGGGGACGATGTTCGGATGTTCGAGCTGGCCGGTGATCTTCGCCTCGGAAACGAAGCGCAGCACGTCGGCGGGCGACGGGTTGTCGAGCATCACCTTCATCGCCACCGTACGGTCGATGGACGGCTCCTTCGCGCTGAGGATCGCGCCCATGCCTCCCTGCGCGACGAGCTTCCCCGGCTCGTATTTTTTTCCCAGCAGCAGATCCGCCGGCAGCACGCGCAGCAGCGTGGCGCGCTTCTCGGCGACCGAGCGGTGCTCAGCCGGCGCGGCGGCGTGGTAGCGCAGCACGAGCGCGACCTGCCCGAGCTGCATCTTCTGGCCGGGGCGCAGCACGGTGGCCCGGCTCACGGGCTGCCCTTCGAGCATCGTGCCATTCGAGCTGCCCATGTCCTCGATGACGGCGTCGCC